>NZ_JBEAAL010000002.1:0-432187 GCF_040066075.1 Neorhizobium phenanthreniclasticum
CCACCCCACCCGAAAAACGAAAAGCAATACGCGGGCGGCAAAACCCGCAAACCTTACCCGCCTATCCCGACTGAGCCCCCTCGACGCGAATCAGAACGTAATCAAAACACAACCCATCCTAGAATGCCCCGCCCCCAACACCGCACCCCCCCAAAATCAGGGGGTCATCGAAATATCACAGGCGATAACAATTGCTGGCTATTCCCGGAGCGGTTCATATCCGCGCATCTGACGCGGAAATCGTTTCGAAAGATGGCCCCCGCGTTTGGCGAGCCAATCAGAAAAAAATGCCAAAGCCCCAGCTTGCGGCTACGGATCTCGGATAAATTTGCGTCGTCTATCAGTTAGGTCATAACCGTGGCATTCGGCGACCCGCTGCGGCCCGCGCTGTTTGCCGGGCAGGTCACCGTGATCTGACCGGTCGGAGGTCCGAAGGCGCCGCGGCACCATTGCTGCCATGATCTGAATAACGGGCATGTCCCGGCTGATTGGTGTCGGCTGGCGCATTTCACCAGGACGTGGATTGGCGGACAAGTCGAGTGGTTTTCAAACTGCGGGATCATCTTCTGCATCCTTTCGAGTGTCGCCATCACGGTTATTGGCTCGTCGACTTTTCGTCGGGCGATGGCAGCGTTTGGCTCTGCCTTCGCCGTGCACTGGACGAAACGATCGACAACGAAAAGCTGCGCGAGATTATCTGGCCACCGGTGGAGCGCCTGGCCCTACACATGCAGAACCGGGAATAGGCCGATGGAAAGACTCGACAATCTGCGTCCGTTGATTCTCTTTGTGAGCGACATGATGGGAGCCATGGGGGTCGCCCTGACGGCGGCGGCAAGCCACGCAGGCGACACGCTGTTTCTGGGTTCCGCCTCCACCATATGCCGGGAACGATCATTTTCGCCGGCGATCTCGTCTGCCGGCATTTTCTTGGTGACCGGCTGTTTGTGATGGCAGCGCCAACCGGCGGAACGACGATGATCCTCGGCTGGCTACTCGTGGCAGCCGGAGCGTTCTTCCGCCGACGTCACGTTTGACCATTGTTCCCTGGAACCCACCTATTTAGATGGGTTGTCGTCGACCGGATTGGGCGTTAGGGCGTGCGGCGAACCTGCGAAACGCGGCGTTCGTTGTGAAGCGCCAGGAAACGTTCGCGCACGATCCGGAACAGCCCAGGCGGAAGCATCCCATAGACGATGCTGGCGGAATCACCAGCAATCGCCGGCCGAAGATCGGGGCCAGACCATGAAAGGACCAGCGATCGGCTCTTCAGATCCCATGGGTCGCGCAAGTCAAATCAATGCGTTCTGAGCGCTCAGTTCCTTCCTGACCGATCTCACCTCCAAATGAGACGAAACGCTTAATGCCGCCATCACGCCGGCGGCTTGCCCCGTTGAAAAAGCGGTGCCCATCACCCTGGAGGAGCCATAGGCAAGCGCATCCGCCCCGGCTACTCTTCCCGCCAGGTAGAGGTTATCCAAATCGACTGCCTGCAAGGCGCCCGGTGGGATGTCCGCGAAGCCGCCGCCGCCAATGTCAATGAACCGGGCGCGCCCTGGCGCCTCATGGACTTCCATGGGCCATGCGGCACGGCCTATCCCATCATCGCGCCGCAGCCCCTGCTCCAATGCCTTGCCAGTTAAGTCCTCCCGGGATCTTGGCCGGCGGGTTTCGCGAATGCCGATTTGCGGTCCTGTGGCCACGATGAAAGCCTTCTCAAAACCGGGCAGTTGGCGCAGAAGATCAAGATTGCGCCACGCTTCCCGTCTCGCCTGCCGCTCCGCCGCGCCGAGGTCGGCTCCCGTCAATCCATCCGTGGCAAGGTCGATCGTCATCCACCAGTAATCCCCGGATATGGGCAGCCGAAACATGACGCCGCCGTCGCGACGATGGATTGGTGTCTGCTGCGACAGGTTATGGTTGGCGATCAGCTGCGCCATGCGCTCCCGGTCGAATGCGATTCCGGGGGCGACGCCGCCGATCCGGACCGGCATGGAGGCCGGCTGAACATGGCGACTGGTGAAACTGTCGACCGTCATGTCCACGCCGGACAGAGATGCAAGTGTCGCCTCGCCGCTTGCATCGACAAAGACATTGGCGCCAATTTCATAGCCTCCGGCATGATCTGTGACGGTGATCGACGTGATGCGGCCGTCGTCGACAGTCGCGCCGGTGACACAGCTGTGCAGCAAGATTGAGACACCGGCTTCCTCCAGCAGTCGATCGCCGGCAAACTTCACTGCTTCCGGATCAAGCAGAATAATCCTGTTGCCGCTCGGCGAAACGAAAGGAGAAATGTCCTGGCCGAGGCTCGCAAGGATATTCAAGAATTGCTCGCCGATGCCGCGGACGGCCACTACAGGCTGCGCTCCCTTCTGGAAGAAGCCGCAATAGGCCAGTACGAGGGAGTTTGCGGCGGCACCACCGAGGAAGCCATATCGCTCGATGAGAACAACTTTGGCACCTATTTTCGCGGCCGCAACCGCAGCGCTCATGCCCGCAGCGCCGCCGCCAACAACAACCACGTCGTATCGCGTATCCCGTGTGACAGTCATCTGGTGGGCTCTCCCCCGATGACGCCCATCGCCCTGCCAAGTGCAAGAAGCTGTGCCTTGGCCATCTCGTGTCCCAACTGGATCTTCAATCCGCGTTGGGCCGCCAGTTTCAGCAATGGGGTCTGCTCCGGACTGGTGACGACATCGGCAACCAATCCGCCTGGCGCCATAAGGCTCATGGCGCTTTCCGGCACCGGCAGGGGATCTGCGACACCCATCCCGCAAGGCGAGGCATTTACCAGGAGGTCAAACGTCTTTTGCGGAATGGAGCCGGCCTTCACGGTAAGATTGGGGAATAGGTCTGCAAGCCGGGCGGCAAGCGTTGCTGCCTGAGCCTCATTGATATCACTGATGAACAGTTCGGATAGACCCGCCTCAGCCAATGCGTGGGCGATCGCACGGCCTGCCGCGCCTGCCCCAACCAGCAGGGCGGATTTTCCGCAGGCGACGAAGCCATTGTCCTTTGCTGCCTGGATAAATCCCTCGCCATCCGTCATATCTCCGGACAACCGGCCGTCGGCGTGTCGCCGGACGACATTTATAGCCTCCAGGAATTGTGCACGTGGGGTCAGCTCATGGATCAGCCGGGCAACCGCGGTCTTGTGGGGGATGGTGACGACAAACCCATCGAGATTTTCCCATCCGCCAACCAACTTGATGAAGTCTTCGACCTGCTCTGACCGCAGGTCGATCGGGATCATCGCTCTGTCTTCGCCGGTGGTTGCGAAATAGGTGTTGAAGTTCACAGGGGATTTTACCTGCTTGATCGGCGTGCCGATCATCGCGACCAAACGGGTGGAACTGCCTATCATCATGGTAGCTTCCTCTTTTTTGGTTGCAGGATAGAAATCCTCAGCCATTGACGCCAATATGGAAACAGATGCACTTCATAAATCGGATTTATGAGCAGGAGTGCAGCGGGGTGGCGAATCCCAAACTCAAGGAACGCCAGATCGAGATCTTTCGCATCGTAATGGCGACGAATTCGCTAACTGCTGCGGCGCGGCATCTGGGTGTTTCGCAGCCCAATTTATCCATCGCCATAAAACGCCTGGAGGATCAGCTCGGCATAGCGCTGTTCGGCCGCATCGGCGGAAAGCTCGTGCCCACGCAGGAGGCTCAGCTCATCTTCGAAGAGGTTGAGCGTGTCCACCAGCAGGCCGAAATGCTTTCGGATTCCATCTATTCCATCGCCCGCGGCAACGCATCGACATTCCGCTTCGGTGCGACACCCAGTATCGGCATGCGGCTCATCCCGAAGGCCTTGAGGCGGCTGCAATTGGCAGGGGCGGCAGGCACCTATTATTGCGATTCGCTTCCGCAGCGGGATATCCGCGACTATCTGCTTTTTGGACGAGGAACATGCGTGGCGACCATTGCCCGGATCGACGACCCGGTTATTGAGACGACCGCGATCGCCGAAGCCGGACTGGTCTGCGTGATGCCTGCCGACCATCGATTGGCGGGCAGAGCATCGATAAGCCCGGCTGAATTGTCGGAGGAGACCCTTATCTCCTTCGGTTCGACCACGACGCATGGCCTTTACATTGACGAGACTTATCGCCGAAGCGGCGCCGTGCGAAATACCGCCGTCTACGTCCATTTCGTCGAGGCCGCGCTGTCCTTCGTCGCCGAGCGGATCGGCGTCACCATACTCGATGCGTTTTCCGCCATAGATTGCGCGACCGCCAGGATGGCGGCCGTTCCGATCGCAAACAGCGTGTCGGTTTCCGCCTATGTTCACACCAGCCGCCTGCGCCCCCGGCCGACCACGGTCGAAAGCCTGATCATGGCGCTTCGCGACGTCGCCTTGAGGGAAAGCAACTTTACCAACGGAATAATCAAACCATGCAACGACCCGTAAACGCACTTTTCCCTGGTTTCGAAAACAAGGTCGTCGAGACGGCCGACGCAAACCTTGCTGTCCTGACAGCCGGCTCCGGTCCGGCGGTTTTGCTTCTGCACGGGTATCCCGAAACCAGAGCTGCATGGCATCGCATCGCGCCTGTCCTTGCCGACGATTATACCGTCGTGGTGCCCGATTTGCCGGGCTACGGAGACAGCGATCTTAAAAGCTCTGCACAAGGCATGGGCTCAAAACGACGCATGGGGCAATGTCTGCGTGACATGATGAAGGCGCTCGGCCACGATCGCTTTGTCACTGTCGGTCATGATCGCGGTGGGCGTGTCGCGTATCGGATGGCCCTCGATTTCCCTCAAGCCGTGACGGCGCTTGTTTCCGTAACCGTGGTGCCCACCCCGGAAATGTGGGAGGGCGCAGGCAAGACGTTTGGATTGGGCGCCTGGCACTGGTTCATGATGGCCCAGCCCGCACCTTTGCCTGAAAAACTGATGGCGGGAGATCCCCGCTTTCTGATCGATCTCACCCTCAACAAGATGGCGAAGGGCATCGAAAAACTAAACCCGTTGGCGCTGGAAGACTATCGGACAGCGTTTGATCGGGCCGAGGTCCGGCATGTGATGTGCGAAGATTATCGGGCGGGCGCCACGGTCGATGAAGAAGACGATCTTGCCGATCGCACCGCAGGCCGCAAGATTGCGGCTCCAGTGCTTGTGTTTTGGGAAGACGGGCGACGTTATGGCGGTGGCCGGGAACCGCTCGACATATGGGCGGACTGGGCGCACATCGTAGAAGGCCGCGGTCTTTCCGGCGGCCATCTGCTGCCGGAGACGCGTGCTGACGAAATCCTCGATCTGCTGCTGCCCTTCTTAGAAAGAAATGCAGATGCCATCACGGGATGACGACGACAGGCCGGTAGCAGCGAAGCCGGTTGACGGCCTGCTCAGCCTCCGCCAGATCGAAGTGTTTCACGCGGTCATGCAGGCCCGTTCGATTACCGGCGCGTCGAAGGTGCTGAACGTCTCGCAGCCTGCATTGAGCAGAACGATCCGCCGCATCGAAGACATACTTGGGATTGCGCTCTTCCTGCGCGATCGCAACGGCCTCGTGCCGACGTCGGAGGCGTTGGAAATTCACGCCGAGATCGATCCGCTGATGCGGCAACTCACAGGCGTCGGGAACCAGATCGGCCGCATCGCCCGCGGCGAGACCGCCATCTTTCGAACGGGTTCGACAGCCAGCGTCGCACGCGCACTGGTGCCTCAGGCATTGAGGGATCTCTCCGTCGAAGTGCCTGGCATCGAGCTCTTCTTCGACGTTCTTCCCGTTGACCAGATAGAGGATTATCTCATAGCCGGCCGCGGCGAAGCCGTGGTGACGATTGCGACCTCAGAGCATCCGTTGATCGCAACCGAAGTGGTCGGGAATGCCGATCTGGTTGCGTGTATCCCCAAAAGTCATCGTCTGGCTGTCGAAACCGTCATCAAGGCCTCGGATCTGGAAGGGGCCGACTTCGTTGCATTTGCAGCCGGCGGCGCTCATCAAAAAGTTGTCGACAGCTTTCTTAATCGTGCGGGTATCAAGGTCAATGCCAAGGCGGTTGCCCGTTTTTCCGACACGGCGTTGGCACTTGCCAACGAGCAGATGGGCATAGTCCTCGTCGATTACCTAACGACGCTTGGCCCGGTCGGCAGCAATCTCGTCATCCGCCCTCTCGACAATGCCCCGCATTTCCAGATTTCGGTACTTTGGAACCGGCGAAGGCCACATTCCGCCAATCTGCGGAAATTGATCGAGATCCTGTCGCGCAAGCTCTCCTGAACTCGGGCATGGTCAAACATGGACGTTAGGGGCGCCATCATGCCCTCAAGGCATGGGAAGCATAATCATTGTTTGTTGTACTCGCTCAATTTGAGTGGCACTGAAAAGATACGACGTCACATAGGCGTCGATAGGAGGAGATTTCCAAGATGAATTTAACCTTGAACCGTCGCCAGGCACTTCTAACCATGGGAGCTGCGGGCGCCGCAGCAGCTTTCGGGATTCCGGCCCGCGCGGCAAGCAGGCGCAATCTCGCGGTCCTCAGTCTTGCCAGCCATGCGCCAAGCTTCATCGCTTACGAGCGCGGCTACTTCAAGGATGCAGGCCTCGACATCGAACTGAAGTTTTTCGAAGCCGCGCAGCCAATGGCTGTGGCGATCGCATCCGGCGATGCCGAGTTCGGCGTTACCGCTATGAGCGGTGGCCTGATTAGCCTCGCCCAGAAGGACGCGGTCAAGGTCGTCGGCGGTGCGTTGACGGAAGAAAAGGGCGTTGTCGGCGCCGTTATTCTGGCATCCAACAAAGCGTATGACGCTGGCCTGACCGACCCCTCGAAATTGGCAGGCAAGAGCTTCGGAATTACCACCGCAGGTTCGTCGTTTCATTTTATGGCGCACAAGATCGCAGCCGCCAACAACATCAAGCTCGCTGATATCCAGCTGCGTCCGCTGCAAAAGCTCGGCGCCATCGTCGGCGCGCTTTCAACCGGTCAGATCGATGCCTGGGCAATCCAGGCGAACGTTGCCAACAAAATGATCCGCGAAGGCGCTGCCAAGAAGATCGGCATCGTATCCGATTATGCGCCTGACTATCAGGTCACGACAGCCTTTACCTCGACGAAGAACGCCAAGGACAACCGATCGCTGACGGAATCCTTCATCAAGGCTTACGCCAAGGCGATCGATGACTACAACGGCGCCTTCGTGGATAAGACGTCGAACGACGAGGAGCGCGACGCTGTGGCGAAGCTCGTCCACAAATATGTGGAAAAGGACAGCCCGTACGACGTTGCCAAGCAGAACCTGATCGAAGGTGCGATGCGCATTAACAAGGGATTGGCTCTGTCGCTCAAAAGCTGCGTCGAACAGCTGGAATGGTTCAAGTCGGAAGACATGGTCAAAGACGCCATCAGCAACGAACAGCTCTTCGATACGTCCTACGTCAAGACGATCTGATCGGCTTGCAACAATATCGGAGGCCCAAAAAGAGCCTCCGGTGGGGACCCCTTATGGATCTGAAGCTCAAGAACATCACTCATCACTACGGCGCCGTGGAAGTTCTACGCGACATCTCGCTCGACATTCCACAAGGCCAGATCGCCTGTCTTATCGGACCTTCCGGCTGCGGCAAGTCCACCCTGCTGCGGTTTCTCGGCGGGCTGGAGCGCCCCTGCGCGGGTGAAGTCCTTCAGGTGGGTCAGCCGCCGAGCGACTGTCTCAACCCGCTTACATATGTTTTCCAGCACTTCGCTCTGCTGCCTTGGCGCACCGTCGAGGGCAACATCAAGCTGGTCCTCGAGGATCATGGGCTGAAGCGCAACGAGATGGACGCGATCGTCGCGGACGTGCTGGAACGCACCCGCCTTTCGGATTTCCGTCACGCCCTCCCCAAGCAATTGTCGGGTGGCATGCGCCAGCGGGTCGCCATCAGCCGCGCGCTGGCGGTGCGCCCAGCAGTGATGCTGATGGACGAACCACTTTCGGCGCTCGACAGCCAGACGCGTGAACTGCTCATGGACGACCTCGTCTCGCTTTGGACGCGCCAGCCGTTCACGTCGGTCTACGTCACGCACAACCTGAACGAGGCTGTCCGGCTTGGTCACCGTGTGATCGTCCTTTCCCGTCGGCCGGGACGTATCCGCGAAATTGTCGATATCGATATTCCGCTGGCGGATCGCCACCTCGGCGACCCGGTTCTCGAGGAAAAGCAGAAGCAGCTCTGGGAGCTGATGCGTGAAGAAGCAATGGCTGCCGACAAGGAATTGGCCGATGTCTGAAGTAACATTGGTTTCAACACAATCTACAGTTGGGGCGGAGCCAAAGAACGAATCCGTAAAGCATGTTCCGTTTCGTGGGGGCGGCTTTTCACCGACGCCCGTACGCGGCATGGCGCTCGCCGTTTTCGTGGCGTTGCTGCTCATCGCGGAGATCGGCACGCGCACCGGGTTCATCTCGAACCTCACCCTGCCCCGTCCTTCCGCGGTCTTCGAAACACTGGTTCAGCTCTGGCAGACCGGCGGTCTCTGGCGGCATCTTCTGCCATCGCTGCAGCGCCTCTTCATCGGCGGAGCCCTCGGTATCGCGGTCGGCATTTCCCTCGGTGTCTTTATCGGTCTGTTCAGCTATGTGCGTGCCGGCCTCGTGCCGCTCGTGGCGGCGCTTTTTCCCATTCCGAAAATCGCCTTGCTGCCGCTTTTCGTCATCTGGTTCGGCATTGATGAGATGTCGAAATATGCGCTCATCGCATTTGGAACCTTTACGCCAACAGTCGTCGCAACCTACGGCGCCGTTGATAACGTCGATCGGACCTTGGTGCGAATGGGACAGAGTTTTGGTCTGAGCTGGTGGTCGATCGTTCGCAAGATCGTGCTTCCTGGAGCCTTCCCAGCCATTCTTTCCGGCCTGCGCGTCTCGATTTCGATTGCCATCATCCTTCTGGTCGCAGCAGAGATGCTTGGCGCGCAATACGGCGTCGGCTCCTATATTTTGGAAGCGGGCTCGCTTTACGATCTCGAAAAGCTCTTTGCGGGTGTCACGATACTTTCTGTACTCGGCCTGATCGTGAACTTCATCATCGGCCAGATTGAACGCCATTTCTTGAGCTGGCGCGGTTAGCCCCCTCGACTTCCGGAGAGACCAAGATGTTGGCACTGCAAAAAGTCCGGCCCGGCGTCGGCGTGGAGTTGCGCACGGTTGAGACACTGGACCTGGTCCCGGCGGGCGAAGTTCTCGTTCGTGTCCATTCCGCTGGGATCTGCGGCACCGACCTGCATATCGCGGAATGGACGGCCGGGTACGAGTCGATGCAAAGCGCTATGCCAGTCACCCTCGGGCACGAGTTTTCAGGGACGATTACGGCAGTCGGCGACGGGCTCGAACCAGCCTTGATCGGCAGGCGCATCACCGCTCGGCCCTCGACGACGTGTGGCACTTGCGCCGCCTGCCTTGCCGGCGATGAGGATAATTGCAGCAATCGAAAAGGCCTTGGCATAAGTCGCAATGGTGCGTTCAGCCAATTCGTCTGCGTCCCCTATAGCAACTGCCATGCTCTTCCAGACAATTTGGATATGGGTATAGCCGCGCTGACCGAGCCGATGACCGTTTGCGCCGAAGCTGTCGCGACGGCAGATGTCCGTCCTGGGCAGAAGATCCTGGTGATTGGGCCGGGCTTCATCGGGCAAGGTATCGCTGTCCTGGCACGTGCCAAGGGTGCCGACGTGGTCGTCATGGGGCGCGATGACGAGCCGAGGCTGGCAGCGCTTCGCGCGATCGGTTTCGAATACTTGGTCGACACAAAGCATGTCACTATTGACGAGACGCTTTCAAAACTGTCGCCCTTCGATGCCATCATCGAAGCAGCGGGCGTGCCCGCCCTCGTGTCAGCAACACTTCCGTATCTCAAAAAACGCGGCATCTTCACGGTCGTCGGAATTCATCCCCAGCCGGCGGAGATCGACTTAGTCAAACTCGTCAGGATGCATCAGCAAATCCGCGGCTCCTACCGCGCTCCGGCTGAGGACTGGGACGCAGTGATCGCCTTTCTTGCGGCCAATCAGGTGATGATGAGCAAACTGATATCGCACCGGCTGCCATTGGCGGATGCTTTGACCGGCTTCAGGGTTGCCCATCAGCGCGTCGCCACCAAGGTCGTTCTGCAGATCGGAGGCGGTGCATGAGCGGCGCGTTTCTGGCTCTCTGGAACAATTATCCCAGCGCCATGACCGAGGAATACGAGGCCTGGCACACATTCGAGCACGTGCCTGAAAGGCTGACGACACCCGGAATGCTGCGCGCCCGGCGCTACGCGTCTTTTCTGGAGCCTGAAAATCGCTACTTCACGCTTTATGAACTCACGGATCTGCGCACCATCGAACACCCGGCCTACATGGATCTGGTCAAGAACCCGACCGTCTGGTCGGCAAAGATGCGCCGGCACTTTTCGAATGTGCTGCGAATTCCAGCAAACAAGCTGGCTTCGGGCGGTCGCGGTATCGGCCGCAGCACCCTGGTTCAGGCGTATTCGGTAAAAAGAACGCGCGCCGAGAATGCCGGCTTGCAACTCGCCAGGAAACTGAGCGACATGGTTGCGAGCGGGACGTTACTGAGCTTTATCATTGGCCTTGCGGAGCCGAACCAGCCGTATGAAGTCTTTGCTCAAGATGCTGAGACCGATGACACCACCTATAATGTGGTTGTTATCGCCGACGGCCTATGCCGGGAGACATTGGAAAGCGCTCACGCCTCGATCAGCGAGACGGCTCTTGACCTCCTGCGTCCGTGCAAATCCTTGCGCGATGAGCTATTCGATCTTGTGGTCGCATATCCCGACAACTCACTTCTTTCTGATCGCACAGCCGTTGCCGCAAGCTCTCAGCTCACGCGTCGCTTTGAATCTTGAGCACTGCTCCTTTATGCCCAATTGACCGCGGCCCTCGCCCCCCGGTCAGCTGGCCGACGAGTTGCGGTTATGGCGGTTCGACCACTCAAAACACCAGGTCTCAGCCGTTGATGTAAGCGGCGTAGAGATCGGCGATGTGCTGCGTGACCGGACCGGGTTGCCCATTGCCGACATGACGACCATCGATACGCGTGACCGGTGTTATTCCGCCAAGCGTTCCGGTCACGAATGCTTCGGACGCGCTATAGACTTCCGCCAGCGTGAAGTCTTTCTGGCGCACCACATGCCCAGCGTCCGAATAGAGCTTGATCACCTTCTTGCGCGTGATGCCGTTGAAATTGTAGCGGCCCGTCGAAGTCCACAGTTCTTCACTGCGAACGATGAAGAAATTGGTGGAATTGCAGCTGGCAACAAAGCCATGCGGATCGAGCATCAACGCTTCGTCGGCGCCACAATTGATTGCCTGAATGAGCGCGTGAATGAAGTTCAGGCGGCTATGGGAGTTGAGCCGCAGATCGAACACATCTGGCGTGCTGCAGCGGATGGTGGAGGTCATCAAGGAGAGACCCTTTGACTTGGATTCCGGCTTCGGGATCTTGAACTCGGCAATAATCACGATTGTGGCCTGTCCCATCGCAAAGCGCGGATCCTGATTCGGCGTCTTCTTCTTGCCGCGCGTCACCATCACGCGTGCATGGGCACCGTCCGTCATGTCGTTTCTTCGGAAGGTCTGCCACAGGGCCTCGGCCAGCTCCTCGCGGGTCATGCCGATGTCGAGCTGGATCGAATTGGCCCCCTCGTAAAGACGGTCGAGATGTTCATCCAGGGCGATGATCTTGCCGTTCACCAGACGAACGCCCTCCCAAACGCCATCGCCCAGGACGAAACCGGCATCGAAGACAGAAACCTTGGCCTCGTCGCGCTTGAAGAATTCGCCGTTCAGGTAGATCAGCACATTATCGTTGCGGTGGTCAGCCACGTAACCCTGGGAGCTGGTATTGCTGGCGGCAACTGCATTCATGTTCATATTCCTTGTAAGTTATCCGGATTCAGAATCCGAATTCGCTAAAGCGTTCGAGAAAGGCGCGCGTTCGTTCCTGCCGGGGGTTCTTCAGAACATCATCGGGCGTGCCCACCTCATGAAACACGCCGTCAGCCAGAAAAATGACCTTGGTCGCGAAGTGATAGGCAAAGCCCAGCTCATGCGTGACGAGAAGCATGGTGCGCCCCTCATCGGCCAACTGGCGAATGACACGCAGAACTTCTCCGACCAATTCCGGGTCCAGCGACGAGGTCGGCTCGTCGAACAGCAGGATTTCCGGCTCCATGGCCAGGGCGCGGGCAATGGCGACACGCTGTTGCTGCCCGCCGGACAGCTTGCCGGGATAGGCATCGAGTTTGGTGCCGAGCCCCACCTTTTCGAGTTCGCGCACGGCCCTCTCCCTCGCTGCAGCATTTCTCATGCCCTTGACGGTCAGCAGCCCCTCCATCACGTTTTCCAGCACGGTCATGTGCGGAAACAGATTGAACTGCTGGAAAACCATGCCGACGCGCTCACGCACCGTGCACAGCTCGGATTCGGGATAACGGCGGGCGCCGTCCGGGCCATGGGGCTTGCCGATCGGCTTGCCGTCCAGCGCAATCGTGCCGCCGCTTGGCATTTCCATGAAGTTCAGGCAGCGCAGAAACGTGCTCTTGCCGGAGCCGCTGCCGCCGATGATGGCGATGCGCTCACCGGCCTCGACGCAAAAGTCGATGCCCTTGAGAACATGCAGATCGCCGAAATACTTCTGCAGATCGGTGACGCGAAGAATGGGCTCGGTCATGGCGGGGTTCTCCTTGGAAACATCAGGCCTTCGCCGCAAGGCGCCGCTCTAGACGCGCGGAAAGCCAGGTGCCGGGATAGATGAGGACGAAGTAGATGAAGGCCACGGTCGTCAGGATTTCGAGCGGCCGATAGTAGGTGGAGCTGAGCAGCCGCCCCTGGTACATCAGTTCATGCACCGACAGTACCGAGGCAAGCGAGGACATCTTCGCGACTTCGATAGCCCGGTTGGTGAAGGCCGGGAGCATGCGCTTGAAGACCTGCGGCAGAATAATGCGTTGCAATATCTTTGAATGACGCATGCCAAGCGCACGCGCACCTTCCCACTGTCCCTGCGCGATCGACTGAATGCCGCCCCGGAAGATTTCTGCCGAATAGGCCGATGTGTTCAGCGCCAGGCCCAGCAGCGCCGCGGCGAAAGGTGACAGCTGCACACCGATGATGATCGGAAACGCGTAGAAGAACCAGATCAACTGGATGAGTACCGGCGTATCGCGAAAGAGCTCGATGTAGAACAGACTCGGCATCCTCAGCCATGGCGATTTCGACAGCCGCGCCAGCGACAGCAGGAAGCCCGCACACAGGCCGATGAAAACGCTCGGCACCCAGAGTTCGACGGTGACGAGCAGCCCTCGTAACAGAACCGGCAGGCTTCGAAGCACAAGCACGAAATCAAACTGGTAATCCATGCTGCGGCTCCTCAGCGATAGGCCGTCAGGCGTGCTTCGGCAACACGGGCAAGCGCGCTGGCCGTGACAAGCAGGATGACGTACATCAGGGCAATGGTGGTGTAGACCTCAAGCGGGCGGAAGGTTTCGCTGTTGACCAGCATGGCCTGGTAGAGGAGGTCGGCATAGGCCAGCGTCGAGGCGAGCGCCGTGGTCTTGGTAAGCTCGAAGGAGCGCTCCACGAAAGGCGCAAACATTCTCGTCATGGCCTGCGGCAGGATGATGCGGCGCATCAGTTGCGAATGCCGCATGCCGAGCGCCCGAGCACCTTCCCACTGGCCCTTTTCGATCGACACGATGCCGCCGCGAAACACTTCCGCATAAAAGGCCCCCGACTGCGTGGATAGCGCAAGCACTGCCGCGACGAAGGGATTGAGGCTGACATTGGCCAGCACCGGCAGGGCGTAATAGAACCAGAAGAAGTGGATGATCGGCGGCGTATTGCGATAGAACTCGATGAAGGCGGCGGCGGGTACGGACAGGAACCGTCGGGGCGAGAGCTTCATGAAAGCCAGCAGCAGCCCGACGATGACGCCAAGGACGATCGAGATGCCGGCGATCTTGACCGTGTTCACGAGTCCGGTCAGCAGCAGGTCCCAGCGGGACCATACCCCGGAAAAATCCCAGTGATAGCTCATGAGACTGAGGTTCCTTGCAAGGAGCAGGGCCGCAACCGCCAGGCGCGCATTCCCGGCGATTGATCTGGTGACGAAGGCAGGAGGCTTAAGGGGAAGGACTTGCCCTCCCCTCTCGCTCATTGCTATTTCCACGCTTCCTTGACCAGGCCCGGAATGCCGGCGGGATCGATGTTCTTCGACTTCAGGTAACCATTGAAGATCTGGTCCGGCACGCCGTTCTTGTAGAGCTCGGCGAACTGCTCGCTGATCCAGTTGCGGAAGGCGGGGGTCGTTTCCTTGCGCAGGCCCGCACTGGTCGGCACCGGATTGACGGGCGTGGGTAAGATGACCTTGCCGAGCTTCAGACGCGAATACTGAACCACAAGCGCCGGATGGAACTGCACGACGACATCGACGCGTCTGGCGGCAAAGGCTGCGATGGCTTCATCATTGCTGGAGAAGCGATTGATTTCGGCGTTCTTCGCCATAGCAGTGATGTTCTTATCGAGCGAGGTCCCAAGCGTCACCCCGATGCGCGTGCCGGGCTTATCAATGTCTTCCCAGGACTTTGCGGCGGAATCCGCCGCGACCAGCGCTCCCATGGCATAGTAGAAGAGAGGCGCATCCGGGAAATCGATGGCCTTCCTGCGCTCTTCCGTGGGATCGAGCACAAACATCATATCGATCTGATTGGCCTGAAGTGCCGCCACCGCGTTTGCCCATGTCGTTTCGACAGGAACAAGCGTCGCGTCGAGACTGGTGGCCAATTTCTCGCCCATGGCTACACCAACGCCTGTCCATTTCTCCGTCATCGGATCCTTGAAAAACCAAGGCTCAGCGGAGGTCACGCCGATGCGCAGTTGCTTGTCCTGCTTGATGCGATCAAGCGTGGAAGCGTCTTGAGCGAACGCCGATGTGGCAAACCCCGTCAGGGCAAGGGTCAGTGCGGCGAGAAGGGTTCTCCGTGTGGTAATCATTTGTTCGTCCTCTGAGGTTTTGACGTGATCACGGCCTTTGCGGCTCTTGTTCGTGTAATTTTGCGAGTTCCGTTGCGCGGCTCGCCGCCATCGCCGTTGTTTTCATCAACAGTTCGGCAAGGCCGTTTTCCGCCTCCAGAACGGAAAGGCCGGCTTGTGTCGTTCCGCCGGGGCTGGTGACGGCGTCTTTCAGTTCGCGTGCGCCGCGGCTATCCAGTTCAAGAAGGCGAGCAGCGCCGACAACTGTTTGGCGCGCCAAAAGCTCGGCGACGGGAGTGGCGAAACCCATACGCTCCGCGGCCCGCTGCAAATGCTCCGTGAAGGCGAAAACATAACCAGGTCCACTGCCGGAGATGCCGGTTGCAAGATCAATGTCGCTTTCCTGCTCCACCCAGCAAAAGCGGCCGATGGCTTGAAACAAAGCTTCGACGACCTTTCGATCCAGATCTGAAATCGTGTCCGGCGCGGCATGGCCTACGCTCATTGCGGAAGCGGCCGTCGCGGGCAGATTGGGCATCACGCGCACAATGCGACTTGTCTGATCCGATCGCGCCCTGATCCGCGCAAGCGGGATTCCCGCTGCAATCGATATGACTAACGCGCCGGCGACATTATTCTGCGCCGTCTGAAGTGCCGCCTCGACTTGTTGCGGCTTGACGGCAAGGATGCAGACATCGAAAGCCCTTGCCCCCAGGCTTTCGACACTGGGCAGGACACGAACAGGGCTATCGGGGGGCAAAAGCTTCCGCGCCCTCGCGGCATCGTGATCAACGGCTGTGATTTCGATCAATGGCATGCGCGCGGACACGCCAGCGGCAATCGCCGCGCCCATGTTGCCGCATCCCATCATCAAGACAGAATGAGCAGGACAGAAGGCGTCCGTCATCTCGTAGCCCTTGCCTGGACGTCCGACCGCTCCAGCTTGCCAGCGTTCGACGAAAGCAGAAAATCTTCGGTCTGCTGTCCGCCGCGCGCCATGTGCGCCCTGATTTCAGTCCGCATCACATCCAGACTCTCTCCCAACGCATTAGCAACATAACTGTCGTGACCATCGCGGCGGGGCCCACGGATGCCGTGTGCTCGATGATGCGCAGCCCAATAGAGTTGCAGGCGACCACGGATGCTTTCCCAAGTCTTTTGCAGGATCTTGTGGCCGGAAACTTCGTAGACAAAGCCATGAAGCTGGAGTTCAGCGTCAATACTGGCGACATCATCGCCACTGTCGATGCAACGCGTCAATTCCGCCTGGCGCGACAGCAGACCCTGACGGAACGCTTCGTCACGCTTCTCCCACACCAGCTCGAACGCAAAGATTTCGAGATTGACACGCATGGAATAGATTTCGCGGACATCATCCACGGACAGTTCAACGACATGGGTTCCTGTGTAAGGGATCGTGACGAGGAGACCCTCGTCAATCAGCTGGCGCATGGCCTCGCGCAACGGACCGCGACTGACGCCGAACTGCTCTGCAAGGCTCGATTCGGTGACTTGTGCTCCAGGTGAAATTTCACCTTTCAGGATGGCGCTCCGCAGACCATCGACGATGTGCGCGCGAAATGTCGCCTTTGGAATGCGAATGAAACCTCGGCCACCCTGCTCGTTCACCGAACACCTTTTTTGTTGCTCATCGATTGTCAACAATCAATCACAGACAAATTACGCAGTCAACGCGATTTTTGAAGGGACGCGGTCGGCAGGCCGACTGAACTGCAGACGATGCCTCATCCGCACCAAGTCACTTCGATGCTATCGGCCATGACGCGCCCCATCAGGTTTGGTTCCCTTCATGTACAAACAGGCGTCTTTCGCGACAGGATGGACGCCGTTGCAGGTCGTTGAACATGCAAATTCCCGGTCATCCCCCACACGTTCGACAGGGCGACGAAGTCGCCCGTCATCAAAGTTTAACAAAGGCTTCACCGAACTGTCTCCTAACGGAGTTACACCGCCTCCATTGCAATTTCATTTGCATAGGAGAGAGACATGACACGCAAATTGCATTCTACGATTGCTGCAACCGTCTTTGCGCTGTTCGGCACGCTCGGCACGGCTGACGCGGCCACAACGGTCAAGTTCTGGCACTCTTTCAACAAAGGTCAGGGTGAGGCTCTCGCCAAGATAATCACCCAGTTCGAGGCCGCCAACCCGGGCATCGATGTCGAAGCGGAGTTCATCGGCAATTATAACGATATTGTCGCAAAGCTGCAGGCTGCAATCCCGGCGCGCCGTGCGCCGGATGCCGTAATCTTGGAAATCACCCGCTACGGCCTCTTTGCCAACAACAATATCCTGACTGACCTGACACCCTATTTCGACGCCGATCCGCTTAAGAGCGACCTTTATGATTACGCGCGCGAAGTCGGTATTATTAACGGCAAGAACTATGTCGTGCCGTTCAACTCATCCACGCCGGTCCTCTATTTCAACAAAGACATCTTTGCCCGCGCCGGCCTTTCGGCGCAGACGCCGCTAAAGACCTTCGATAACATCCTTGCCGCGGCAAAGACCATCAGCGAAAAGCTCGGTTCCGAAGGGATTTCCGGCATCGCAGCGCCCGGCCAGTTTGCCCGTTGGGGTCTTGTCATGGCCAACGACAGCGAGTTGATCGACCCGACCACGAACGAGATCTTGCTCGACAAGCCGAATACGGTCGAAGCCTATCAATGGATGGCTTCGCTGGTAAACCACCACAAGGTAGCGTCGCCCGATGGCGTAACGGATGAGGACAATGGCCGCGACGCCTTCCTTGCCGGCAAGGTCGGCATCATGATGAATTCGACCGGCAATTATGTCGGTTCGAAAAAAGCCATCGGCGACAATCTCGTCGTGCGTCCGATGCCCTGCAACAAAGTCTGCTCGGTCCCGATTGGCGGCGCTGGCATCGGCATCATGGCAAGTTCTCCGAAGGAAGTCCAAGACGCCGCGTACAAGTTCATCAGCTACGCCGCCTCGCCGGAAGCCAATGCGGCCTGGTTTGCCGCCACCGGCTATCTGCCGATCAACAAAAAGAGCGCCGCTCTTCCGGTCGCCGTCAAGGCGCTAGAAACACAGCCGGGTATCGATGTGGCCATCAACTCGCTGCCATACGCCCATGGCCGCGCCCGCTCAACGGTCGTGACCTGGATGCGCTCCACCGAATACAAGATGTGGGAGGCCATGGCGCTGGGTCAACGCAAGGTCGACGAGACGATGAAGGATTTCGCCGAGCAGACGCGCGCGGAGAACCAGCGCACCAGCAACTGATCCTCTTCTTCGAAAGGGCGCCGGTGGGCTTTTTTTCTCGCCGGCGCAAATTCTGCCATGCTCCGCAAGCTGACCCCTTATCTCTTCGTTGCGCCGCTGATGATCTTCATCGCGGTCTTCACGTATATCCCGATCCTCACAAGCCTGAACCTTAGCGTGCGCGAATGGAATTTCCTTTCGTCGAACATGCCGTTCGTCGGTCTGCGTAACTACGAGCAATTGCTATTATCGCGCGATTTCTGGAATTCGCTCCGGGTCACCACACTTTTCGCCGTCTTCTCCGTTCCTCTAAGGCTCGGTGCGGCGCTGGTCATTGCGAATTATCTCGTGCGCGAGACCTTGTCATCACGACTGCTGCGCGGGGCGCTCTTCCTGCCCTCGGTCACCTCCACCGTCTCCATCGCCGTGGTCTTTTCCTGGGTCTTCTCGACCGATTACGGCATGATGAACGCGCTGCTCGAGCCGCTCGGTCTTGGCCGTCCGCAATGGCTGCAGGACCCACATCTGGCGCTCTGGGTGCTGATCTTTGTCAACACATGGAAACAGATCGGCTATGACATCGTCATCTACATTGCCGGCCTGCAGGCGATCCCGCAGGAACTCTACGATGCCGCCTCCGTCGACGGCGGACGCCGTTGGCATGTCTTTCGCCGCGTGACACTGCCGCTGGTGATGCCAACCACCTATTTCCTTCTGATCATCTCGGTGATCGAAGCCTTCCAGGTCTTCACCATCGTCAATGTGATGACGCATGGCGGACCGGCCGGCGCAACCGATATGCTGGTGAACCTGCTCTACGAAATCGGCTTCGTGCTGTTCGACATCGGCCGCGGCTCCGCGCTTGCAGTGATCCTTTTCGTCCTGCTCGTGGCGCTTGCAATCGTCAAATCCCGCATCATCGGCAGCAAGGTGCACTATGAAGCCTGAGAACCAAATTCTTGCGGTCCTATCGCTGCTGGTCGGACTGCTGTTCCTGTCGCCGGTGCTCTATTCCATCTGGATGTCCTTCCAGACGGCAGATGCCTTTTACGCCGGAGAAGTGGCCTTCACGCTCGACAATTACGACCGCGCCATCGGCCAGTTCAACTTCGCCCGTTATCTTGCCAACAGCCTCATCGTATCGGGTCTCGTGACGGTGCTGGGCATAACACTTGCCACGCTTGCGGCCTTCGCTTTCGCGCGTTTCCGTTTTCCGGCGAGCGATCTGTTGTTCGGCGCGACCGTGGCGACCCTGATGATCCCTAGCCATATCAGCCTTATTCCCAACTATCTAACGCTTGCGAAGGCCGGATTGCTGGATACCTATGCCGGCTTAATCCTGCCGGCCATTTCGAACGGCTTTGCCGCTTTTTTCTTGCGCCAGTATATCCGAGGCATTCCAAAAGCGCTGGATGAGGCAGCCTATATGGACGGGGCGACACCCTTGCAGGTGCTGTGGCGCATCATCGTGCCGCTATCGCGTCCCGCCATCTCGTCCATGGCCCTCTACATCTTCATCACTGAGTGGAACAACTATATTTGGCCGCTCGTCGCGGTGGGCAGGCAAGACCTATACACGCTGCAGATCGGTCTGGCTCGGCTTTACCGCGTCAATCCCGGCGAAGGTCTCATCGACTGGCCGCTGGTCATGGCCGCCTCCACCATCACCATCCTGCCCGTGCTCATCGGTTTTCTGCTCGTGGAGCGACATCTCGTGCGCGGCATCACCATGGGCGCAATCAAGTAAGTCGAGGACACTAGAATGACACGCATCGCATCGCATCGTGGCGGCACCCTGGAATTCGGCGACAGCACACCACGTGGTTTCGCCGCAACGGCCGAGATGGCACTGGAGGAGGTGGAATTCGACATCCATCCGACGGCGGACGGCGCCATAATCGTGCATCACGACCCGACGCTGGACGGCACGACCGACACGTTTGGCGAAATCGCACGCATGGCCCTGGCCGACGTGAAGGACGCGACGATCAACTATGGCGGCGGTGGCCATCCACTCACGTTGCAGGAACTCTGTGCGCTTTACGAGGCAAGCCCCGTCGGTTTCCGCTGTGAGATCAAGCCTGGTGTCGACGGCGAGCCCTATCGGGATTTCGTGCCACGTGTGGTGACGCTCCTCGCCCGGCATGGAATGCTGGAGCGGACAACCTTTTCCTCTTTCCTCGTGCGTTCCCTGGATGAATTGGCCCGTGCCAGCAATCGTCCGCGGCTCTGGCTGGTCAGTCCGCCCGTGCTTCGCCAACTGGGGGTGGAGACCGTGATCGAGGTGGCGAAGGCGCATGCCATTCCGGAGATCGGCGTCCACATCGATTGTGCAGATCGTGCGCTTGGCGACGCCGTCCGCGCAGCCGGCCTGGAATTCGGCTGCTGGGCGGCCCATTCGCGCTCGCAGATCGAAAAGGCACTCGCGCTCGGCGTCAAGGTGTTCACAACCGATCGGCCGACGCTGGCGATCTCCATTCGCAGCGCCTTTCGCCACAAGGAGACCGCGGCATGAGTGGAATTTCGCTTCGCCATATCCGCAAGGCCTATCCGGGCGGCATGCCGGTATTGCATGGCGTTTCACTCGATATCCAACCGGGTGAATTCGTCGTCATTGTCGGTCCGTCCGGCTGCGGCAAATCCACGCTTCTGCGACTGATTGCCGGGCTGGAGCGCTGCGAGGAAGGCGAGATCGAGATTGGCGGCAAACGCGCCAATGATCTTGCGCCGCAGGACCGCGACATCGCGATGATCTTCCAGAACTATGCACTCTACCCGCATATGAGCGTGCGCGAAAATATCGCCTTCGGTCTCGAGCTGCGCGGCATGCCGAAGGCGCAGCGCAACCGCCGAGCGGAAGAAGTGGCGCGCATGCTTCAGCTCGATCCGTATCTTGAGCGCAAACCGGGGGCGCTGTCCGGCGGCCAGCGTCAGAGGGTCGCCATGGGTCGCGCCATGGCGCGCAATACCTCTACCTTTTTGATGGACGAGCCGCTCTCCAACCTCGACAATGCGCTACGCGTGGCCATGCGCACGGAAATCAAGCAACTGCATCGGCAGCTCAGGGCGACCATCGTTTATGTGACGCACGATCAAACGGAAGCGCTGTCGCTGGCGGACCGCGTAGCAGTCATGAAGGACGGGCATCTTCTCCAGTTCGATCGACCCGACGTCATCTACGATCGGCCGCGCAACCGCTTTGTCGCCGGTTTTCTCGGCGTACCACCAATCAATTTCGTTGCCGCGGAGAAACTGCCCGGCTGGCAGGGCATGAAAGGGCTAACCGCCGGTCTTCGCCCGGAAATCCTGACCGTTCACACGGAAAGACCCGAGCGTCCGGCGCTGTCGGCGCGTCTTGTGCTCTCCGAAATGACGGGATCTGACCTACTTCTCCATTGCGACAGCCCGGCCGGCCGGCTGACCGTGACAACACCGCGACGCGAGGTGGCAGAACATTCAGAGGAACTCTGGATTTCCTATGATCTTGGCCGCGCATTGTTCTTTGAGAACGACAGCGGCGAGCGGGTCGATCTCGCGCGCGATTTTCGCAGCGTCAGGATATCGTAAGGCTGATGGATAAACACGATCCGGCACCACAAGCGCTCGGCGATCTCATCAGCCGCCATTCGACGCGGCTGACGGACGCTGACACGCGTCTTCTCGATGTCCTGGTCCAGGATCCGATCCGTGCAGCGATGGATAATGGGAAGGATGTTTCCCTCCGTGCAGGCGTGCATCCCGCCTCGGCCGTGAGGCTGGCGCGGCGCTTGGGTTTCAAGGGCTACCCGGAATTTCGAAGCTTCCTGCAGGCAAACCTGATGGTAGGCGGTGAAGATTTCGAAAGCCCGGCCGCGCGCATGGCGGCACGCCTTGTGAGAGCAGAAGAAGGTGGTCTGCTCGCCTCGGTGCTCGACAGCGAGATCGCCGCGTTGAACAACGTCCGCAACAGTGTCTCCGACGCCGACATCCGTGCTTTTTCCGAGCGCCTGTGCAACAGCCGCCGCATCTTCGTCTTCGGCCGCGGCCATTCCTCGGCGCTTTCGGCGCTGATCACGCTCCGCCTGGTGCGCTCCGGATACGACGCAGTCAATCTCGGCGGCCAAGTGGACCAGCTGCCGGAGGCGCTTTCGACATTTTGCAAATATGATGTGCTCTGGTTGTTGACCTTCCGCCGTACCTCCCCTCTGGTGCATGAGCTTCGAAGGATCGCGGCAGACCGCGGCGCCCAGACGCTGGCCCTGACGGATCTGCATGCGGCTCGCATCGATCCAGCGCCGGAACATCAGATTTCGATTTCGCGCGGCGAACCGGGGGAATCGCAGTCACTCGTGGTGCCCATGACAATCGCCAACGCGGTGATCCTCGATCTTGCTGCCATTGATGATGGTCGCTCGATCCGGGCGCTCAGGGAATTCCGGTCATTCAAGGCGACATCACGTCTGACTGTGGACTGACGCTGAGCCACAGCCAACGTGGAGCAGACTGGGACGAGATGGTCCTTTAGAAATTGAGCTGACAAGGGAACTATGGTTATTTTACAGATAACTATCCGCGCGCTCTTTCATCCGCCGCCGCCCTGATAGCGGCGCAGGCAGAAGCGCCAGAAGACGACCGCTGCCAGAACGGAGATCGGGCCGGCAGCAAGCGCCGCGATCTCCGCCGCACTTCCGAGATAAGCGACCGGCCGCTTGAGCAGGACCGACACCGGCACGTATGCCATATAGCCGAGCGGCATGACCGAAACGAGCGCGATCTGGAAGACCGGGGCAAAGATGCTGGCCGGATAACGCGACAATTCCCAAAAATCAAAATAGATGCCGAAAAGATAGCGCGCACGGCCAAGGATCATGGCGCAGGCACCGATCATGGTGAGCATGGATGCCGTAATGAGCGCCGCGCTCACGAGAGCACCGAAGATGAGGATGGAGGCCTCGACATCCCACTCGATGGGAATCTGCGGCAGCGCCCAGACGATCAGCCCCGCCCCCAATAGCACATGCCCGCCATATTCGATGTTGAAGCCCGAAAAGACGAGATAGGCCCAAGGGTTGAGCGGCCGAACCAGCAGCGTGTCAAACTCGCCGCCGAGCACGATCTCCTCCATGCGCCTCAACTGCACCAGCGTGAAACAGGCCCCAAGCGCATAACCCAGCGTATGGAAGCCGAGGAGCAGCGCCATCTGCGGCCAGGTCCAGCCACCGATATTCTCGAAGCGGGTAATGATGAGCCAGATCGAGGCGAAGACACCCGCATAACCGAAGGCTTGTGCCGCCCAGGCGATGACCAAACTGGCGCGAAATTCAAGCCGCGTGCGCACCCGAAGCCGCATCAGATAGAAGAGCAGAGACAGCGTGTCGCGCATCCCTCAGCCCCCCTGCACCACGACCTGTCCGCAGGCTCGCGACCAGACAAAGGCAACGGCAAGGCCGAGGGCCATCACCCATCCGCCACCAGCGACGAGGTAAAGAGCGGAAGAGGCAAGATCGCGCGCTCCTAGATAGACCGCCATCGGATGATAGGTGATCCAGGAAAAGGGCAGAACATGCGCTACCGTTGCCAGGCCGGTCGGAAAGAACCAAATGGGCACGAGCCCACCGGAGAGCGTGGCCAAGGCGCCGCGCATGAACCATTCGAGAGAATGAGCATCGAAAATCCAGAATGAAAACAAACCGAGCAGGATGCCCGTCAGCATCAGCACGGCAAGCGAGACAAACAGAAAACCGACAAAGAGAATGCCGTGACCGAAGCTCGCAGGCAATTGCAGTCCGTAGCAGAACCCCATGATGGCGATCACCGGCAGCGAAATCAGCAACCAGTCAAAGAAGCGCGCGCCTAGCTGCTCGGCGAGCAGCATAAGGGGATAGCCCACCGGACGCAGCAGCGTCGCGCCTATCGCTCCGGTGCGGATCGTTGTGCCGACATCGCGCACGATCATCGTGGCATCCCAGCTGGACAGGATCGTGCCGCCGATCAGCGCATAGGTAACCATCTGGGAAAGCGTGATACCGTTCATCGAGCCGTGTCCGCTAAAAACCGCCTGCCAGATCGAAACACGTGCAACGATCTCCACGAGGCTCCCGAGGATACGAACGAGCATCTTGGCCCGGTGCTCGACTTCGCGCTGGAAGGCGGCCCGGATGAGGGCGAGGAAGGCGCTCATGCCGCAGCCCTCGCCTGATAATGCGTGCGGATGATCTCCTCGATGCCAGGCTCGTGCAGACGCACGTCGCGCAGGTCTACGTCGGCCTCAAGGGCTGCCAACAGCTCGATGAGAGAGCGTCCATCATCGGCAATCAGGAGTTCGCGAACACGCCCCTCCCCGCCGACAAGCTCCGCGCCCACAACGCGTACGCGACCCGGTTCGCTTACAAATTCCAGCGTCAGGCGGCGGCGCGCGCCGAAGCGGGAGCGAAGCTCACCGATTGCGCCGTCAAATAACAGCCGCCCCTCGTCCACCATGATAAGACGCGGGCAAATCTCCTCGATATCTTGCAGATCATGGGTCGTGAGGATGATCGTCGTGCCGCGTTCGCGGTTGATGCGCGAGAGGAACTTGCGCACCACATCCTTCGCCACCACGTCGAGCCCGATGGTCGGCTCGTCGAGGAAGAGGATCCTGGGATCATGCATCAGCGCCATGGCGATCTCTGCACGCATGCGCTGGCCAAGGCTCAGATGCCGCACGGGGCGATCGAGAAAGGGCGAAAGTCCCATCATCTCGGTGAGATCGGTTCGGTTGCGGGCGAAGAGGTCCGCCGGCATGCGATACATGCGCCGATGCAACTCGAAACTCTCAAAGAGCGGCAGTTCCCACCAAAGCTGCGTACGTTGACCGAAGACGACACCGATCTGACGCGCATTGGCGACCCGTTCCGCCTGCGGATGTCGGCCGAGCACTGTCACCGTGCCGGCGGATGGCGCAAGAATACCGGTCAGCATCTTGATCATGGTGGACTTGCCCGCCCCGTTTGGGCCGAGATATCCGACCGCCTCACCGGCTGCGATGGAGAATGTGATATCATCCACCGCCGGAACCGGTCTTTTGATCGGAGCGATGAAACCGCGCACGGCACCGAGCATGCCCGGCTGGGACACGCGCTGCTGAAAGGTCTTTGACACGTTTTCGGCAGAGATAATCGAAGCCATAGCGGAGACCCTGAACGTAAAGGCGCTCCCCTTAGAGGAACCGCATGAAACTTATGCGACTCTCAGCTGATTCGCCCGACACATCTTCTGATGGATCCCATTCCCATCAGGAATGGGCAAAGCTGTGGCTTCACACGAGATCTACACTGGTAAAAAGGACCAATACGCGCTGACAAAAAGGCGCCGCTCCCATCGTAGCCGGCTTGAACAGCCCCATGTGGCCCGCCGATATGTCCGCAAAGAGGGTCGTCGAGTTGGCAAGCCGCATCGACCGCTTGCACCGCCCAAGATTTAATCACTTCATGGTTTAAGCTAGGCCAGTTGTAACCCCTTAGCCGCGAGCCGGTCATGAACGATGTCGAGCTCTACGAAGCCGGTGCCGAGATCGTGCCTGGCCTTGCCTCCCGTCGTCGCATCTTCGACCGGGCGACCGCCGAGCGCATTCCCGTACTCGGCTTCCACTTTCCGTCCCCGGTCTCGGCCGGGTGCTCAAGACCGATGGTGCCTACGCCTGGGTGCCCGCCAACTGACAGTTTTGACGCCTACGGCAAGCAAGTATGGGACTTGTAATGGACCAAGGATCAACCGACGCGGTTTTCTTGGCACGATGGGCTCGTCCTCAGAACGGCTTTTCGGCCTTGTCGGTGCGGTAGAGACTTACGGCGACCTTCCGAGGTTTCCCGCGCGGCCCCTTTGCGACCCTGCGCCAGGCGTCCAGCGTGGTCTGGTCGCGCCAGCATTCGAAAAGATTGACGCGCTCCGGATCGACCGCGTCCGCGCTTATGGAGAAGTCGAGACAGCCGTCGTGCGCTCTCGCGCGTTCGACCATGCCCTTGAAGGCCTCCACGAGGCCGTTCCGCTTCTCAGCGTCGGTGCGGGTGTAACCGGCTATGATGATGGGTCTGCTCCTTCGGCTGGCGCCCTATTCCGGCGGCACGCCGCCGTGCATGGTCTGGGATAGCGACCCGTGAGGATCGTCGGTTCGCGATCGGAACGTCAGCCTCCCTTCACGTATCCCAGACCCTCGACGATCTTTCCGTCCTGAACCCGCATGAGGTTGACGCCTCGAACCCGGTCCGCTTCGCGCTCGCTCCAGCGAAGCTGCCAGCGGATGATCCCGCGGTCGCCCATCGCGGAGATTTCCTCAGCTTTGAAGACAAGATTGGCGGACGACGCCACGCTCTTCCAGAAAGTGAGGCAAGCCTCACGCCCTTCGTAGCGCGCTCCATCCGGGGCCGGGGCCGTATTTCGAGAATACAGCCCTCGCCGACCAAATCATCGAGGTCTTCGGGGCGATGCTTCTCAAATGCGTTGTGGAAGCGTTCCACGATGTCGCGGGTAATTTTGGTGTCACTGGTCATGTTCTCACCTCGTTGCGTGATGAAACCGTCGTCCATCCCGAGCGAGTGGTCGATGATGAAGGGGCTGCGATTGAACAAAGAAAAACGACGATGCTTGCGGCTCTCGCCTGTCTTGTCGTTCTGGCAGCGGGTTACTCCGGCAAGGGCGCCGATTGACCGGGGGTTTTGGCATAGGCCAGGGCCTCGACGATCCGGCCGTTGCGGACACGGATCAGGCTGACCCCGCGCACCGAGCCGCCGTCGCCGAAATGGAAGCGCCAGCGGATATTGGCGCGATCGCCCATGACAAAAGTCTCTTCTACCTCGAAGCGGTTGACGCGGTCGGCCGCCATGGCCTGCCAGAACGCCAGGTTAACGTCGTAGCCTGCATAGCGCGTGCCGTCCGGCGCCGGCTGGATCGACTCCATGACGCAATCCGGTGCGATCAGGTCTTCGAAGATCACAGGATCGTGTTCCTCAAACGCCTGGTTGAACCGACGGATGACTTCGGCTGTCTCTCGGGGCTGTATAATATCTCTCCTATACAGAAAGGTCTGTCTACTTCTTGCACTGTACAGACCTGTCTGTTAAAGTCAACCAATGAAGCAACGTACATCTGAAACCCCACCTGAAGCCGGGCCCGCGCGCCGTCGTCTGCTGGACACCGCGATGCGACTTTTCTACGAGGGGGGCATCCATGCTGTCGGCATAGACCGCATCATCGCAGAAGCCGGCGTGGCCAAGGCGACCTTCTACAATCACTTTCCCTCGAAGGATGACCTCGTCGTCGCCTATCTCGAAGAGATAGACCGGCTCGGCCGGGCGGCAGTGGCCTCCCTTCACAAGCAACCTCCTCGGAAAATGATCCTGGCTATCATGGGGCGCATCAGCGAGGCTGTGACCGCGGGAGGCTGGCGGGGGTGTCCATTTCTCAACGCGGCGGCCGAATATCCCGATCCAGCCAGCCCTGTGCGGCAGGCGATCAATGCGCGCCGCATTTGGTATCACAACAGCCTCGAGAACCTTCTCGCAGAAGACGGCGATCCCGCTCCTTCCGTCACCGCGTCCCTCCTCGTCGCGCTTTCGGACGGCCTGCTGGAAAGTGCCTATCTGGATGACACTGAAAGCGTCCCCGCCCTTGTCTGCGAGGCGGTGACGAGACTGCTGGACCGCCGATGAACGCCGCTCGCCGACCAAGCAGCACCGGTCTGAGCCAATTGTTGGATCTCCAGCGGCAGCGCGATTGGATGGAGGGCAAGACGACCCTGCGCGACGCCGACGAGCGTTCGGAGTCACTGGAACTGCGCTTCAAATATCTCGTCCGGTTTGAGAAGCTGCTCGGCCGACCGCAGGCGCCAGAGGTTCTGGAGATTCTCAGGCGTTACGGCCGCGACTGTATCCCGATCCCCTGCCGGACCGAACGGCACTACTGGTCGGTTTCTTGTCTGCCGTCGACTCCGGGCAAGGCGCTCGTTCGCATCAATGCGAGCTGGATGGAGCTTTTCTCGCTCTATGCGGACGGCGCGGGCGTCCGCGCGCTTTTCGTGGTGCATCTTTCCAATTTCACCACCGACCATTCGCTCGATCACGACCAAGTGGACGAAGCTTTTCTTGAGCGCTGCGTCGTGATGCCGGAGGATGTTAGCTATTTCTTCCCGCGAGGCGACGACATTTTCGGCATCAGGGTTCGCGGCTTCTCCTCGATCGGCAAATTCCTCGCGGAGCCTCGAGCGTTGCTGGCCATCCGGACGTTCAACCTGACGCACATGAATCGGGGCCGGAACGCCTATCAGGCGAGCCACTGCTATAGCCTGGCAGATCACATGCTGAGTGATGAAAAACGCTGAATAACGACCCAGGACATCGGAGCGGCGGCGGTTCGGTGGGAAGGCAGGCCAAACGGGGAGCGAGGTGGCCGCGTGGGCCGGAACTCATCGCCCCCTGTCTCGAAATGCTCGACGAAACGGATACGGGGATCGTTTCCGGCATCGGCAAGCAGTACCTGCAATCGAGCTTTTCTTTCGACGAGCGGCTGGGATCGCACATCCTCACCGCCGCCATAGAGGAGGTCAAAAGCGAAATCGACGAGGTTGTCGGTCTTGCCTTCCGAGAGTGCGGCCTGCAGGGCCGCGAAATCCGGCGCGCCATTTTCATCGAGGGTGCAGATTTCGCCATCGACGATGCAATCGGGAAGCGCGAAGGCCGCTTCGGCGATTTCGGGATATTTGGCCGTCCAGTCGAGCCCCTTGTGAATCTTCAGCGCCGCATCACCATCGAGGACACGCGTCTGGATCCGGTAGCCATCGATTTTGATTTCGTGGATCCACCCGGCACCCACCGGTGGACGCTCCAACGTTTGGCAAAGCTGCGGGGGGATGAAATCGGGAAGATCGACCGAAGTAACCGTGTCGGCCTCGTCGTCACCGCGAGCGGCAGCTTTCCGTTCGGCCGCGGCGAGACCTTGGTTGCTGTCCCAGACCGCATCGGCCCGGACATGTCCGCCTTCGACCATGAACGGCTTGGGTTTGCGCCCCCTGCCGGCAGCGATCATCTCCATCGCGCGACCGGAGGCGACGGACGTATCGTTCTCCTCCAGGATTGCGGCGCCGTTTTCGGCGACGGAAAACTCGTCGTGGTGTTTGATCAGCAGCCAATTGGTGCGCTTGCTGCGCTCGCGATCCTTGCGCATCCGCACCAGCACGAAACTGCCATGCAGGCATTTTCCTTCCAACGTGAACTTGAAATCGCCTTTCGTCAGGGCGTGTTCGGTACTCTCCTTGCCCTCCGGCTCTCAATAGCCACGATCCCAGAGCATCACGGTCCCGCCGCCATATTGGCCTTTCGGAATGGTGCCTTCAATGTCGCCGTAGTCGAGTGGATGGTCCTTGACCTCGACCGCCAGCCGCTTGTCATGGGGATCGAGCGACGGTCCTTTGGTGACCGCCCAAGACTTGAAGACGCCCTCGAGCTCGAGGCGCAGGTCATAATGCAGTCGGGTCGCATCGCGTTTTTGGATGACAAAGCGTCGCCGGTTGCTGTGGGCGATCTGCGTCTTCCCACTCGGCTCGGCAGTCTTCTGGAAGTCGCGCTTGGATCGGCAGGTCGAAAGCTTGTCGCTGGCCATGGCTGTTCTCGACAGGGCAAACAAGCGGAATGCGGCGCGGGAGCTTCAGGTTCCATGGCTAGCGCTAACGGCTTCGGGAACAGAAAGGGCGCTCAACCCGGTGGGGGAGCGCCCTTCTTCCGATCCCGGACGGACTCGAACGCCGACGACAGGTCGTCGAGCAGGAGGCCGTCGATACGGGAGGTGAGCAATAGATGTGGTCGACACTGTCGATTTCAAGTGCGGGTTCGCAAACGGATTGCTAATCCAGTCATGACTAATAAGCGACTTGGGTCATTGGGAACGGCGACGGAACAAACCCGCAGATCGATCGCCGAGCGGGTTTTCGCGCAAGTGCGCACTCATGGAGCGCCGATCGACGACGGCCGGGAATACATCGCAATCGTCGAACTGTGGGAGGGCTTGCTGGTAGCGGAAACGCCTCCGGATGACTGGCATCCGAAGGCGGCAATTGCTTCATGCATTTGCTGGAATTGCTCTAGAACTCCTCCCAACTTCCGGTCGCCGATTCCGCGGCTACGGCTTTGGCGCGACCGCGGCCGGCGACGAGGCGCAACGCCGGCGAAGCGTTCTTGAAGTGTGCCGTGTCCCGCGTCCTCCCGAGACATCAACACGATTGTAAGCCTTGCACTTAGGATGAATCCCCCGAGGCCGATACTGCTGCAAATCCGTGTTCTGCCGCCACCAGCGCCTCGGCGATATCGGCTTCTGTATGGGAAGCACACAGGAACATGTTGTGCTTTGGATGGAAATAGACGCCCTTGGCAAGAGCGGCCCTGCAGAAGGCTGAACCCTTGGCAAAATCTGCATCATCGTCGAACAACACAGTCGGCATCTGCGCCGGGCCGGACTGGCGGATCGAGACGCCGAACTGGCGCGATCGGGTTTCGAGACCATCGCGCAGCATCTGGCCGAGATAGCTGACCTTGGCCGGGACGTCGTCGCGGCGCACGACCTTCAGCGTCGCCAGTGCCGCCGCCATGGCCACGGCGCCGGCCCAGAACGAGCCTGTGACGAAGACCTGGGATGCGGCCTTGCGCAACCAGTCGCTGCCGGTGACGGCGGAAAGCGCATAACCGTTCGCGATCGCCTTGCTCCAGGCGGAGAGATCCGGACGCACGCCGAGCGGCTCCCAACTGCCGGCCGTATACAGACGGAAGCCGGCGCGGACCTCGTCGAGGATCAGGGCTGCATTCTTACTGTCAGCGAGACGGCGGGCCGCCTTGGCAAAATCCTCAGTCGGCAGTTCCTGATCGAAACCTAGATCATGGCGATAGGCCGAGACGACGATGGCCGCCATATCGTCGCCGGCCTCTTTGACCGCATTTTCAAGCGATTCAATATCGTTGAAAATATAATATATCAGATGCGCACGATCCTCCGCCGTAACACCGACCAGCGACGGGGAGCACCAAGGGACCGCACCGTGATAGGCACCCTTGGCCACGAGGACCTTGCGCTTAGCCGTAGCCGCGCGTGCCACGGTCACGCAGGTCGTCGTCGCATCCGTTCCGTTCTTCTGGAACAGTGCCCAATCAGCATGAGCGATGGTATCGACCAGCATCTCCGCAAGTTCCACCATCACTTCGCCGGGACCGTTGAGGCAATCACCCAAACGGCGCTGACGCTCAGCGGCTTCCTCGACTTCCGGATGATGATGGCCGAGTAGGTTCGGACCCCAGCTGCACATGAAATCGACATAGCGATTGCCGTCGACATCCCAGACGACGCCGCCTTCACCCCGGGCAAAAAACTGCGGATAGGCTTCCGGCAGCTTAACGGCATGGAGATGACCCCACATTCCGCTCGGCACAACTTTTTCAGCACGCGCGCGCAACGCAGCATCCCGGGCATTGATTAAATCCGACATGGGAAATTCTCCATTATGATTTCGATATATCATATATTTTATCTGGAAAGCAAGCATGACTCTGTGTCGTATGCGCTGGCCGGCCCAGATTTTCAGGATAAGGGCGGCATTAAATCCGATCTTGCGACGTCCTGGCACAGCAATCATTTTGCGTCACAGTTGTCGGGGTCGGGCATGGACGACGACGTGAGATTGCGCATATATATGTTGATTTTGCAGCATTTCGCATTGCCGGGCTATCGCACTGCACTGCGCTCTCCTATATTATATATAATTGAGTTTCGGGGCTTTGTGCGGATCCATGCCGGTAAAGCACCCCTTTCGAGGATTGAACATGGCCGAATTTGACCAGATGATTGGTGATAACGGGGTCGGCCCCGTTGCCCGCGACAGCCTTACAGGGCTGGTCTACAACAATCTCCGCCAAGCACTGATGGAGGGGCGCTTCTGGCCGGGCCACCGCTTCAAGATCCGCGATCTCGCGACAACCATGAACGTGTCCGAAACGCCGATCCGCGAGGCGCTGATGCAACTGGTACGTGGCCGGGCGCTGGAAATGCAGGCAGGACGCTCGATAATGGTGTCGCACATGACGGCCAAGCAATATATCGAGCTGCGCACCGTACGCTTGTTCCTGGAAGGCCTTGCCGCCGAGCACGCGACCACGCGCGTTTCCGAGGCCGATATCGACCACATGGAAGCGATCCATGAAGAACTTATCAGCGCCGAGCAGCAGCAGCGCTGGTCGGATGCCGTGCGCGCCAACTGGCAGTTTCATCGTGGCCTCTACGAAGGCTCCGAGCTGCCCGAGGTCTTGGCGATCCTCGACGATATCTGGATGCGCAACGGGCCGCTCTTGAACTTCCATTATCCGAGCGCGCCGCCGACCTATCCGAACGAGCATCAGCACCTTTCGGTGCTGAAATACTTGCGCCAGCGCCGGCCGGACAAGGTGCGCGAGTCGATCCAGGCCGACATGATGGAAGGCGGACAGAACCTCGTGCGCCTGCTCGAAAAATCCGGCGGCACACGTTTCATGACACCGCCGACCGCCGGAGGGGCGGCCTGAGAGGCAAGATTGAGCACGGGCGGTCATGATGCCGCGCTCTTCGCCGCTTCGCGGACGGTTGCCGCAAGCGCTCCGGCCGAGAGACCATATTTCTCGAACAGGTAGGAAGTGGTGCCTCCCTCGGCAAACGTGTCGCGCACGCCGACACGGCGGAATTTCACATGGACGTCGTTTTCCATCAGCAGTTCGGCAACGGCACTGCCCAAGCCGCCAATGATCGAATGGTTTTCCGCCGTGACGATCAGCGGCATTTTTCGCGCGAGGTCGACAAGAGCAGGATCAAGCGGCTTGATCGTCGCCATGTCGACCACCGTCACATCGACGCCCACGCCGGCCAAACGATCAGCCGCATCGCACGCGATATCCACCATCATGCCACAGGCGACGATCAGGCCGCCTGTGCCCCACCGCAGCACCCGCATCTCGCCGATCTTGAAATCGGAAGCCGCTTCCGCGGCCTTCTCGGCACCGTCGGCGCGCTTCAGGCGCAGATAGACAGGTCCGTCATATGCCGCTATGGCGGCGACCGCGGCGCGTACCTGCGCGGGTCCGCTTGGCTCGATCACCACCATGTTCGGCAACGCCCTCATCAGCGCCATGTCGTCGATTGCCTGATGGGAAACGCCGAGCAAAGTCGTGAGTCCAGGAATGACGCCGACCACTTTTACATTGGCGCGCGGATAGGCGATCTGCATCGCCACCTGATCGTAGCAGCGTCGTGTCGCGAACACGCAGAAACTATGAACGAAGGGAATTTCGCCGCCGCGCGCCATGCCGCCGGCAATGCCGATCATGTTCGCCTCGGCAATGCCGACCTGATGGAAGCGTTCCGGTATCCCGTCGCGGAACAGGTCGGTCTCGGTCGGCAGCGTCAGGTCGGCGGTGAGGCACACGATACGTTCGTCGCGCTTGGCCGCTTCCAACAGCGCCTCGCCGTAGTGCTTGACGGCGCTCGCCGCCGCGGAACTCCGGGCGTTGAAATCGAGAACTTCGAGGGATTGTTTCTCGCTCATTTCGCCTCCTCCGCATCGCCAAGCGCTGCAAGCGCCTCGGCGGCGACGTCTGGCGGCAGTTTCAGGTTATGGGCAAGAATGCCTTCGAGCGAGGGAACGCCCTTGCCGGCCAGCGTCGCGGCAACCAGGCAGGTTGGCTTGTCGCGTTCGCGGGCACGGTCGAGCGCCGCGAGCAGTGCCAGAATATCATGACCGTCAATCTCCTCCGCCACCCAGCCGAAGGCGGAAAACTTCTCGGCGATCGGCGCGACGGAGACGACCTTGTCGATATGGCCCTCGACCTGCATGCGATTGTCGTCAACGATCAGGCAGAGATTGGAGAGCCCGGCGCTGCCGGCAAAAAGGGCGGCTTCCCAGAGTTGACCCTCCTGTAATTCACCATCGCCCAGCAAGACATAGATACGGGCCGACGACCCGCGGCGGCGGGCAGTAAGCGCCATGCCGATGCCGACGGACAGCCCCTGCCCCAATGAGCCGAGCGTCGCCTCGACGGGCGTTCCGATGCGTTCCGAAGCATTGACCTCGAACACCGAACCGTCCTTGCAGTAATCGGCGACCGCGGCGGCATCGACCATGCCGCGCGCGGCAAGCGTCGCATAGAAGATCGCCGTGTTGTGGGCGGTGGAAAGTAGGAAGCGGTCACGATCTGTCCAATGAGGATCGCTCGGATCAAGCCGCAGCTCCGCGAAGTAAAGCACGGCGAAGAGATCGGCCGCACCAAGCCCCTGCTGCACATAGCCCTGGCCCGTCGGCGCCACCAGATTGATGGTGTCGCGACGCAACGACCGGGCTATGCGCACAAGCTCCAGGGCATCGCGGATGCGCGGAGCGGGCTGCCGCTCCCTGGTGATGGCGCTGGTCATCGGCGCGGCCCTCCCAGATCATCGTTCAATCGAGTTGTCATCTGTGCCCCCGCTTATTACTCCAGCCGACCGTGAACCGGTCCAGAATGTTGCGGGTAATGCGCTGGGTGAAAGGATCGCCGCGCTTCAGGCCCATGACCCATTCACAGGTAGCAGCAGTGATTACCTCGCCCTTGCCCCTGATCATATGCACCATCATGCCGGAACCGTATTTGTACTTGGCCAGCCCTTGCGGGGTCACCTCGCCCTCGACGCATTGCACGAGCCCTTCGTGGTCGGTGCCACGTACATAGTAGCGAAAACCATCGCCCTGCGGTTCGTCCTCGGCAAGAACGGCCGGCGCCATTGCAAGGATCTCGATGCTTTCCGGCTGGCCTTCAACTTCGACCGGAAAGGGCAGACCATGGCGGAAGGTGTAATCGAGACCGTCAACCTCGTAGGCGAAGATGCGCTGCTTGTCTCCGAAGATATCGGCGTAATGCAGGCCCGTGCCTTCGAACGCCCAGTGCATTGGACGGTAGACGGTAAAACCCTTCTGGCCGTTCGGCGCGAAACCGCCCCAGGAAGCATACATGCCGTGCGCACCGTTGACGCCGACAGTGGAGGCGCCTGGCCAGCGAACGTTCCTGTCTTCCCAGGCGGTGGTCAGCCGGTTGGCCCTGTCGGTGCCGACGACCGGATCCTTGTGGATCGCTTTGAATTTGTAGCAGACCTGCCGCTTGCCGTCGTCCTCCAGCCGAATCTGCCAGAGAAAATTGGCGCCGAACCGGGCGAGCCTGCCGCCCTTTTCGATATAGCTTTCGATTGCCTTGCGCATTTCCCAAGTCCAGTACTCGTCATGGCCAATGATCGTCAGGCAGGGATAAGCGTCAAGCAATTCAGGCCGGTAATGGAGGTCGGTCTGGGTGATGATGTCGAGTTCGAAGCCTTCCTTCTCTGCCCACACAGCGAAATGGCGATCGAACTGCGCCCAGCCGGCGGCCGCGTAATATTGGCCGAACCCGTTGGCGAAGGCCCATTCCTTCATCGGATAGCGCGGCGCATCACCCATTTCCGGGCCGGGATCCGCGCAGATGCGCGGTGCCCCGGCCGGCAGCCAGACGATGCCGCGGGTCCACGGCCGCTCCAGCGACAGCACGCCGGAGGGCTGGCAGCCATCCTCGCCCTCGACGCCGAAATAATGGTTGGCACCGCCGAAATCGTTATAGGCCGTCCAGGTGCCAGTCGGCAGTATCATCAGGATTTTTGCCCGGCGGGTCTTTTCGGTGGGGCGTACGACGAAGAAGTGATGCTGCACAAAGCGGGTGCCGTCGGCGCGTTCGCAGGAGGAAACCACGCGGTAGAAACCGGAACGCAGATCGATCGGCAGCGTGAAGCGATGGCTCACCGGCCATTTGCAGCCGTTCTTGTAAGCATCCTTAGGCGTCGGCGTGAATACGCCCTCGATCTCGGCCTCGTGCAGCATTTCCGGCAGGTATCCGTCCCGGTAGATCTGCAGGCTCCAGCTCTTCGCCGTGGATGTCGAGTGGAACACCACCTCGTCGCCCGGATTATAGGAAATGTCGTTGGTATAGGTATAAACCTCGGGGACGGCAGGGTCCTCGCGCGGCGTCTCATACCAGGGCTGGCTCTGCCAATGCTCGTCGGCGAACATCGGCCGCGTCTTGCGCTGGCCGAGATTGACGGTGCCGAATTCAGGGGATTGGAACGTGTTGTCTGCCATGATCGTCTCTTGCGATGCTGTGGCGGTTTGATCCGCCGGACACTCTGCTCTCACGCCGCTTCCGGCATGAAGAAGGGTTCGGGGTCAAGGAACCGTTTGACGACATTCAGCGTGATCGTGCTGATATTGTTGTCGTAATTGTTGTAGCCGAGCGACATGCCATAGGTTATCGAGCCGGACGCGAAGACAGCGCCACCATTAGCCGTCTCGAAGAACACCATGTCGGCGCGGACGAGTGCATTCTGGGTACCATCGAGACCATCGACCATGGTGCGGAATTCCTCCGGTGTCGGCAGGGCGCCGGCGCCGAGGCCTTCGGAGGTGGCAAGCAGCAGGGTATGGCGCGGCGTGCCGAGTTCGTAGTCCAGCCGGTCGATCTCGCTGCCGACTGCGCCGCCGTAGCGGAAGCCGAAATTGCCGAGCTTTTCGTCCTGGCCCACGCCTTCGAAGATGAAGGCCGCTCGGGCGTTCTCGCTGTCCGGCATGCGGACATAATAGGTGCAGGCATCGTTGATCATTGCCGAAAATCCGGTACCGACCAGTTTCTGCGGGGCAAAGCCGCTATGGCGCCAGAGCGATCCTGGTTCGCCTGTGCCGGCGAGATGCACCTCGCCGGGCTCGGATTCCCATGTGCGGGTGCCGGCCATGCCGCGGCGAACCTCCAGCGCGGCCGGGGCCGCCGGATGGAAACCGCAGCGCCAGTAAAAGGCATTGCCGCCCATGGAAATGTGCCGACCGCCGGCATTCTGATACTGCATGATACCGTTCATCATGTTGAACGAGTAATATTCCGCATGGGTCGGCGTCATCATGGCGCGGTAGGGTTTGAGCGCTCGGGCGCCTTCACGGTCCAGTTCCACATCGGTGATGATGTCGTATGCGATGCCCTTTTCCTCGAGCCAATCGAGGATGTGGGTGTCGTTGATCAGGTTGAACCAGTAGCCGCGCGGCCGCATGCTCAGAACCGGACGCAGCCAGGACGAATAGGCACGGCCGGAGCCGTCGATATGGCAATCATAGGTCGACTGGCCGATCTCCGGATGCTCCTGCATGTAGACATCGTCCGGTGGCAGCCACAGCACATGCTCCATCAGCGTCTCGAAATGCACCTGATAGAGGCGCAGCGCGCTGTTGGCATAGGCAAGATAGGTAGCGACCGAAAGGACGACGACCAGATCGGCGCGCCGCGTCTTCTTGCCCGGCGTGACGAAGAAGGTGACGTAGCTTTCGCAATCCGGCTCCGGTGTGTCACCGACCGGCGTCAGCCGCAGAGCATAGACGCCGGTGCGCCAATCGTCCGGGACGTCGAGCGAAAACGTGGTCTGCCATTGGCAATCGTAGATATCGTCGCTGTGGAAGTGGATGGCCGCATATTCCCTTGGCGCCAGCCGGAAATCATGGACAGCTCCCGACCAGAAGAAGCCGGTGACGCCGCGGCGCGGCAATTGATGCAGTCTTCCATTCAGGCAATTGGCCGAGAGATCCTTCACTGCGAGAGTGGTGATGCCGTCGCCGAAATCCCAGAAGGCGACGAGGCCCTGGGCGGCCGCACCGGTGCGCGGCTGCCAATCGAAGACGCGCAGGGTCTCGGCCTCCAAGGCCTGTGAAAACACACGCGGCGCTTCGATCTTGCCGTCGAAATGGCCGGTGTATTTCTGCGCTTCGTCAAGATGATGGGCGGCGATGAGGAAGTCGCGGCCGGAATCGAGCTGCACGTCTGCCGGCAGGTAGAACGTTTCGGCGTGGGCTGCGGCCGGACGCGTACCATCGGCAGGCACTATCAGCGATAGCGTCGCGGTCTCGTTGGCGAGATCCAGGGTCGCCGAAACGAAGGACCAGATACGTTCGCGCGCTTTTGACTTCAGCGCGAAACGAGCCGAACCGAGAACCAGAACCGGGTGGCCTTCCGTGTCGATTTCCAGCCCATAGCCGCGCCCGGTGTCCTGACACCAATTGCCCATGATGGCCTTGGCATTGTCGGCAATACGGGTCGGAAATATATAGGCGCCGAAGGACCAGGCGTCGCCGCTGGGAGAAAGCGTGCCGCCGTGTGCGATCACCGCGCAGGAGCCCGGGCGGATTTCCTGATCGAGGCAGGCATGGACGCCATCGATAGCACTGTCCATCACGTCGTATTTGAAGCCCGGGCCATTGGTATCCACATCGCCGCAGCGCAGGCGCAGGACTTCGACCCTGACCTTTTCCCGCTTGCTCGACAGCTGGAACTTGACGGTCTCTCCGGCCGGAATGCTGATGCGGTCGGGATAGCCGAGATATTCGTTGGTCTTATAGATCACCTTGGTACTCCGGAGGTAGCTTTACACCGGTCATGGCTTGCCAACGGATCTTGAAGACATGCCATTCCGCCTCGGCCAACGAGGTGAAGATGCGGTCGTCGACGAAGGGCATGGGGTCGCCACGGCGCTCGGGGATGCGCGACAGGCGCCAGGCCTTGCCCGCCTCCAGAACGATCAGCACCAGGCGGCCCTGCGCCTTGCCCCAGCGCATTTTAGCCAGCATCGCCCGCAACTCCGGGCTGTGAACACCAAGCGGGCTTTTGCGGAATTCGGCGACGAGATCGAGCCGCTTGGGATCGATGACGTAACGCATGGCATTCGGGTCACTGGTGTGATCCATGGAATTCGTCCTGTGTTCGGGAGGGCGCGACCCGGCGTGCCTGTTGCCAGAGGGGAGGACCGGATGTCCGGGTCGCGCCGGAGAGGCGGCGTGATTGCCGCCCTTCCGCTTGAAGCATTACCGGGTCAGCCAGGCTGTCCAGCGTGCACGCAACTCGTCACGATGGGCGCCGATCCACTTGAAATCCGGCTTGACCAGTTTCGGATAGTTCTCTGCCGAGGTGGCGAACAGCTTGCCTTCTTCCGGGCTCAGCGTGTCGTAGACGGTCTTGCTCCCGGTCGCGTAATTGACGTCGCGCATGAAAGGCACATGCGCTTCGGAATTGGCGTAGAAGAAGTCGAGATAGGCGAGTGCAGCATTCTTGTCGGGCGCACCCTTCAGGATCGACATGTAGCCGGTATCGCGGATGGCGCCGTCCCAGGACATGGCAACCGGGGCGCCTTCCTTGACCACAGCCAGCGCGCGGCCGGAATAGCTCATGGTCATGACCACTTCCTTGTTGCGCATGATCTGCTGCACCTGGTCGCCGGTCTTCCACCATACGGCCACGTGCGGACGGATCTCGTCCAGCTTCTTGTAGGCGCGGTCGATATCGAGCGGGAAAAGCTCCTCGGGTTTCACGCCGTCGGCCAAAAGGGCCGCGACGGGCACCCACCAGTCGCGGTCGCCGGTGTCAGGCAGGCCGCGCGGACCGGGGAAATCCTTGACGTTCCAGAAGTCGGCCCAGGTCTTGGGCGCCTTGTCCTTGAATATTTCGGTGTTGTAGTTAATCAGCATGCCGCCTGTCGTGCGGACCACGCCATATTCCGTGCAGGCATCCGAAACGCCGAATTTCTGGATGCTCGGGAGCTTGGAGCAATCTATCTTTTCCAGCATTTCCGTCCGAGCGACGAGGTCGGGCCCGGTGGCGGTGACGATGTCGAATTCGACATTGCCGGTGCGCATCATGGCTTCAGAACGCGCCCATTGGTCGGGAACCTCGATGGCGACGGGCACAACCTCGACATCCTTCGCCTTGGCGAAAGGCTCGTAGAAATACTTGGTCAGGGAGTTCCCCATCAGGCCGCCCGTCGTGGCGATGACAAGCTGGTCTTCCAGTTCCTGCGAGACCGCAGGTGCTGCGGTGGCAAGTCCGGCAGCAATGGCCAGTGCTGCCGTGGTCCATTTCCAGTTCTGCTTAGGCATAGACGTTCTCCTCTTGTTTTGGGGATTCCGCTGGTGGTTCCCGTTTAGGTCTTGGCCCGCGATCGCATCAGGTAGGCAATGAGAAGGATCGCGATTGAAAGGACGATCAGCAGCGTGGCGATCGCCGGAATGATGGGCGTCAGGTTCTGCTCGATATCCTCGAACATGCGCCGCGGCAGGGTCTTGTAGCGGACGCCCGACAGGAAGAACGACACGACCGGTTCGTCGAAGGAGATGATGAAGGCGAACAGTGCGCCGCTCACCACGTTCGGCAGTATGAGCGGCAGGGTGATCAACCGGAATGCATTGAGGCGGGAGGCGCCGCAACTCATCGCCGCCGCCTCCAGATTGGCATCGACCTTTCCGAGCGCCGAGGCTGTGGTGAAAACGACGAAGGGCAGTGCCAGGATCGTATGGGCCAGCACGAAGCCTGGAACGGTGCCGGACAGACCGATCGACTGGAAGAACAGGTAGAGCCCGACCGCCAGCGCGATATGGGGTACGATGATCGGCCCAATCAGCAGGATCTGGAACAGGGTTGCGAGACTGCCCCGGCCGCGCACCATGGCATAGGTTGCCGCCGTGCCGATAACGGAAGCGCAAATGGCTGTCAGAAATGCGACCTGCGCGGAAAGCCAGGTCGCGTTGCGCCATTGCCGGCTGCCGAAATATTCCTCATACCATTTCAGCGTGAAGCCGCGCGGCGGAAATTCCAGGTAGTCGCTGCTGCCGAAGGACATGGGAATAACGATGACCAGCGGAATGACGATGAAGGCGAGCACGGCGTAGACATATGCGCTGAGCGCCAGTGATCCTCTGTCGACGGGTGCTCTCATGACTGGGCTCCCATCAGGCGGTCGAAGCGCAACGTCTTGCTGAAGACCAGCGCGAGAACCGTGACGAACAGTGTCAGCACGCCGACCAGTGCGGAGGCAAAGGGCCAGTCCAGAACTTCGCGGATCTGCTGCGAGACGAGCGTCGCGATCATCAGTTCCTGTGGCGAACCGAGCAGCGCCGGCGTGATGAAGAAGCCGAGCGCAGTCAGGAATACCAACAGAGAACCGCTGGCGATGCCGGGCAGACTGAGCGGCAGGATCACCTCCCAGAAGGCGCGCAGGCGCGTCGCGCCCAACACGGCGGCGGCTCTCAGGTAATCGTTGGGGATGGCGCGCAGCGAGCCGAAGATCGGCAGGATCATGAACGGCAGCAGGACATGGGTCATCGCGACAACAACGGCGCCCTGGGTGTATAGCAGCTTCAGCGGTTCCGAGGTGATGCCGACTGCCATCAGTCCGGAATTGACGAGGCCTTCGCGCTGGAACAGGAATGACCAGGCGGCCGTGCGCACCAGCACGCTCGACCAAAGCGGCAAGATCACGCAAACGCCGACCAGCGCCGCGACCGTGCCGCGCGCACGGCTCATGAAATAGGCGACGGGAAAGCCGAGAAGGACGGCAAGGCCGGTGACGAGCACGGCCGTCCAGATCGTGCGCAGCAGCACGCGGGCATAGACCGGATTGGTAACGACGCGGGCATAATTGTCCAGCGTCGGCACCGGCTCCATGAAGCTGATATAGAGCAACTGCCCGATCGGATAGATAAAGACGAAGCCGATGATTGCGAAGAAGGGGGAAAGCAGCAGAAGGGTGGCAAAGCCGCTGAGGCGCCGCCCGTCCGAATGCCAGAATTGCGATCGGGTGGCGGTGGTCATTTCGCGCCTCCGGCATAAAGCAGGATCGCGTCCTTCGGTACACTGAACGTGGCGGTCGCGCCGCGCGTCAGCGCTGTCAGGTCAGATGCGCCAGGCAGGCGGGCACGGATTTCGGTTCCGTCGGGCAGGCTGCCGATCAAAAGCAGCGCGGAGCCGGCATAGACCACGTCAGAAAGCTTGGTCTGCAAGATAAAGGCAGAGCCGGCGGCGCCGAGTTCAAGCCGCTCCGGCCTGACCGCGAGCACGGCTTTCCGAGCTGCCTCGATCTTTTCGACCACGGCATCGGCTGGAACGTTCCAGCGCTCGCCCGACGGCAGCAGAACGGTGACTGTGTCGCCGACGCTTTCCACCGTGACGTCGATGAAGTTCATTTCGCCGATGAAGCCGGCCGTGAAGAGATTGGCCGGCCGCTCGTAAAGTTCGCGCGAGGGGCCGATCTGCTGGATCTCGCCGTCTTTCAGCACCGCGACCCGGTCGGCCATGGTCAGTGCTTCACTCTGATCGTGGGTCACGAAGATAACCGTGATGCCGAGTTCAGCATGCAGCCGCTTGATCTCGAGCTGCATGTCCTCGCGCAGATTCTTGTCGAGCGCGCTCAGGGGCTCGTCCATCAGCAGCACGCGTGGGCGATAGACGATGGCGCGGGCGAGAGCGACGCGCTGTTGCTGGCCGCCGGACAGCTGGTTGGGAAAGCGCCCGCCATAGCCGGCGAGCCGCACCGTGGCGAGCGCTTCCTCGGCACTCGCGTAGCGATCCGCCTTCGCCATGCCACGCATCTTCAAGGGAAAGGCGACATTGTCCAAAATCGACATGTGCGGGAACAGCGTATAGTTCTGGAACACCATACCCAGATTGCGCTTGTTGGCCGGGAGATAGGTCAGGTCCTCGGAATCGACATGGATGCTTCCGCTCGTCGGGAACTCGAAGCCCGCCACGCTCATCAGGATGGTGGTCTTGCCGGAGCCGCTAGGTCCCAGGAGCGCCAGGAACTCGCCCGCTGCTATATCGATATCCACGCCATTGACGGCAAATACGTTGCCGAAGCGCTTTTCCAGACGGCTGATGCGAATGGAGGCGCCTGCCGCCTGCTCTCTGTTCATTGCCATATTCACTGAAGCCTGTTCCCACTTTTATTGTTTGGCTTGGCTCAAGGCGAGGACCCTCAGGATTTCAGTCGATCCCACCCTGTATTCTCGAAATCCCCGATATCATATTTGATATATCATCATGCTAGCGCCTAATGAAATCGGCGACAAGGGCCATTTGCTCGTCTAGCATCGCTTTTCCGCCGATTGTCCCGGCCCCTCGTGCCGCCGCGGTTACCATCAGACGGGTTACCGGGGGATTGACGATGATGTCGTAGACCACCGTGGTGTTGCTTATCCCGCTGACATCGATCGGTAGCGGGTCGTCGGACAGCATACCGAGCGAAGTCGTGTTGACGATCAGGTCGAAATTCTCGGCGGTATCGGCGCCGGCGGTCACTTTCGTCTCCGGATGGAGCGCCTGGATCGCATCGGCCAGCGCCTGGGCCTTGACCGGGTCGCGGTTGGATATCCATAATTCGGCGGCGCGGGCCTGAGCCATGGCAAGCGCGGTCGCCCGGCCCGCGCCACCGGCGCCGAGTTGCAGCACGCGCTTGCCGGATATCGTGCATCCACGGTTCAGCAAGGCGGAGATGAAGCCCGGTGCGTCCATGTTGTCGCCGACCAGGCGACCGTCTCGGGTCCGCTTGACGAAATTGACGGCGCCGATGAGCCGCGCGTTCTGCGAGATCTCGTCGAGCAGCGCGGCGATCGCCACCTTGTGCGGGATTGTCACGCCGAACCCGACGACATTGTTCATATGTCGGATCGCGCCGACGACGGCGGGCAGGTCGTCTGGCCGCACATGTAGCGGAGACGTGGCGACGTCCTCGCCGATCCCGGCGAAATAGGCGTTCAGGACGGCGCTTGCCCGGACATGGTCCACCGGATCGGCCAGAACGAACATGATCTTCGATTTGCCGGTGATCTCCACAGACATATCCCTCGACGATCAGCCGGGCAATCGGCTGCGGCCATAGCCTTTATAGCGCTCCAGAACCCGCTCGATTTCCTCGTCGGGAATGATGGCGGGCTGGCCGGCCTGGCATGCGAGGATGTATTGCCGGGCGAGCGTTTCAAGCTTCACCGTCAGGTCGAAGGCCAGTTGCAGGCTGTGGGCCGCGACGATCATGCCGTGATTGGCCAGCAGGCAGGCCTTGCGATCCTTCAAGGCGGCGACGGCGCCGTCGGCCAGCGCCCGCGTTCCGAAAGTGGCGTAGGGTGCGCAGGGCACGTCGTTGCCGCCGAAGCTGGCGATCATATAGTGGAAGGCCGGAATCGGCTTCGCTAGACAGGAGAGCGCCACGCAGCTGTCGGCATGGGTATGGACCACGGCCCGTACCTGAGGGTAGGCATTGAGGATGGCGAGATGCATATGCCACTCGCTGGACGGGACGCCCTCCCCCACCGTCTCGCCGTCGCGATCGAGCCGCACCAGCCGTTCTGGCGTCATATTGGCACTGTTGCCGCCGGTCGGCGTGATCAGGATATCGTCGCCGATGCGGCAGCTGACATTGCCACTGGAGCCGTGGTTAAAACCCTTGGCTTCGAGCTTGCCCACGACATCCAGCAGCGACCGCCGCAATTCGATCTCGCTCATAAGGCCACCTCGGGATTCTGCATGGTGTTCAACGCGCGCGTGAAGAGATCGACCGGGCCGAGCTTGCCGGACTTGAGGCACAGCGCCACCGGATCGGCCTCTTCGGTCACGGCGTTGCCGATCCCTGGCCCGCCATAGGCGCCGACACGGAGATTGCGGATCTTCAGCCGCTCGACCACCGAGCCGGAGGTCTCGCCGCCGGCGACGACGAAGCGACGCACACCCTGTTGATGGAAGGCGACGGCAAGGTCGCCGACAATGTGCTCGGCCAGTGCCGCCGCACCGTCGCGGCCGTAAAGCGCCTGCGCGGCGGAAACGGCTTCGGGTGCTGCGGATGTCGAAATGCCGACCGGACCGGCATCGAGCTTCGGCAGCGCCCATTCGAGTGCAGTAGCCACAGCCTGCCCCGCGCCCTCGACCGCCGCCAGGTCGAGGCGGAGCACCGGATGCGACTTCTCGAAATCGGCGAGCTGCTCCAGCGTGCGTTCGGCGCAGCTGCCGGAGAGCACGACGCCCTTGCCGGCCACGGCTGGGAGGCTGCGCCTTTGCGGCGCGCCCTGAACCAGACCCTTGGCGCGCCAGAATTTCGGATAGTGCTGGACAATTGTGGAATTGCCGGTCACCAGCGGCCAGTCGAGCGTCAGCAAGGCGATATTGTCGAGATCCTTGTCATAGATCGTATCGGTGATGAAAAAGCGTATGCTCTGCGCTGCTTGCTCGGTCACAGCGTTTTCAAGTGCCACGCCACCGGCGCTGATCACCGGATGGGCCAGCAGTCCCACCTTTGCTTCCGATTGGCGCTGCAGGACACGCACGAGGTCGGGATCGGTCATCGGCGTCAGCGGATCATGACGCTTCGGCGATTCCGAAATCAGCTGGGCGGCAAGGAACAGATGGCCGTTGTAGACGGTGCGCTTGAGCTCCGGCGAAGACGGGCAGAAGACGGTATAGGGCGCGCCGGTCACAGCCAACAGCATATCGGAAACGGGACCGATATTGCCCTGGTCCGTGGAATCGAATGTCGCACAGTATTTGAAGAAAATTTGCCGTGCCCCACGGTCTAGAAGCGCGCGCGCGGCGCGCTCGTTGCGGGCGACGGCTTCCGCAGCCGGAATGACACGTGTCTTCTGGGCAACGACGATAGCTTCTACGGGGCCGAGGCTCTCGACGGCGTCCGGATCAGTGACAAAGGCGCAGTTCACGCCTTGGGCAATGAGCATCGCCGCCGTTTCCATGCCGCCGGTTAGGTCGTCTGCGACCACTCCAAAGATTGGCTTCATTCATCTGCCCCCAATCGCACGGTTCATCCCGCATCGTTACCGTACATGATATATCAAATATTGGGCGCAGCAAGTCGGCTGCTACACATTTTCAGTCGGTGCTCGGCCCAGCGTCTGCGGGGTTGATGATCGCGGTGTGGACGACGGCGGTGGGTAGTCCGCGGATACGCTCGCGGATAACGGTCAACAGTCCTGCCGAAGCAATGACGCAGATACCGAGAAGTGCCACGCTGTCGGGATATTCGCCGAAGATCAGCACCCCGAATACGACGGCCCAGGCAAGCTGCGAGTAGTGCATCGGCGCGATCTGGTTGGCGTTGCCGTAGCGCGCCGCCATCACGAAAGCCCATTGCCCAAGGCCATAACAGACGCCAGCCAGCCCGAGCAGCGCGAACTCCTTTGCGGTCGGCACATGAATGCCGCGGATCAGCATGGCTACGGCATTGAGAGCCAGAAGATAAACAATCAGCGTGCCGAGGACGCTGGTGGTCTTCACCTTGCCGCCCACGCGCCTGAGGATTATGACGGCTGTCCCGGTCCCCAGTCCTGTTCCGAGGGCGGCAAGATGGCCGGCGTCGAACGGCTGGATGCCCGGCTTCACCACCAACAGGACACCGCAAAAACCGATGATCACCGCAGACCAGCGCCAGATGCCGACCTGTTCCTTCAGTACAAGCGCCGACATGATCGTGACGAATAGAGGGGCCAGAAATACCAACGCGTACGCCTGGGCAAGCGGGATAGTGGTGAAGGCGTAAACGCCGCAGAGGCTAGCCACGACCCCACACATCGCGCGCCCATGAACCGAGAGCGGATACGTTGTGCGCCAAAAATCGCGCCATCTTTCATTGGGATGGCGCGTTACCAATAGGCTTGCAGCGGCAAAGATATTGACGACAAAGGCGGTCTCGAAAATTGAAAGATGCCTGCCGGCCGCCTTCACTGAGGCATCGGTTACGGAAAAGGCGGCATAGGCAATCAGGGCAAGTAGGTAAACGTTTCGCAATGCCGCAACTTCCTCGGCGAATTTTTCATATATCATATTTCATAAGAGGAAGTTATGAAAGCCAGTGTGTTATCTCATTGCTCGATTCGGGAGGATAGATATTTCAGTTACTTATATGGAAGTGTATCCGCAGAACATGGCGACGTGATTGAAATCGGTAGTGTGCCGACTATTTCCCCTCGCCCTCGACGTTCGCGAACGCCATTCGTCCCAACCAGCTCGACACGGCCATTCAATTTCAATCGCGCCATCCACCAGTACCTCTTCTGAAAACGGTTCTGGTAGGCATTCGCAATGGTTTTGATAGAGAGGTGATCCGACAGGTCGAGTGGCAAGACCTCGACCCCCTTTATCCCGGCCAACGCAGCTCGGGTAACGAGAGTATATCGTGGGTACAAGGACACTCGCACCACGCGCGGCAATTACTCTAACCGTTTCCAGACCAAGACCAGAAGAGCCGCCAGTCACTAGCGCAACTTGTCCTCTAAGGTCCACGTCGCGAGCGACCTAGGCCGCGGTCACAGCAGCATCGATCTGGGTTTGGAGCGGTCTCTGAGTTTCGTACATGGTGCTCCTGCTCCAGATCCCATTGGTTGATTGAAACCGGCTTCGTCGAAGACTTCAGAGGGTCATCTGATCTGGAGAGCTCTGCAGACTTTGTTGGTATAGCAGCGGTCCGAGAGTTTTTCGAGTCGGTCTCAATTCTGCGACCGCCGCTTCCTGTTCGCTAGCCTTGAGGGCGTTGCCAGCCTGTCCCGTCAGAATTTCGAGAGCGGCCTCGTCCTCCCCACGGAAGGCGAGCCGCTCCGTACTCTCGATGAAGAGCACGCCCTTAAATTAATAGAACCAACCTCGAAGACAGCCGGCGGGGACCTCAAAACTCACATTTAGCTGTCGTTGTCGTTTCAGCCCAACAGCGCCTGCATGGTCGCCCGGAAGCGAGCCTCGATGCCTTCGCGAAACTTGTGCCGACCGCCTTTTACCTGCCTGACGCCGTTCACCCAAACACTGTCCGGCTTCGGACCACCCGCGAAGATCAGATGATCGAGGACCGTATCGCCTGTAACCCACGGATACCCTGAAAGATCGAGCGAGACGAGATCGGCCGGCGCGCCCTCGCGGATACCCGCCTCATCGCCAAGCGCCCGGCTGCCGCCGACGAGCGCACGGTCGAACAGGGCACGGCCGGTCGAGCCGTTGACAGGCGCGATGACGTTGCGGGCACGGCGGGCGAGACGCTGCGAATATTCGAGCTGGCGCAGTTCGTCGCCAAGCCCGATCAGCACGTTGGAATCCGAACCGACGCCGAAGGCACCACCGGCCGCGAGGAAATCCGCGCCCGGAAAAATGCCGTCGCCGAGATTGGCCTCCGTGACCGGGCAGAGGCCGGCGACGGCGCCGCTTTTCGCCATGGCGCGGGTCTCCGCATCCGTCATGTGGGTGGCATGGATAAGGCACCAGCGCCGATCGACCGGGGCATTCGCCATGAGATAATCGACCGGGCGCGCACCGGAAAAGGCGAGGCAATCCTCGACTTCCCTCATTTGCTCGGCCACATGGATATGCACCGGCCCGCCATTTGCCAGCGGCAGGATTTCGGCGATCTCCTTGATGGTCGCCGCACGCAGGGAATGGGGCGCAATGCCGATCCGGCTTTTCGGAAGCGAGGCGACGGCTTTCGCCGCCCCCTCCATCAGCCGCGCGAAGCTTTCGGTGGAGTTGACGAAACGCCGCTGGCCTTCGCCGGCCGCCTGCCCGCCGAAGCCGGAATGGGCGTAGAACACCGGCAGCAGCGTCAGCCCGATGCCGGTTTTGGCCGCGGCTGCGGCGATACGTTCCGCCATTTCGGCGATGTTTGCATAAGCCGCACCGTCCTTGTCATGGTGCAGGTAATGGAACTCGCCGACGCGGCCGAAGCCGGCTTCCAGCATTTCCATATAGAGCTGCGCGGCAACCGCCTCGACCTGATCCGGCGTCATCGACAAGGCAAAACGATACATCAGCGTGCGCCAGCTCCAGAAGCTGTCGTCACCCATGCCTCGCACCTCCGTCAGCCCAGCCATGGCCCGCTGGAAGGCATGGCTATGCAAATTGGGCATTGCGGGCAGGAGAACGTCGAGGCGCTCATCCGTCGGGGTCGCGGCAACCCCAGCCTCCACCCGCACAATCCGACCATTTTCGAGCATCAGCCGCACATCCCGCAGCCAGCCTCCGGCCGTCAATGCCGTTTTTGCGTGAAGCGTCGTCATCATCGCGTTCCCGATTTTTCGTCTTGTCAGGTTCACCATTATGTATATACATATTACGAACAAAGGAAAGGCAAAAGACAATGAGCGGGAACAATTCCTTGCCTACTTCCGACCATCCGGCCAATGGCCTCTGGCGCAATGCGCGGCTTGCGACCTTTTCAAACGATATTGCCGTCACCGAAGACGCAGCCCTTGCAGTCGTTGACGGACGTATCGCCTATGCCGGCGCGGAAAGCGTGCTGCCGGCGGAATTCGCCGCGCTGCCCGCGACCGATTGCCAGGCGCGGCTGATCACCCCCTCGCTCATCGATTGCCACACCCATCTCGTCTTCGGCGGCGATCGCGCGATGGAATTTGAAATGCGGCTGTCCGGTGCAAGCTATGAAGAGATCGCCAGGGCCGGCGGCGGCATCGTCTCGACAGTTTCGGCAACGCGGGCGCTCTCGGTGGACCAACTGGTGGCAGAAAGCCTGCCGCGCCTTGATGCGCTACTATCCGAAGGCGTTTCTACCGTCGAGATCAAGTCCGGCTACGGACTGACCGTAGAGACCGAACTGAACATGCTGCGCGCCGCCCGCCACTTCAGCGAGATCCGCCCTGTGCGTGTCGTGACGAGCTGGCTTGCCGCGCATGCCACCCCGGCCGAATACAAGGGCCGCAACGGCGACTATATCCGCGATGTCGTGCTGCCGGGGTTGGACATGGCCCATGCAGAGGGGCTTGTGGATGCCGTGGACGGCTTTTGCGAGGGCATAGCCTTTTCGGTTGCCGAGATGCGGACCGTCTTCGACAAGGCGAAGGAACTGGGGCTGCCGGTCAAGCTTCACGCCGAGCAGCTTTCCAATCAGGGCGGCGCGAAAATGGCGGCGTCCTATGGCGCACTCTCCTGCGAACATCTCGAATATCTCGACGTGGAAGGGGCAGAAGCCATGGCAAGGGCCGGAACGGTAGCCGTGCTTCTGCCGGGTGCCTATTATACGCTGCGCGAGAAGCAGGCGCCGCCGGTGGCCGCGCTGCGGCAGGCCGGTGTTAGGATCGCGCTTTCCACCGACTGCAATCCCGGCACCTCGCCGCTTACCTCACTTCTGCTGACGCTCAATATGGGCGCGACCCTGTTCAGCCTTACCGTCGAAGAATGCCTGGCGGGCGCCACCCGCGAGGCCGCCCGCGCGCTTGGCCTCCTCCACGAGACAGGCACGCTGGAGGCCGGCAAATCCGCCGACTTTACGGTCTGGAACGTGAAACGCCCAGCAGAACTCGTCTATCGCATCGGCTTCAATCCCCTTCACGCCCGCATCTTCAAGGGAAGGAAGGCATCCTGATGACCCACGTTCTCACACCCGGACAGGTTTCCCTCCCCGTCCTGGCGGATATCTACTGGAACGGCGCCACTGCCCGGCTCGATCCCGCCTTCGACATGGCGATCGAAAATGGCGCGCGGCGCATCGCCGAGATTGCCGCAGGCAACGCTCCGGTCTACGGCATCAATACCGGCTTTGGAAAGCTCGCCTCGATCAAGATCGACGCGGCGGATGTCGCCACACTCCAGCGCAACCTCATCCTCTCCCATTGCTGTGGCGTGGGTGACCCGCTGCCAGAAAATATCGTGCGGCTCGTCATGGCGCTGAAGCTCGTCTCCCTCGGGCGCGGCGCTTCGGGTGTCCGGCCGGAACTGGTGCGGCTGATCGAGGCCATGCTGGAGAAAGGCGTCACCCCCGTCATTCCGGAGAAGGGTTCGGTCGGCGCGTCCGGCGATCTCGCGCCGCTCGCACACATGGCGGCGGTGATTACGGGCGAAGGCGAGGCCTTTTTCGAGGGCAGCCGGCTTGCGGGCCGCGCAGCCCTGGAAAAGGCCGGACTTGTGCCGATCGTGCTGGCCGCCAAGGAGGGATTGGCCCTCATAAACGGCACGCAGACCTCCACGGCACTGGCGCTTGCCGGCCTCTTCCGCGCCCACCGCGCATTGCAGGCGGCGCTGGTCACCGGAGCACTTTCGACCGATGCGGCGATGGGCTCCTCCGCGCCCTTCCATCCCGATATCCACACGCTGCGCGGGCACCAAGGCCAGATCGATACGGCAGGCGCCTTGCGTGAACTGCTGGACGGTTCTCAAATCCGCAAGAGCCACATCGAAGGCGACGAGCGGGTGCAGGACCCCTATTGCATCCGCTGCCAGCCGCAGGTGGATGGCGCCTGCCTCGATCTTCTGCGCTCCGTCGCCCGCACGCTGGAAATCGAGGCCAATGCGGTAACCGACAACCCGCTGGTCCTTTCCGATAATTCCGTCGTGTCCGGCGGTAATTTCCACGCCGAGCCGGTGGCATTTGCTGCCGACCAGACGGCGCTCGCCATCTGCGAGATCGGGGCAATCGCCCAGCGTCGCATCGCCCTTCTGGTCGATCCGGCGCTGTCCTACGGCCTGCCTGCCTTCCTGTCGAAAAAGCCGGGGCTCAATTCCGGACTGATGATCGCCGAGGTCACCTCCGCGGCGCTGATGAGCGAAAACAAGCAGATGGCCCATCCAGCCTCGGTGGACTCAACGCCGACCTCCGCCAATCAGGAGGATCATGTGTCCATGGCCTGCCATGGCGCGCGCCGCCTGCTGGCAATGACGGAAAACCTGTTTTCCATTCTTGGTATAGAGGCGCTTGCCGCCGTCCAAGGCGTGGAACTGCGCGGACCGCTGAAGACCGGGACCGAGCTTCAGAAGGCGCTCACCACAATCCGTGCCGTCGTGCCTGCGCTGGAGGAGGATCGCTATATGGCGAACGACCTCAAGGCCGCAGCCGCGCTGGTTTCGTCCGGCGCGCTGACGGCGTCGGTGTCCGCCGGCATTCTCCCCGCATTGGAGGTTTGAGATGGCTGTTTTCGAGGTCAGTCGGGGCACCTCGCCCGTCATTCTCGGTTTCCCGCATACGGGAACCGACGTGCCGCCCGCAATTTGGGAACGGCTGAACGACAATGGCCGCAAGCTCGCCGATACCGACTGGCATATCCACAAGCTCTATGACGGTCTGCTGGCGGATGCGACCACGGTGCGTGCCACCTTTCATCGCTATGTCATCGACGCCAACCGCGATCCGGCGGGCGCGAGCCTCTATCCGGGGCAGAACACCACGGGCCTGGTCCCGGAAACGGATTTCGACGGCCTGGTGATCTGGAAGGATGGCGAAGCACCGACGCAAGCCGATATAGCCGCCCGGCTTGCCGAATTCCACGCCCCCTATCACGCCGCACTCGCCGCCGAAATCAGGCGGGTGAAGGCGCCCCATGGCTTTGCCGTGCTCTACGACTGCCATTCGATCCGCTCGCACATTCCCTTCCTGTTCGAGGGCAGGCTGCCGGATTTCAACATCGGCACGGACATGGGCAGGACCTGCGCACCGGAGATCGAAAAGATTGCCGTCGAAGTGACAGCGACGGCCGAGGGCTACACGTCCATCCTCAACGGTCGCTTCAAAGGCGGCTGGACGACGCGCCATTACGGCCAGCCGGAAACCGGCGTTCACGCCATCCAGATGGAACTGGCGCAATCCACGCATTTGCGGAGCGAGGATCTGCCCTTCGCCTATGACGCGGCGAAGGCGGAGACGCTTCGCGTCCACCTGAAGGCCATTCTCACCCGCATCGAGGTCTTTGCGCTCGCCAACAAGAACTGAGGGGAAACCACCATGATCGATCCGCGCCACAACGAACGCGAAATCCATGCCCCGAGGGGCAGTGAACTCACTGCAAAGAGCTGGCTCACCGAAGCGCCACTCCGGATGCTGATGAACAATCTCGACCCCGATGTGGCCGAGCGTCCGCACGAATTGGTCGTCTATGGCGGCATCGGCCGCGCAGCCCGAACATGGGCCGATTTCGATACGATCGTCGCCACGCTGAAGGATCTCAACGAGGACGAGACGCTGCTGGTACAGTCCGGCAAGCCGGTCGGCGTATTCCGCACCCACAAGGATGCCCCGCGTGTCTTGATCGCCAATTCCAACCTCGTGCCGCACTGGGCGACCTGGGACCATTTCAACGAACTCGACAGACGAGGCCTGGCCATGTACGGCCAGATGACCGCTGGCTCGTGGATCTATATCGGCGCGCAGGGCATCGTCCAGGGCACCTACGAAACCTTCGTGGAAGCGGGACGCCAGCATTACGCCGGCAATCTCAAGGGCAAGTGGATCCTGACCGGCGGCCTCGGCGGCATGGGTGGTGCCCAGCCGCTCGCGGCCGTCATGGCCGGCGCCTCATGCCTTGCCGTCGAATGCGACGAGACCCGCGCCGACTTCCGCCTGCGTACCCGCTATGTCGATGAAAAGACACACAGCCTCGACGAGGCGCTCGCAAGGATCGGCGAATGGACGAAGGCCGGCGAAGCGAAGTCCATCGCGCTCATCGCCAACGCCGCGGATATCTTTCCGGAGCTGGTGAAGCGCGGCGTTCGGCCCGATATCGTCACCGACCAGACCTCGGCGCATGATCCGCTGCACGGCTACCTGCCTTCGGGCTGGACGGTCGCCGAATGGCGCGCCAGGCAGGAGAGCGATCCGAAGGCTGTCGAAAGGGCCGCCCGCGCCTCGATGAAGGTGCATGTCAGGGCCATGGTCGATTTCTGGAACGCAGGCGTGCCGACGCTCGACTACGGCAACAACATCCGCCAGATGGCCAAGGAAGAGGGGTTGGAAAACGCCTTCGCGTTCCCCGGCTTCGTGCCGGCCTATATCCGCCCGCTCTTCTGCCGCGGCATCGGCCCCTTCCGCTGGGCAGCCCTTTCCGGCGATCCGGAGGACATCTACAGGACCGATGCGAAGGTCAAGGAACTGCTGCCGGATAACAAGCACCTGCACAACTGGCTGGACATGGCCAGGGAACGCATCTCCTTCCAGGGGCTGCCGGCGCGCATCTGCTGGGTGGGTCTCGGCGACCGTCACCGCCTCGGCCTCGCCTTCAACGAAATGGTGGCCAAGGGAGAATTGAAGGCGCCGGTCGTCATCGGCCGCGACCATCTCGATTCCGGCTCCGTCGCCTCGCCGAACCGCGAGACGGAAGCGATGAAGGACGGTTCGGATGCCGTCTCCGACTGGCCGCTGCTTAACGCCCTGCTCAACACCGCTTCCGGCGCCACCTGGGTGTCGCTGCATCATGGCGGCGGCGTCGGCATGGGTTTCTCGCAGCATGCCGGCATGGTTATCTGCTGCGACGGTACGGAAGATGCGGCGCGGCGCATCGAGCGCGTGCTTTGGAACGATCCGGCAACTGGCGTCATGCGTCATGCCGACGCCGGCTATGACATCGCTATCGATCACGCTAGAAAGATGGGCCTGCGTTTGCCGGGTATTCTCGGAAACTGACCTTCGGCCGCCGGATCGCAATGCAGGACGCATTCATGAAGATATTGCGCGCGGCCGATTATCGGTGGATGGCCTGGAAGAACGGCGGTGGCGAGACCGCTGAAATCCTTGCCTTCCCTCCGGGTGCCTCGATGGACGATTTCGACTGGCGCATCAGCATGGCGGACGTGGCGAGCGACGGACCTTTTTCGCTCTTCCCCGGCATAGACCGGACGCTGACATTTCTGAGCGGCGACGGCGTCGCGCTCGACATTGAGGGGCAAGGGCGGGTCGTTCTCGCCCCCTCCTCCCCGCCACTTGCCTTTCCAGGCGATGTGCCGGTGACCGCGAGCCTGACCGGCGGGCCGGTGCGCGATCTCAACGTCATGACCCGCCGCGGCCGCTATTCGCATCGCGTCCTGCCCATCGAGGTCGAAGGTCATTGCGAATTGCCGATCGGCTCCGACATCGCCTTCCTCTTTTGCCGCACCGGCGAGGTGTCGGTCGGCGAGGCGCGACTCGGCGCCCTCGATGCGGTCATGACGAGGCGAGGCCTCCTTGATCTCTCCGGTACGGCGTCCCTTTGCCTCGTTCTTTTGCGAAACGAGTGAATGCCGTTTTTATCGGCATTTATGCATAGACAAATGAGAGCTGGCGTGGCTAGTATACCTGCCGGAACGCGATCATAAGACAACCAGTTCTGGATAAGGGGAACGTTATGAAAAGCAGAATTTTTGCCACTACTCTTCTCGCCGCGCTTGCTGCAACCAGCGCCGCCCGCGCCGAAACCGCCGTTTCCATCGGTATATCGGGCTGGACCGGCTTTGCGCCGCTGACGCTCGCCAAGGAGGCCGGCATCTTCAAGAAGAATGGCCTCGACGTCACCATCAAGAAGATCCCGCAGGCCAGCCGCCATCTGGCGCTTGCGTCCGGCGACATCCAGTGCGCCGCGACCACGGTCGAAACCTGGGTCGTCTGGAATGCGAACGGCGTCGCTTCGACGCAGATCTTCCAGATGGACAAGTCGCATGGCGCCGATGGTATGGTCGTGCGCCCGGACGTCGCCAAGATCGCCGACCTGAAGGGCAAGACGATCGCCGCCTCCACACCAGGCACCTCGCCCTATTTCTTCCTGTCCTATATCCTGAAGAAGAACGGCCTCTCGCTGAAAGACGTCAAGGTCGTGAACATGGAACCGGGGCCGGCCGCACAGGCCTTCGTTGCGGGCCAGAACGATGCCGCCATGACCTATGAACCCTACCTGTCGACCGTGCGCGCCGCCCCCGACAAGGGCAAGATCATCGCCACGACGCTGGATTATCCGGCGGTCATGGACACGTTCGGCTGCACGCCTGCCTTCCTGAAGGACAATCCGGCCGCGGCCAAGGCGTTTGCCACTTCCTATTTCGAAGCGCTCGAACTGATCAAGAAGGAACCGGAAAAGTCCTACGGCATCATGGGCGCCGATGTGAAGCAGTCAGCCGAGGCCTTCGCCGGTTCCGCCAAGCATCTCGAATGGCAGGACAAGGCCGCCAACAAGAAGTTCTTCGAAGGCGAGTTCAAAACCTTTACCGCCGATGCCGCCGACCTGCTTCTGGAGACCGGTGTCATCAAGGCGAAGCCGGACCTCGAAAAGCTGGCGGATACGTCCTTCATCGACTAAACGCCCAAGGGCGGCGCAGAAGGCGCCGCCCCTCTCCCAACCGGACAAACGGACCCGGCCCCATGCATCCCTTGCAGCCCATCGGTCGCGGCGCGCGCATCGCCCTCGGCATTCTCTTCTTCGTCCTCTTCTTCGCGGCCTGGGGTTTTGCGACGCTTGGCGGCTTCGTATCGCCTACCTTTCTGGCCGACCCGATCACGATGGCCCGTGACGGGCTCTATCTGCTGACGGAGCAGGGTTTCCTCACCGATATCGGCGTGACCGTCTGGCGTGTCGTCGGCGGCTTCGTGCTCGCCTCGGTCGTCGCCGTGCCGCTCGGCATCGCCATGGGCGCCTACAAGCCGGTCGAGGCGCTGCTTGAACCTTTCGTCTCCTTCGCCCGTTATCTGCCGGCCTCTGCCTTCGTGCCGCTGCTCATCCTCTGGGCCGGCATCGGCGAACTGCAGAAGCTGCTGGTCATCTTCATCGGCTCGGTCTTCCAGATCATCCTGATGATCGCCGTCGGCGTCGCCAATACGCGCCGCGATCTGGTCGAGGCGGCCTATACGCTGGGCGCAAAGGATTCCGGTGTCATCCGCCGTGTGCTCATCCCGGCCAATGCACCGGACATTGCCGAGACGCTACGCCTCGTGCTCGGCTGGGCCTGGACCTATGTCATCGTCGCCGAACTGATCGGCGCCTCCTCCGGTATCGGCTACATGATTATCAATTCGCAGGCGCTGATGGCGACCGGCCAGATCATCTTCGGCATCATCGTCATCGGTCTTATCGGCCTCGTGTCCGATTTCCTGTTCAAAGCGGTCAATCGCCGCCTCTATGCCTGGAGGCTCGCATGAGCGCCGAACTCGTCATCTCCAACGTCTCCCGCGTCTTTCCGGGGGTCAATGGCGGCCAGCCGGTCACGGCGCTGCAGCCGACCGACCTGGAGATTCCGCGTAACGACTTTGTCACCATCCTCGGCCCTTCCGGCTGCGGCAAGTCAACGCTCCTGCGCATCGTCGCCGGTCTGGACCGGCCGACAACCGGTTCGGTCACACTGGCCGGCCAGCCGGTCACCGGGCCGGGCGCCGATCGCGGCATGGTCTTTCAATCCTACACGCTCTTTCCGTGGCTCACGATCCGCGACAATGTCGCGTTCGGCCTGAGGGAAAAAGGCGTGCCCGAGAGGGAGAAATGGGAGATCGTCGACAGTTATATCGACAAGGTCGGGTTGCGTGGCTTCGAGAACCATTGGCCGAAGCAACTTTCCGGCGGCATGCAACAGCGCACGGCGATCGCCCGCGCGCTCGCCAACAATCCGCGCATCCTGCTTCTCGACGAGCCCTTCGGCGCGCTCGACAACCAGACACGCGGCCTCATGCAGGAATTGCTGCTCGGGATATGGGAGCGCGAGGTAAAGACGGTGATCTTCGTCACCCACGACATCGAAGAAGCCGTGTTCATGGCCTCCCGCGTCGTCACAATGACCGCGCGTCCGGGCCGCATCAAATCGATCACCCCTGTAGACCTGCCGCATCCGCGTCACTATACGGTCAAATCCAGCCCGGAATTCTCCGCGCTTCGCCTGAAGCTGACGGAGGAAATCCGCTCCGAAGCGATCATGGCGGCAACGGACGGTTAGGGCCTGTGGACAGAGCATTTCCGCGACCGGGTTTCGGCGACAAATGTTCGAAAAGGTTTCGCGGGAAGGTGTTGACGGGCTTTCCGGGAATTGCGTCATGCGAAGGTAGGCCAATGGACGAACGGGTGGAGAAGACGCCGGATACGACGCTGCACCACCGGATTCTCGCCGATGTCGAGAACCGCATCCTGTCCGGCGAATGGCCGCCTGGCCACCGTATTCCCTTCGAGCACGAATTCACGCAGCAATATGGCTGCTCGCGCATGACGGTCTCCAAGGCTCTGGGCGATCTTGTGCGACGCGGGCTGATCGAGCGCCGCCGTCGTTCCGGCAGCTTCGTCGCCTATCCGCAGGTGCAATCGGCGGTATTGGAGATTCAAGACATCCGCCATGAGGTGGAGGCGCTCGGGCTTGCCTATGCCTGGCGGCCGCAAGGCCGGACACTGCGCGTTGCCCGCGCGGAGGACCGCAATCGGCTGGACCTGCCGCCCCGCGCCCGCGTTCTCGCTGTGACCGGTTGCCACTATGCCGGTCGCCGGCCTTTCTGCCACGAGGATCGCCTGATCAGCCTGAGGGCGGTACCGGAAGCGGAAAACGAAATGTTTGACGACAATATAGGGCCTGGCACATGGCTTTTGCGCAAGGTGCCGTGGAGTGCGGCCGAAAACCGTATCAGCGCCGTGTCGGCCGAACCGGAGATCGCCGCGACCCTCGGCATCGCGGCCGGCACAGCCTGCCTGGTCATCGAGCGGCGCACATGGACCGCGGACCAGCACATTACGCAGGTTCGCCTCACCTATCCGGGCGACCGCCACCAGCTCGTGGCCGCGTTTACCCCGTCACAGTCGTCATAGACCGTGGTAACGTTCCGGACGCAGAACCGCTTCTCGACCGCCGCATCATCAGAACCCTCGCCGCACCAATTCGCGCACCCACGCAGGTTAAGGCAACGCTCTTTCGGGTGAGGATAAGCACAGGCTTCAGCCTCTTTCGATCATGGGATAGTTGGCGAAACCAAAACAAAAGCGCCCGTCGGTGTTGTCGGACATGCGTTCATCGTCATGCTCCAAGGCCGTAGCGGGCATGCATCAAGGCTCGTTCGATGCCCCGAAGCTCCGCCAGGCCTTTAAGACGCCCGATGGCGGGATAGCCGGGTTGCGCACCACGTGTCAGGTCGTCGAGAATCTCCTGTCCGTGATCCGGCCGCATGGGGATGAGATGATCCTCCCGACCTTCTTCGCGACGTCTCGCCTCTTCCGATAGCAGTGCGGCGATAACGGCGACCATATCCGTCCCACCTTCCAGATGCTCATCCTCGAAGAAGGAGCAGGGAACGGTGTCGGTATCCCGGGTTACGTTACGCAGATGAATGAAGTGGATGCGGTCGGCAAAGCGGCTGGCGATGAAGGGCAGATCGTTATCTGCGCGCGCGCCCAGCGAACCCGTGCAGAGCGTCACGCCATTTGCCCGGCTGTTGACCTGTTCCATCATATGGGCGTAGTCGGTCTCGGTCGAAAGGATACGCGGCAGACCAAGGAGCGGCCAGGGCGGATCATCACCATGTGCGCAGATATTGATGCCGACCTCCTCCGCTACCGGCACGACCTCTGAGAGAAAATCGACAAGATTTTGCTGTAGTCGCTCCCGATCGATGCCCTGATAGGAGCGAAGCTTCTCAAGCAACTGGTCCAAGGTGTAGCCATCCGCCGAGCCCGGCAGTCCCGCACCGATGTTTTTGGCGAGCGCAGCAATCTTCGTATCCGCCATCCCGGCGAAATGCCGCGCTGCTTCGTCCTGCAGCCATTCCGGATAATCGCAAGCCGCCTCTGGACGTTTGAGAATATGGATGTCGAAAGCGGCAAAATCGACCAGATCGAAGCGCATCGCCTTTGCGCCATGGCGTGTTTCCCAGCGCAGGTCCGTCCGCGTCCAATCCAAGACCGGCATGAAATTATAGCAGACGGTGCGAATTCCGGAGGCAGAAAGACGCCGCAGGGTCTCCTGCCAATTGGCAACGTGACGTCTCCAGTCGCCGGTTTGCGTCTTGATATCCTCGGAGACCGGGACACTTTCCACCACGTCCCATACCAGCCCGCCGGCCTTGATTTGCTCGTGTCGTTCGGCAATCTCGTCAACCGGCCAGACCTCACCGGTTGCGATATGGTGCAGCGCGCTGACGATACCTTCCGCGCCAGCCTGTGCCGCATCGCGCACGGTCACCTTGTCGATCGGGCCGAACCAGCGCCATGTATGTCTCATATCTCGTCCTTCAAAACCTGGTTTGATTGTTTGAAAATGATCTGCACCTTGCAGGCCGTCGACCGGTCCCTGGCCCGATCGAAAGCCTCGACGACCTGATCGAGCGGAAACGTGTGGGAAATGATCGGCCGCACATCGATACGCCGCGTCGAGATCAATTCCACCGCCTGCGCGAATTCATCATGGAAGCGCTGCGAACCCCGCCAGACGATCTCCTTGCCGACAAGGGCGTTCAGCGGGATCGTCATATCGCCGGTAACGCCGACCTGAACGATCGTTCCGCGCGGTTTGATCGCGGCAAAGGCAGAACGCAACGCCGGCCCGGCCGCCGAGCAATCGAAAGCCGCGTCAAAGCTGCCCTTGTTCTCTTGAAAAGGCTGTAACCCGTCCGGATCGGCCGCAACGTTGATTGTCCGAGTTGCCCCCATGGCCGGCGCCCTGGAAAGAGCGGCATCCGTCAAATCCGTGACGACGATTTCCGCGGCACCGGCGTGACGAGTGGCCGCAACCGTCAGCAGCCCGATCGGGCCGGCGCCCGTCACCAGCACTTTCTTGCCGGACAGATCGCCTGCCTGGGCGACAGCGTGCAGGCAGACTGCCAAGGGTTCCGCACAGGCTGCCTCTCCTGCCGAGACGCCATTGCCGACCGGATGGCACTGCGTAGCCCGCACGATCAGCCTTTCCCGAAACATGCCGTTTTCGTGGGGCAAACGCATGGCCGAGCCCATGAAACGCATTTCGAGGCAATGGATAGGCTGTCCGATCCGGCAATATTGACATTCACCGCAAGGCTGCGACGGGTTAACCGCCACGAGTTGCCCAACTTCGAGCCCGGTGACACCCTCGCCCAAGATTTGAACAAAACCAGAGGCTTCGTGCCCGGCGATGATGGGTTCGCGAACCCGCACGGGACCGAATCCGCCATCCTGATAGTAGTGAAGGTCAGAGCCGCAGATGCCGCCCGCCGCCATGACGAGAAGGACCTCGCCGGGCCGTGGCTCGGTATATTCAAACGTTTCCACTCTCAAATCACGCCGGGCGTGAAGTCGGGCAACACGCGTTTGCATCGCTTTGATGCCTTTCGTTCAAGAAAATGCTTGGTCCGCCGGAAGCGGACCGAATACCTATCGGATGAGACCCAGCAGTGTAGGCAGCCAAAGGGTAATCGCCGGTACGAAGGTGATCAGACCAAGCGCTATGAACAGCGGTATCATCCACGGCAGGATGGCAAGCGTCGTGCGCTCGACGGACAGCTTCGAGATGCGGGAGAGTACGAAGAGCACCATACCGACCGGAGGCGTTAAAAGGCCAATCATCAAATTCAATGTAATGACCAGGCCAAGATGGACCGGATCAATTCCGTAGCGCGCTGCAACCGGCATCAGGATGGGGACAAGGATGCTGATGGCAGCGATGGTATCGAGGAAAGCTCCGACGATCAGCAAAAGAATGTTGACGATGAGGAGGAAGGTCCACCAGTTATCCGTCAGGCCGAACAGGAAGTCGGAGAACAGTTGCGCGGCCTGGCTGACCGTCAGCAGCCATGCGAAGATGGATGCCGCCGTGACGATGAACAGGACCGACGCCGTGGTTTCGATCGTGTCGAAAGACGCCTTGGCCAATGTCCGCAGCGTCATCGTGCGATAGCGCACGAGCCCGAGAAATAGTGACCACAGTACGGCGGCCACAGCAGCTTCCGTGGGCGTGAACCAACCCATGGTCATGCCGCCAATCAAGAGGACCGGTGTCATCAGTGCCATGACCGCGGAAAAATCATAATACCAGTCGAGAGCGACAAGAAAAGCGAGCCCGATCAGCACCGCAATATTGATCGACAGGCCAGCAAGGATCATCAGGTATATCAAGGCGGGAAAGGCAAGCACGATCAGCACTTCGAGCGAAGCACCCAGCAGCTGCTTCAGTTCGAATGGCGTATCCGAGCCCCAGCCCTTGCGTCTGGCGAAGATATAGACGGTCACCATCATCAGTACGGTCATGACGACGCCGGGGATGATACCCGCCATGAACAGCGCCCCGATCGAGGCATTGGCCATCATGCCATAGATGACGAAGGGCAACGATGGCGGAAAGATAGGGCCGAGCGTTGCCGAAGCAGCGGTGACGCCGACTGCCGCTTCAACCGGATAGCCGTGGTCCTTCATGGCCTTGATTTCGATCGTGCCGATGCCGGCAGCATCGGCCAGCGCCGTTCCGGACATGCCGGAAAAGACGACCGATCCGATGATGTTGACCTGCGCCAGGCCGCCCTTCATCCAGCCCACCAACGCAAGCGCAAACCGATAGATGCGCCCGGTAACGCCGGCAATATTCATGAGGTTGCCGGCAAGGATGAAGAACGGCACCGCAATCAGCGGAAAACTCTCGACGCCGGCGATCATGCGCTGGGCTGCGATGATGTCCGGCGCGACGCCATAAATCACCAGGTATAGCAACGAGGCAACCGCCATGGAGACGGCAACCGGCGTGCCGATAATCAGAAGCAACAGGAATGATCCGAGAAGAAGAAGCATGCTCAGATTCCCCCCGCGTTGATATGCTCCTGCGCCTGCTCGCGCACCGATTTGGTACCTGTCAGATCCCTGATCAGGTTTTGCAGGGAGCGAAGAAACATCAGCGCAAAGGCTGCGAAGACCGTATAAAAAACTATGCCGCGCGGCAGATCGACGGTGACCATCCGCTCGTCGCCGACAATCTCGAGATATCGCCACATCAGCCACGTGACATAGGCGAAGAAGGCAATGGCGATGGCATCGACAGTGGTTTCTAAAGCTCTGACGATCCGGCCCGGCAGGAAGCGGTAGAGTAGATCGACCTGGATGTGACGTACCATTCGCACGCACATCACCGAGCCAAGGAAAACGACGACGACAAGGCAATTGGCGGCGATTTCCTCGGTCCAGGCGAAGCTGTCATTCAGCACATAGCGTGTGAAGAATTGCAAAAAGACGGCAAGACCCATGCCCCAGAAGACCGCAAGCGTCACCCAGTCCTCGACCGCGTAAGGAGAAAGATCAACCGGTGCGGCTTCTTCCTCAAAGGCATGCGCCATCTCTTCCACGCTGATCGGCGCGTGCGAATGCTCCGTCATCGGATCGACTCCGTTCATAAAGATTGCAGGAGGTTGCCCCGACGCACCGAATGCGCCGGGGCAAGGATCATCACTTGATCGCGCGGATGGCTTCCCAATCGGCCTTCTCGTAGCCGAAGTCTTCAAGTTTGACTTTCTCGACGACATTTTTCTCGAAGTCTGCCTTGTCGATTTCGGTGACGGTCAGCCCCTTCGTCTTGAATTCATCAACGAGCGCCTTCTCGCGCGCTTCGATGGTCTTGGTCGTACGGGCTGCGGCTTCGAGCATGACGTCCGTGAAGATCTTCTTGTCCTCGTCGGAGAGGCTTGCCCAGCGGGTCTTGGAGATAACGGTGTTGAGGTGATCGACGATATGACCGGTCAGCACGATGTTCTTCTGGACTTCATAGAACTTCTTGGCCTCGATCGTCGTCAGGGGGTTTTCCTGCGCTTCGACGGTCCCGTTCTGAAGCGCCAGATAGACTTCCGCGAAAGCGATCGGCGTCGTGTTGGCGCCGCATGCACGTGGCATTGCAAGATAGGCCGGAACGTCCGGCACGCGCATCTTCAAACCGGCCATATCGGCGCATTTGGAGATCGGACGGTTCGAGGTGGTATGGCGCGTTCCGTAGTAGCTGACGGCCACGATATGGTTGCCGGTCTTTTCCTCATAGCCCTTCGTCAGCTTCTTGAAGACGTCGCTCTTCGTGTAGGCGAGAAGATGGCTGGGGTCGCGGAAGATATAAGGATAATAGGTGACGCCGATTGGCTTGTAATCGCGCGCGGCGAAACTGGAACCGGAAATAATGATGTCCACGGTGCCGAGCTTGAGGCCCTGGTTGATGTCGGCTTCTTTGCCGAGTTGGGACGCCGGATAGACCTCGATTTTGTAGCGGCCATCCGTTCGCTTGGCGATCTCCTCCGCGGCCCATACGGAATCCGTGTGGAACGGCTCGGAGGTCTCATAAACATGGGCCCACTTCAAAACGGTTTCTGCATGAGCAGAAAGTGTTGAGACAAGGCTGACTGCGGCTGCGCCCAACAGTGTTGTCAGTTTGAGTTTCATTCTTTCCTCCTAGGTGAAACTGAACTTCCTGGATGACCGCGCCCGGATGGCGAAACGGTCAGTCTTCTCTGGTCGGCTCCTCCCCGAAGCTTTCCGAGAATCTCTTTTGCGCCAGCGTCAGATGACGCCGCATGGCCTCACGCGCCGCCGCAGGATCACCTGCTGCAATGGCGTCACGAATGATACGATGCTCTTCAAGCGCCAACTTCCAGGTGTGCGGACCTTCGAAATAGCTGGCAAGTTTCTTGAAGTAGGGTGACATCCGTGAATCGTAAATCAGCCCGGCGAAATGTTTCAGAGCCGAATTGCCGATGATGTCCGCAATAGCGGTGTGAAAATCCCGGTCGCAGACAAGTGCAACCGAGGCGTCGTTGAGCGATTGCTCCATACGCTCCAGGATAGCATCGATACGCGCAATGCTTGCGGGCGTCACAAGACGCGCAGCTTCCTCCGCAATTCCGCTTTCGATCAGGCAGCGCGCCTGAAGGATCTCCAAAGGACCTTCGGTATCATCGTTCGGCAGGACACCGAGGGCTTGCCTTGGTCGGCTGCTGATGTAGACGCCGGACCCCATCCGGATCTGGATATGTCCTTCGACCTCAAGCACGATCAGGGCTTCGCGAACCGTCGGGCGGGAGACAGCAAAACGCTCCGCAAGCTCTCGTTCGGGCGGAAGCCGTGAGCCCGGCTTCAGCTCTCCCGTCTCGATGAGCACTCGTATCTGTTCCGCAACCTGCCGATAAAGCCGGCGCGGCTCCAAAGCCACGAACATCAATTTCCTCCGGGCGCATCACTCCCCTGACGCACAACTGGTCAGATTGTCTGACCAATTTCTACTATGAGTTAATTCAGCTCTATGTCAAGGACCTCACGAGAGCGTTTAAGCATTCAGGCGGGAAAGGCGACGCCATAGCGCTTGCTGAGTTGCTCAAACGCTGTTGCGGTCGCCGGGTCCAACGCCACGCCGTTCCGCTCGCGCTCCTCCGCGACCTTCCATTCCCTGTCGCCGGGCGCCATCACCTGCCCGTTCTGACGAGGCCGCGATGTCCGCAACTCCTCCAGATAACGCCGCACGCCCCGATCGAACGTCTCCCGATCCACGAAAGCATCCGGTTTTATGGCCAGGACGAAAGCCCCCATCTCCCGAGGGGTGGCAAAGTCCGGTCCTCCCATCGGGGCGATTTCGAAAGACAGGCGCATGCCGGTCATCACCGCGCTGAAGATTTCGGCGACACCGGCAAGCCCGGCACCCTTGAAGCCGAATGCAGCGCCAAGAGGCGCCAGCATGTCCACCAGATCGGCATTGGTGGTATCGTTCCCATCCTCGTCCGAGGCGACGGCATCCGGAAGCGGATGTCCAAGGCTGCGATAAAGTAAAACGCGATTGAAGGGCACAGCACTCGTCGCCATGTCCAAGAGCCATGGATTGGCCTCTGTCGTCGGCACGGCAACCGAGATCGGATTGGTGCCATGGAAACGTTCGGCCCCATCATGCAGCCGCACGAAACTGTCGGAATTGGCGAAGACAAGGCCGATAAAGCCTTGTCTTGCCGCCTCGATGGAATACGCGCCGGCCGGGCCGAAGTGGGATGTGTTGCGGATCGCAACGGCGCCAAGCCCAAAGCGGCTCGCCAGCTCGATGGCATTGTGCATCGCCGTGTAGGTCGCCAGCGCACCATGGGCATGATCCGCATCGAGTGTCCTTGCCGCTCCGAAGCTGTTCAGCATCTTGATGCTAGGGCGCCTGTTCACGCGACCGCCTTCCAAGGCCTCTATGTAATGCGGAAGAAGGCGGATTCCGTGACTGTCCACGCCATGGCGCGTGCCATGCATCATGGCGCGCGAAGCCGCGTCGGCCGTCGCACGGTCCGCGCCCGAGGCCGAAATCACCTCGCGCGAAAACCGTGCCAACTCCGTGAGAGGCAATCGAGTCGACGGGTCGGATTGCGGCATCGCGAAAGCTCCTCCCTCACACCTCTTTCGCAAAATGTATGATGCGTACACTAGACGTTTGATTGAGGATGTGCAATCCCTGATCACCTGACGTTTTCCAAAGACCTTGCCGCCATGCAGATCGCATCCAAGCCTCTTTCGTCAAAGCTCTACCGCCGCGCCTGCGATCTGCTGGCATTCGACATCTGTAGCGGTGCGTTGCCGGCAGCAACCCGCCTGACGGAAACGCGGGTTGCAGAACGCTTCGGCATCAGCAGGACCCCGGCACGCCAGGCCTTGGTCGAACTGGAGCGACTAGGCCTTCTGAAGAAGGCCGAAGGTCGAGGCTATGATGTTTTGCCCGCGACCCGCGAGATCGGTGGTCTTCAGGCTTCAGGCATCGATGACGGGCTTGAACTGCAGCTACGCTCGAGCTGGGAGGTAATCTATCCCGAAGTCGAGATAGAGGTCGTCTCACGCACCTCGCTTGCTGGCTGGCGTATCAACGAGGTGCTGCTGGCCCGCCACTACGGCGTCAGCCGCACCGTGGCGCGCGATGTGGTCGCACGCCTGCAGGAGCGGGGTATCGTCCATAAAGACGGCAGCGCCAGATGGTATGCACCAGCTTTGACTGAAAAACACATTAACGAACTCTATGAACTTCGGTGGGTGCTGGAGCCGCTCGCGCTTGAGAAGGCCGTGCCTCATCTACCTGAGGGGCTTCTTGCCGCCTTCCGAGCAAACATCGAGATGACGATGGCGTCGTCAGAGGTTCGAAGCGAACAGCTGGATCAGCTGGAGCAGGAATTGCACGTGGATCTGCTTGGGCGATGCGGGAACCAGGCACTGCTGCGGGCTGTCAGCCTGCCGCAGGCTCTCTTGGTTGCACACCATTTCCTCTACCGGCGCACCTCAGAACTTTTCGAGAGCGAACCGTTTCTGCCGGAACATCTCGAGATCGTCACTCTTCTTGAACGTCAGGACGTCGCCGGGGCCTGCGAGGCGCTGGTCCAACATTTAAAGGTATCGCGACACCGGGCGATGCTGCGCATTCGTGCCGTCGCCGAAACGATCGAACCGGCGGATTTACCCTATCTGGAGCGCCTGTAGCGGCGAAGCCGAGCTTATGTTTGGGCCAGCGGTCCGCCCATTTCAAAATAGTCCGCGTACGGGAGGAGGTCCCATCATGAAAATTTCAGCCGTCGAACCGTTTATCCTGCACCTACCGCTCACCTCGGATTCGATCTCCGATTCCACCCATAGCATTACGCACTGGGGAGTCGTGGGGACGAAAATCACCACGACAGACGGCCTGGTGGGCTACGGCTTTACCGGAACCCATGCCCACCTGCCGTCAGACCGCCTGATCACGGCGTGTATTCGCGATTGCTATGCGCCGCTATTGATGGGCGAGGACGCCTCCGACCATCAGCGTCTTTGGACGAAGCTTGCCCGTCATCCCGCCCTCCAGTGGGTCGGGCGCGCCGGTATCACGCATCTTGCCCTGGCGGCGGTGGATGTTGCGCTGTGGGATCTTTCCGCGAAGAAGGCAGGCGTCCCCCTCTGGTCACTCCTGGGTGGAGCACGAACCGAGAAGCTCGAAGCCTACAATACCGATATTGGCTGGCTCTCGTTCTCGACGAAAGCACTCATCGCGGGTTCTGCCCGTGCTGTCGAGCAAGACGGATTCACCCGCATCAAGATCAAGGTGGGCCACGACGATCCCAACATCGACATCGAGCGGCTGGAGGCGGTCCGCAAGCGCGTGGGTGGCGCAGTCCGGATTGCCATCGACGCCAACGGCAAATGGGATCTTCCCACCTGCCAGCGTTTCTGTGCACGGGCGCGCGACCTCGACATCTACTGGTTCGAGGAACCGATGTGGTACGACGACGTGGCAAGCCATGCAGCCCTCGCCCGGAGCACCTCCATCCCTGTCGCACTCGGCGAGCAGCTCTATACCGTCGATGCCTTTAGAAGCTTTATCAGCGCTGGAGCGGTACACTATGTCCAGCCGGATGTGACGCGCCTGGGCGGCGTTACCGAATATATCCAGGTAGCGGATCTGGCTCTGGCGAACCGCCTGCCTGTCGTCCCGCATGCCGGCGAAATGAGCCAGGTGCATGTTCACCTGAGCTACTGGCATCCAGCCTCGGCAATCCTCGAATACATTCCCTGGATCAAGGATCACTTCCACGAGCCGGCGAACGTGGAGAGCGGCATCTTCAGAAGACCACAACAGCCGGGGGCGAGCACGACCCCTCTCCCACAAGCCTTTGAGCGCTATGGCAAGTCTCTGGGATAAATCCGATAGCTGAGGGGCTGGATTTCAACAAGGAAATCCGGATCGCCGCCCATCGCTTAGGATGCAGCGTCTTGCGATCCGGATGATCTTTCAGACTGGGCTCACCGGAGAGGCACTGCCGCCACTCTGTTAACGCATGCCATCGGCTGCACGTTTCTCCTCCTCCTTCATGAAGGCGATGTCACCGACGACGCGCACACGCACGCGTCGTGCATCACCCGGCAGATAGGCGATCGGAATGTCTTCCGTGTCGAGCGTCACGATCGAGTTCGGATCCGCACCGGCCTCGACCGCACGCCGGCGAGCAATGCGGTCGGCCTCGGCGATCGCATTGTCGCGCGACATGTCGGAGAAGACCTGATCGACCTCGCCGGAAACTTGCGCCATTGCGGCACCCAACGCATTCGCCACGCCCGCATGTTCGACACGCAGCACCTCCCTCGCCCCCTTTAGCTTTTCGGGGATCAGGAACGCACCACCGCCGACGGCGATCAACTGCACGCCTTCGGCCGAGGTCTTCATCCGGTCGACGCCGTCCTCCACCATCGCCTCGATACGCTTCAGGAGGTCCGCGACCATCGCCTTGTCGAGATGCTTGACCCGATCCCTGTCGCCGATCTCGACGAGGCCGGCGGCAACCGCCACGTCCGTCGTGGTCAGCGTATCGCCGCCGAAGACCAGCGCCTTTTCTGTGATGCGATAGCCGACCGAACGCGGACCGATCTTGCGGGTTTCCGGATCGATGATGGTACCGCCGCCGAGCGCCATCGGCAAAAGGTCGGGCATCCGGAACAATGTGCGGACACCACCGACCTCGACGACATTGTTGGCTTCACGCGGAAAACCGCCGACAAGGCAGCCGATGTCGGAAGTCGTACCGCCGACATCGATGACCATCGCTTCCTTGAGGCCGGTCAGGAAGGCCGCACCGCGCATGGAATTGGTAGGACCGGAAGCAAAGCTGTAGACCGGGTTGGCGGCCGCGACATCGGCCAGAACGACGGTACCGTCGTTCTGGGTCAGGTAAAACGGAGCGTCGATGCCGGCACGCAGAAGCGCATCCTTGAAGGCGTCGATCGTCTTGCGCCCGAGGCCCTGAAGCGCCGCGTTCAGGAGCGTGACATTCTCGCGCTCCAGCAGACCGATGCGGCCGAGCGTGTGCGACAGCGTTATCCGTGCGCTCGGAATGACTGAGCGGATGATCTCGGCGGCTTCCAGCTCGCATTCGGCCGTCAGCGGCGAGAAGAGTGCGGTGATACCGATGGAATCTACGCCGGCATCGCGAATCTTCATAGCTGCATCGCGGATCTCATCGCGGGCGAGCGGCACAAGCGGGCGGCCGTCATATTCATGGCCGCCATGCACCATGAAGGAGAGCGGATCGACCGCGTCCCGCAACTCGTCCGGCCAGTCGATCATCGGCGGCAGCGACGCGCCCGCCGGCATGGCGATGCGGATCGCGGCGACCCGTTCCAGGCGAGCGCGCTCGACCACTGCATTGGTGAAATGCGTCGTGCCGATCATCACCGCATCGACCGGCGAAGCGCCCGGCGCCTGGGAGGAGACCACGTGGCCGATCGCATTGACCACGCCCTGCATTACGTCGGCGGTGGTTGGAAACTTGATGGCCGAAATTACCTTCTCGCCATCGATGAGCACGGCATCCGTATTCGTGCCGCCGACGTCAATTCCGATCCGCTTCATGCTGCAAACACCGATTTGAAATCAAGGTCATAACCGAAGGCGCGCGGGCCGACATGCTCCAGGCCCTTGGGGCTGGTCAGCACATCCGGCGCAGGCAACGCCACCACCGTCACGCGCTGGCCGTAACGTACCGTCTCCGTGCCGATTGCTTCGCCCGAAACCGTATCGAGCAGGCAGATCAGGTCCGGCGTCATGGCGATCGGCTGGCTGTCGCGGAAGGCCACCGCCCACTCGTTCTGGAAGGCAAGCTCGACCTTCGAGCCGCGGTCGCCGTCGAGACCTTCGATCATCGCCGAACCGCGCAGGAAGCCGCCGGTCGTGGTGCGATCCACGTCGGCGATCTTGCCCTTGAAGAGCACCTTGCCGCCCTCGTGGGAAAGCACGGCCTCGACCGGATCGGTATGGGCGGCACGGGCGTCGAGCACGGCACGGCCGAGGCTGACGGCCTTGGTCACCGTGTAAAGAACGCCCCACTCCTTGACTTCGCGGCCGGTGCGCGGTGCCTTGCAGGTGGCGGCGGTGGAACCGACTTCGGTGCAAATCTTGCGGGAGATGCGCTCCATCCACTTCCACGAAGCGGCCTTGGCGACGATCGCCTCGTTGTCGCGGCAATCGACCAGCGTCAGCGGGTACATCGGCAGGTCGCCGATCGCGAAGCTCGTCATCTGCGCTTCCGGATAGGCGCGGCCCATCGCATCGGCGTCGACGACCGGAATATCCAGCATGGCGGCGGCGAGGAAAGGCGAGAGCGCGTTGCCGCCGCCAATCTCGACGCTCATCACGGCGCGGAACTTGCGGCCGGTGTATTCCTCCATGAGTTGCATGGCGCGGGCAAGATGGGCGGGATCGACAAGGCGTTCCTGGCCGACCAGTGGCGCTCCCATCTTCGAGACAACCGCAACGGCATCGCCGTCATCGAGCGCCTTGGGATCGATGAGCTTGACGCGCTTGCCCTCCTTGTAGAGTTTTTTCAGGTTCAGCTGGGCCAGATAGGGACTGCCGCCCCCGCCGGTTCCGAGAATCCAGGCGCCCACGGCAAGCGGGTCGATCTCACCCGCTTCGAAATCACGGATCATGTTTACCTCCGAAGAATGTGCTAGAACCTAGCCATGTGTGACGAAGGATGCCTATAGGGGACTGCCCCTAGAATGAGCTTGCCTTGATTTTGTGCATGCCTAAAACCATCATGCCGAGACGATCGAAAGGACCGATTCCCTGCCCGTGATGAAGAGCTCATACAATCCGGCTTCGGCCTCACCGAAAGCAGCGGAAGCCCGTCATCGCGTCATGTTTTTGAGCGTCGGACAGTCGCCGCGCACGGATATCATCGGCGACATGCTGGAAAACCTTGATATACCGATAGAGGCGCTGGAAATCGGCGCTCTGGACGGTCTTTCCCAGGCGGAAATCGATGATCTGAAGGTGCGCCCCGGCGAAACCAGCATCGTCACCCGGCTCGCTGACGGCAGCGACATCGTCATCTCCAAGCCGCGGATCGCTGAGCGCATGGCGAAGATCGCCGCCGCCTTCCAGCCCAACGAATTCGATCTGGTGGTGATCCTGTCGACCGGACTTTTTCGCGATTTCGAGAGCACCTGCCCGACGGTCAACGCTCAGCGCGCGATGGAATCGGCGGTCATCTCGCTCGCCGCGCACGGCTCCGCCGTCGGCCTCATCCAGCCGCTGCAGCAGCAGATTGGCGAACTCGAAATCCCGGCGCTGGCGCCCTACAAGATCAGCGCGAGCTACGCCGCCGACGGCGACAAGAAGCTGCTGGCAAGTGCCCTGATCGACCTTGCCGATGCGGAGATCATCGTCCTGAATTCCGTGAGTTTTACGGAAGCCGACCGCCAGATGGTCGCCAAGGCAAGTGGCAAGCCGGTCGTGCTCGCCCGCCGCATCGTCGCAAGCGCCATCCGCCTCTTGCTGCACGGCACCCATCCCGTCACGCTGCCTGGCGTTTCACCGGAATTCTCCGAAAAGCTCCTGCGGCTCACGCCGCGCGAACGTCAGGTCCTGTCGCTGGTGGCCGAAGGCCTGTCCAACAAGGCGATCGCCCGCCAGCTCGGCATCAGTCCGAAGACGGTCGAAATCCATCGCTCGAACGTGATGAGCAAGATGGAAGTCACCTCTTCCAACGCGCTCATCCGTATGGTGGTCGCAGCCGGCCATCCGTGACCGAAAAAGGCATTTTTGCGTAAGAAAATTGCGTTGAAAAGCCAATTTGCCTAAAAATTGGCCGCATTAACGATGTCAGAATCATGTCGAACTAGGGGCATTACCCTATAGTGAAGGCGTGCTTCCGGGCGTTAGGCTCCCTGTCATCAAACATGCAGGGGAATTGACGACAGCATGCCATCCAAATCCAAGATTGCCTTCGTGACGATCGGCCAGGCGCCCCGTGTGGATCTCGTTCCCGAGATGATGGCGGAGATTACCGTCGGCCTGCCGGAAGGCAGCATCGAATTTCGCGAATTCGGCGTGCTGGACGGCATGAACGCGGAAGAGCTCGATGCCATGCGCGCCAGAGACGGTGAGCATTCCTTCGCAACGCGCTTGAAGAGCGGCGAAGAAATCGTTTCCTCCAAGGCACTGACCGAAGAAAAGCTGAATCTTCTCCTGAAGAAGATCGATGGTGAAGGTTTCGACCTGATCGTCCTCCTGTGCACCGGCACGAAGATCGAGCCGCTCGAACATACGCTGGTCGTCGAAGCGCAGCGCATCGTCGACTCGACAGTCGAGGCTCTGGCCGCCTCCGCCCGCAAGCTCGGGGTCATCGTGCCGCTCGAACGGCAGGTGCGCGACTTCAACGAGCGGCATGTCTTCAGCGGCGATCACAGCATCGTGTCGGCCTCACCCTATGCGGGCGACGACATGGGCATGCGCGCCAAGCAGCTCGATGATTGCGATCTCATTGTCATGCATTGCATGGGCTATTCGGCGGAGATGCTCGATGAGGTCCGCCGCGCCGTCGATGCCCCGGTTCTCCTGTCGCGCCGCGTCGTCGCGGGCGTTGTCCGTCAAATGATCTGAACAACCAACATACGAACAAGAGAGGGAACGAATGTTCGGCAAAATCATCAGGAATATCGCAATTGCGGGGCTGCTTGCCTCGTCGGTCCTCGCCTCGCCGGCTGGAGCCTTCGAGCGCACCGACAAGGGGAACGTGATCGTGTTCGGCGGCCGGCAGGCGATCCCGGTTCTCGATCCGCATATCCGCTACGACTGGTCGACGCGCATGATCCAGCAGGCCGTCTACGACGCGCTTTTGAAATATGAAGGCGATCCGGCCGAGTTGAAGCCGTGGCTCGCCGAAAAGTGGGAAACCAGCGCCGATGGAAAGACCTGGACCTTCCACCTTGCCAAGACCGCCAAATTCCATAACGGCGATCCGGTGACGGCGGAAGCCGTTCGCTACTCCTTCGAGCGCGGCCTGAAGCTCAACAAGGGCGTGGCCTGGATGCTCAAGGACTTTCTGGCGCCGGAAGGCATCAGCGTGGTCGACGAATATACCGTGAAGTTCGACCTTAAGGCCCCCTATGCACCTTTCCTCTCCTTCCTGCCCTGGTGGTACATCGTCAATCCTGCCGAGGTGAAGGCGCATGAGGTGGACGGCGATTACGGTCAGAAGTGGCTGACCGACCATGCGGCCGGCTCTGGCCCGTTCAAGCTCGGTCGCTGGGAGCCGAACGTCCTTTATGAAGTCGAATCCGTCGAGAACTACTGGAAGGGTTGGCCGCAGGGTGACAAGAACCGCCCGGCCGGCGTGATCTTCAAGATCATCCGCGAGCCCGCCGCCCAGAAGGCAGCGCTACAGCGCGGCGAAGCCGACATCGTCGAGGGGCTGACGCCGGATGATTACATGCAGATCAAGCGGGTGCCCGGCATCGCCATCGAAGACCACAAGGGCATGACCACCTTCGGCATCAAATTCAACACGCAGAAGGGCCCGACCGCCGACATCAACTTGCGCAAAGCGATCGCCTACGCGCTCGACTACGACGCGCTGATCCAGGTCTATAACGGCGCCGCAACGCTGGAAACCAGCCCCCTGCCGGACGCCATGAAAGGCCATATTCCGGTTCCCGGCATGCCGCGCAAGGACCTCGCCAAGGCCAAAGAATATCTTGCCAAGTCCGGTTACCCGAACGGCGGCATCACCCTGCCTTATGTGCATGTCGCCGGCCTCGAAGAAGCCCGCCGCATCGGCCTCGTGCTGCTTGACAGCCTGAAGCCGCTCAACATCAATGTCGAGATCAAGCCGGAGCAGTGGCCGAACATGGTCGCCAACGGCTCGAAGGTCGAGACCTCACCGGCCATGACCTCGGTCTACACGACGCCGGTCTCCACCGATCCGGACGCCGTCGCCTACCAGTACCACAAGGCGAGCTGGGGCCAGTATTACGCGATGATGTTCTACGACAATCCGAAGGTTTCGGAGATGATCGACAAGGCACGCGGCTCGACCAACTGGGATGAGCGCGCCAAGCTCTACGCCGACATCCAGACGCAGATCGTCGCCGACCAGCCGGAAGTCTTCGGCATGCTGCAGAACCGCCGCTGGGCCCGCCGTGACTACCTGCAGGGTTTCCAGTTCAGCCCGGTCCGCTTCACGGGTGAAGTTGACCTCTATCCTCTGTGGGTGAAGGCCGAATAACCGCTGGCTGTTCCCCCACCTTGCAGCCAGAATGGTGCACATGGCCCGGCTCCCCAGTTTCGGGCCATGCGCAATTATAATTGAACGGAGAAGACGGTGCTGACATTCGCCTTCCGCAAATTGCTGACGCTGGTCGGGACGATGATCGGCATTGCCGCGCTGACGTTCCTCATCACCAATGTCGCGCCGGGCGATCCTGCTCGTCTCGTGGCCGGCCCCAACGCCACCGAGGACATGGTGGCGACCCTCCGGACCGAATATGGTCTCGACAAGTCGCTGCCCGAACAGTTCATCGTCTATATGGGCGATCTCGTGCGCGGCGATCTCGGCCAGTCCATCGTCACCACCCGCCCGGTCATGGAAGAGGTGCTGCGCTATGCGCCGGCGACGCTTGAACTCGTCTTCGTCGCCATGGCGCTCGGCATCGTCGTCGGCGTACCGCTTGGCATGCTCTCGGCCGTCTACAAGGACGGACCGCTCGACCATGTGACGCGCATCTTCTCAATCTCGGGCGTCGCACTGCCGGCCTTCTGGTTCGGCATCATCCTGCAGCTGATGTTCGCGGTCGATCTCGGCTGGCTGCCGGTCTCGGGCCGCCTGCCGCTCGTCACCCGACCGCCGGAGGCTTACACCGGCCTGCTCCTTGTCGACAGCCTGATCTCCGGCCGCTTCTCGACTTTCTGGACCTCGCTGCAGCACATCATTCTGCCGGCCGTCGTGCTCTCCTTCCCCTGCCTTGCCTCCATCCTGCGCGTCAACCGCGCCGAAATGATCGAGGTGCTGCAGTCCGATTATATCGTCGCGGCACGCGCCCACGGCATTGCTTCCTTCCGCATCGTCGGGCTTTACGCGCTGAAGAACGCCATGCTGCCGACGCTTGCGATGATCGGGCTGCGCTTCGGCTGGATGCTTGGTTCGACCGTGCTGGTCGAAACCGTCTTCGACTGGCCGGGCATCGGGCTTTATGCCGTGTCTTCCGCCCTTTCTTCCGACTTCAAGCCCGTCATCGGCGTGACGCTGATGATCGGCTTCTTCTTCATCGTCGCCAACACCCTTGTCGATCTCGCCTATGCCTGGATCGACCCCCGTCTCAGGAGCGCGTGATGACGACCCAGATGACCACGCCGGTCTCCGCCCCGGTCAACGATCCGGCGGCGCTTCCCCGCCCACTGACCTTCCGCGAACGGCATGAAAGCCAGATCCGCCAGTGGCGGCTCTATGGCCACATGTTCCGCAAGAGCTTCTCCTCCATGCTCGGCCTGACGCTGGTCGTGCTCTTTCTCCTGCTGGCGGCTTTCGGCCCCGTGCTCGCGCCCTTTCCGGAAGCGGCAAGCGGTGCGATCGACATGTCCAACAAGCTGATGCCGCCAGGCGGCGGCAACTGGTTCGGCACCGACGAGATGGGCGCGGACATCTTCTCCCGCGTCATCATGGGTGCCCGCACCTCACTCTGGATCGGCCTCATCATCACCGGCATCGGCGCACTGATCGGCGTGCCGCTCGGCATCATCGCCGGTTATAACGGCGGCTGGGTGCGCGCGATCATCATGCGCATCACGGAACTTTTCCTGGCCGTACCGGGCCTGGCACTGGCGCTGGCGATCGTCGCGGCGCTCGGCCCCGGCATCACCAATTGCGTGCTGGCGCTCTCGCTCGTCTGGTGGCCAGGCTATGTGAGACTGGTCGAGGCGAAAACGCTCTCTGTCAAGGAGGAGCTTTTCGTGGAGTCGGCCCGTTCGATCGGCGCCAGGACGCCGTGGATCCTCTGGCATCACATCCTGCCCAACTGCCTCTCGCCGATCATCGTCAAGATGAGCATGGACATGGGCATGGCGATCCTGTCCGCCGCCAGCCTCGGCTTCATCGGTCTGGGGGCCCAGCCGCCGGCGCCTGAATGGGGCGCGATGATCTCGGTCGCCCGCACCTACATGCCGGACTGGTGGTGGTATTCGCTCTTTCCCGGTGCGGCCATCTTCCTCACCGTGCTCGGCTTCAACCTGTTGGGCGACGGCCTGCGCGATATCCTCGATCCCCGGAGCCGCGACCGATGACCGGACCTCTTCTCAACATCAAGAACTACCGGCTCGACATCGGCACATTCGATGGTCCGGTGCATGTGCTCAAAGACATCAACCTCACAGTCAATCGCGGCGACACGCTCGGCATCGTGGGCGAAAGCGGTTCAGGCAAGACGGTGCTGGTCCGCTCCGTGCTCGGCATCGGCCCGAAAAACTCCAAAGTCGTCGAAGGCAGCATCGCCTTCGACGGGCAGAACATCACTCGGCTGTCGGAAAAGGACTGGATGAAGATCCGCGGCATCCGCATCTCGATGATCTTCCAAGATCCGATGACCTATCTCAACCCGCTCTTCACGGTCGGACGGCAGATTTCCGACGTCATCGCCGCGCATGAGAAGGCTGCCGGTCAGGGCGTTTCCTCCAAGGCGGCACGCCGCGCCCGTACCGAGGAACTGCTAGACCAGGTGGGGCTGCCGAACCCGGCCATGCTGTTTTCCCAATATCCGCACCAGCTTTCCGGCGGCATGCGTCAACGCGTGCTGATCGCCATGGCGCTCGCCGGCAAGCCGGACCTGCTGATCGCCGACGAGCCGACGACCGCCCTCGACGTGACAGTCCAGGCACAGGTGCTCGATCTCATCAACTCACTGGTCGAGAAGCTGAACCTCACCGTCATCATGATCAGTCACGACATCGGCGCGATCGCAACGATCGCGAAACACTGCGCAGTCATGTACAAGGGTGAGATCGTCGAACAGGGCCTGACGGCCGACATCCTTAGCCGTCCGCAGCACGAGTATACCAAACGCCTGCTCGCCGCCGTTCCGGATATCAACGCCGCGGCTGAGAAGGTTGCCGCCGAACCATCACCGGCCAACCCCGCCAAGCCCGGCGCGCTCCTTCAGGCGATCGATCTGAAGAAGGTTTACCGCAGCCAGTCCGGCACAGAATTCGCGGCCGTCAATGGCATCAGCCTTTCCGTGAAGACGGGCGAAATCTTCGGTGTCGTGGGCGAATCCGGTTCCGGCAAATCGACGCTGGCACGCATGCTGCTCCGCCTCATCGAGCCGACATCCGGCGACATCGTCTTCGACGGACAGAATATCACGAGCCTGACCGGCGAACCGCTCAGGCAGATGCGCCGGCACATGCAGTTCGTCTTCCAGAACCCGCATTCCGCACTCAACGGTCGTCACACGATCGGCGATGCGATCGGCGAACCGTTGCGCATCCAGACCGGCATGAGCCGTCGCGACATCGAAGCACGCACCGAGGCCCTGCTCGACATCGTGCAACTGCCGACCATGTTCAAATATCGTTATCCGCACGAGCTTTCCGGTGGCCAGAAACAGCGCGTCTGCATCGCCCGCGCGATCGCACTCAATCCGCGCCTGCTGATCCTCGACGAACCGACCTCAGCACTCGACATCTCGGTACAGGCACAGGTGCTGGATTTCTTGCAACAACTCCGCGCAGAGCTTAACCTGACCTACGTCTTCATCTCGCACAATCTCGCAGTCATTCGCCAGATCTGCGACCGGACGATCGTCATGAAGCGCGGCGAGATCGTTGAACAGGGCGACACGGAACAAATATTCCTGTCGCCCCGTCAGGACTACACAAAGGCACTCATCGAAAGCGGCAGGAAGACCTCTCGGGCAGCAAGCCTGGGGGCCTAGAGCCGATCATATCCTTTAAGAGGTTGAATGAACTATCGCCGGAATGCCAGCAGCCTGCCCGTCTCGTCCGGCGGTAATAAGGATTTCTGAGAAGACACGCTTGCGGGGAAAGTCACCACATTGGTCATATCCGGCCCTGCATTTGCGCGGGCAGATAGCAGCGCATAAAGTTCCGGCACGAGCCCATCGCCGTTTTGTTCGGCAAGTTTGTGCAGACCGATGAAAAGGCTCATGTCACGACGTTCTTCGTTCATCATTGCGTTCCTTCATGGTCTGGAGCGCCCGCTCCAGACTGGATTTCGAGCCGTTGCGCAGCGGAACGAAGGTGACGCCGAATTTCTTGCAGCCGGTCTTCACCCTCAGACACGCATCGTGGCTGATACAGTCGATGGGGCAGAAAACGCAGTCGACCGACGGCAACACCGTATCGATGCGCGAAACAGCTTCGCGTAGGCCGCCGTCATGATGGATCAACTCGGCGCCATGCTTGCTGGCGATCTCGCGCAGATGCGCAACCTGACAGTCCCTCCCTCCGACATAGAGAAAGCTGCGGACGTCGATCGCGCTACCGCTGGCGACAGAGGATGCCGTCTTGCCGGTCTCCTCCGCGCCGCTATTACCGTTCTTCCGCTTCTGTTTCTTCGCCATGACGCTCCTCGTTTGGCAGCCGAATCTGGTGGGACAATCCCTCGATGGAGCGCACCTTATTAAACTTGATTTTCATAGTAAAGATTAAAGTCGACTCTTTTTATCAGGATATATCCAGTCACCTGACAGGCCGGCTACGACAAAAATTTACCGTTTGATAAATTTTTTGGCTGTGATACGCTTTGATCAATAGTTGTCCATGAATCCATAAAAGAGGGAACCAAAATGGATCGACTGGGAAACGGTATTGAGGCCGGCCGCCTCACGCCGGCGGAATATGAGTCGAATTTCGCCGACCTGCACCCACGTTTCGACCGGCATGAAGCGCTGGTCGCATCCGACCGTTGTTATTTCTGTTACGACGCGCCATGCATGACGGCCTGTCCCACCTCGATCGATATCCCGATGTTCATCCGGCAGATATCCACGGGCAATCCGCTGGGTTCGGCCAAGACGATCTTTGACCAGAATATTCTGGGTGGCATGTGCGCCCGCGTCTGTCCCACCGAAACGCTCTGCGAAGAAGCCTGTGTGCGCAACACTGCGGAAGACAAGCCTGTCGAGATCGGCAGATTGCAGCGATATGCGACCGACATCGCAATGGAGACGGGCAAGCAGTTCTATGCCCGCAAGGCGCCGACCGGAAAGACGGTCGCGATCGTCGGGGCAGGCCCCGCCGGTCTTGCCGCGGCCCATCGGCTTGCCATGCATGGCCATTCCGTCGTGATCTTCGAAGCGCGCGAAAAGGCGGGCGGCCTCAACGAATACGGCATCGCCACCTACAAGGCCGTCGACGACTTCGCGAGCCGCGAGGTGGATTACGTGACTGCGATCGGCGGCATCGAAATCAGGAACGGACAGGCGCTCGGCCGCGATTTCTCGCTTGCCGACCTGACGACCAGATATGACACCGTCTTCCTCGGCATGGGGCTTGCCGGCGTAAACGGCCTCGGCGTCGAGGGCGAAGACCTTTCCGGCGTCGAGGACGCGGTGGATTTCATCGCCTCGCTTCGGCAGGCGAAGGACAAGGCAACCATTCCGGTCGGACGGAGGATCGTCGTCATCGGCGGCGGCATGACCGCGATCGACGCAGCGATCCAGTCCAAGCTGCTTGGGGCGGAGGAAGTGACGATCTGCTACCGCCGCGGCAGGGAGAACATGAACGCCTCGACCTATGAGCAGGATCTCGCAACCGCCAACGGCGTCATCATCCGCCACTGGCTGGCGCCGAAGGCGATCCTCGGCAAGGACGGCAGGGTGGCCGGCATCGAGGTGGAATATACCGCGATGCGCGACGGCAAGCTCGTCGGCACGGGAGAAACCGGCGTGATTGCCGCCGACCAGATCTTCAAGGCGATCGGCCAGACATTCGCGGCGTCTGGCCTCGGAGCGCTGACGATGGACAAAGGCAAGATCGCCGTCGATGCCGAAGGCCGCACCTCGATTGAGGGTGTATGGGCCGGCGGCGACTGTATCGGGCTCGGCGAGGATCTGACCGTCTCGGCCGTCGCTCAAGGACGCGATGCCGCTGAATCCATCAACCGCATGCTTGCTGCGGGTGCGCAGCCTGCCGTTGCCGTCGCTTGAGGGGGAGTGTGAACCATGGCTGATCTCCGCAACAATTTCGTCGGCATCAAGTCCCCGAACCCCTTCTGGCTTGCCTCCGCACCGCCGACCGACAAGGCCTATAATGTCGAGCGCGCCTTCAAGGCGGGCTGGGGCGGCGTCGTCTGGAAGACGCTGGGCGAAGAAGGCCCGCCGGTGGTCAATGTCAACGGCCCGCGTTATGGCGCGATCTGGGGCGCCGATCGCCGCCTGCTCGGCCTGAACAATATCGAGCTCATCACCGACCGCGACCTCTACACCAACCTTCGCGAGATGAAGCAGGTGAAGATGAACTGGCCGGACCGGGCGCTGGTGGCCTCTATCATGGTCCCCTGCGAGGAAAACGCCTGGAAGGCGATCCTGCCGCTGGTGGAAGAGACCGGCGCCGACGGCATCGAGCTCAATTTTGGCTGTCCCCACGGCATGTCCGAGCGCGGCATGGGCTCCGCGGTCGGCCAGGTGCCGGAATATATCGAGATGGTGGTGCGCTGGTGCAAGCAGTACACCCGCATGCCGGTCATCACCAAGCTCACCCCGAACATCACCGACATCCGCAAGCCGGCGCGCGCCGCCAAGGCGGGCGGCACTGATGCCGTCTCGCTAATCAACACGATCAACTCGATCGTCTCCGTCGATCTCGATAATTTTGCCCCCAATCCGACGGTCGGCGGCAAGGGCTCGCATGGCGGCTATTGCGGTCCGGCGGTCAAGCCGATCGCGCTCAACATGGTGGCCGAGATCGCCCGTGATCCGGAAACCTATGGTCTACCGATCTCTGGCATCGGCGGCATCACCACCTGGCGGGATGCGGCGGAATTTTTAGCGCTCGGAGCCGGCAACGTGCAGGTCTGCACCGCAGCCATGACCTATGGCTTCAAGATTGTCCAGGAGATGATCACCGGTCTTTCTGACTGGATGGACGCGAAGGGCCACAGGAGCCTCGACGATATCATCGGCCGTGCCGTCCCGAATGTCAGCGACTGGCAGTATCTCAACCTCAACTACATCGCCAAGGCGCATATCGACCAGGACGCCTGTATCAAGTGCGGCCGCTGTCACATCGCCTGCGAGGACACCTCGCATCAGGCGATCACCAGCATGGTCGACGGCGTACGCCATTTTGAGGTGATGGAAGAGGAATGCGTCGGCTGTAATCTCTGCGTCAACGTCTGTCCGGTCGAAAACTGCATCACCATGGTCGGGCTTGAACCCGGCGCGCTCGACAAGCGCACGGGCAAAGTGGTCGATCCGAGCTACGCCGACTGGACGACGCATCCGAACAATCCGATGGCAAGGCAGGCAGCGGAGTAGCTGAACCGTGATGCCTCGGCCAGCTTGGCCGAGGCATTTTCCACCGCCCTTTCCGGATCAGAAGTGCCATACGATGAGGCGCTGCTTTGAGGGAACAAACTCGTCACCTCATATGTCTATGAACAGCGTTGCAAGAATGGATGTCAAAGGCCAACGAGGCATATGATGAAATCTCTCGCTCCGGCAACAACTGCGCTTTTGATGTTTTAAGAACGAACCGTAGGCCCCTTTTTAACTCTAGTGAACTGCTTCCTGGATGGTTACAGCTTGACCATCCGTCGGAGCCGCCTGACAATTCATCACGTATGCAAGATGTGCCTTGGACATTGAGTTAGTCGCAGGCCCCCATCGTTACTGACAACGACCGTCTCGCTGAAGCCGAGACCCAGCGCAGTCGCATAAAGATGGAACACCATCCCCTCCTCCAGCGCCCAATCCGACGTCGGCAGAAAAACGCCGGAAAAATCGCTGGTGCGCGGGGTGCGGGTGTATAGACCCAATGTGTAAGCCGTGACGTTGTCATAAGACGGCCGCAGGCCTGAATCGAGCGCTCCCTGCCTCATGATCGCATCCACGTCGCGGGCGATCGCCCCCGGCTTCATCGCTGCGATCTGCCGATCCTGAAGTTCCACCAGCCTGTCAGCGCTGGCAGAAAGGGCGGCAGGGGGTGCACCGACAATGATCGGCCGCATGATGCGCGCACCGTAGTTTCCGACGCGCGGAATGAGTTCGACATGCAAGATGTCGCCCTCTTCGATCTCCTCGGTCTTGAACGCGCCATGCAAGAACTCGTGGTTACCGCGCGCCTTTACGACAGGTCCGACTTCGCCGGTATCGGCGCCCTCGCGCAGGAAGACACTGGAGGCGATAGCAGCCGCATCGCGGGTCGTCATCCCAAGCCTGGCATGACGCGCGATTTCCAGCATGGCCTTGTCGGCGATCAAGGATGCCTGCTTGAGAAATGCGATCTCTTCTTGCGACTTCACCCAGCGCAGACTATCGCTGAGCCCCGGCATGGGCACGAATGCCGCCTGTGGAAGAAGCGTCTTCAGACGCATGAACGTCTGGGCGCTCATGCTGTAGGAGTTGGTATCCAGCCCGATCCGCACACCGGCAAATCCGCGATCGCGGATGCTGCCGGCAACCGCAGCCAGCGCCTCATTCGTATCGGCAAAACCGACGATATCCGTAATCCAACTCTTCTCACGGCACGGCGCCTCGTCGAGTGCGCGCAGCGTGAACCAGGCATCGCCCTCGCGTGGCAGGAAGGCCGCGCGATACATGGTTTCAGACACGGTATAGCCCGTCAGCCAGGCCAGGAGCTCGCCGCTGTCGACGAGTAGTAGATCCACACCGGCGGACATCATGGCGCCCCGGGCGCAAGCGATGCGGCGTTCAAATTCTGCCCGGGAGAACATCTCAGACTGCCTCGCAGATATCGAGGATGGTCAGCATGTAGACGCGGATCATGTCGAGGAAGTCAACGATGTCGACACGCTCGTCGGGCATTGTGTTGTAACGACCGCCCGGCCCGCAGACGATGCCTTCCATGCCAAGCTCATGATAGAGGTGGCCGGCATCGGTGCCGTAAAAGCGTGTCGGGGTGATCGCGCCGGTGGGCTGCTTTTGGCCGCGGACGGCTTCGTAAGCGGCGTTGATCGACCTGACGATGCGCGAATCCGGGGAGACTTCAAAGGGCGGCATCAGCGGACGGCCTTCGATCATTTCCGGAACGAGCTTGGCTTTGAGGCCCGGGAAGCGGTCCTCAAGCGCGCGCAATTCCTTGTCCAGATCGGCCAGAACACCCTCCTGCGTCTGGCCCGGAGCATAACGGCACGACCCCTTGAGCCGGACGAAATCGGCCACCTGCGGCGGACGCCACTCTTCCAGATTGCGACCGAGCGCGCCGTGGACGACGCCGACATGGCCGCGGTTGACAGAGCGGTGAACATCGCTCCTGGCGCCGCTGAAGGTCATCGCGTTGATGCGCGGGATGATGTCGCAAGCAGCTGCGATGGCATCAACTGATTCCTCCCGCTTCGACAGATGGCGAGTGTCGCCGGTCAGCTCGATCACATAGCTCAACGCTGCAGCATGCATGGTGACCGCGACGAGGTCGCTCGGCTCGCTGTTGATGAAGTAATCGGCCTTAACGCCGCTTTTGATTGCGGCAAGCGTGCCGACGCCGCCCTGCAATTCGCCGACGACGAAGGTCAGGATCACATCGCCCTTCAGCTTGATGCCGGCGTCAAGCAGCGTCTTTACGGCGCAGAAATAGGCAGCATCGCCCGCCTTCATGTTGGAAACGCCGATGCCGTAGATGAACTTGTCATCGACAAGGCCGGCATAGGGATCGACCGTCCAGCCCTCGGTGACCGGGTTGGTATCAAGATGGCCGTTGAACAGCAGGCTCTTGCCGCCGCCCTGCCCTTTCAGACGGCCGATCGTGTTGAAACGGCGCCCTTCGTCGAAGGCCTGAAGTTCGGCCTCGACGCCGATCTTTTCAAGCTCTTTCGCCATGAAGCGGGCGAGGTCCTTCTCGCCCTCGGTCTCCGAGTGGCTCTTGTGCTGGACCATCGTCGACAGGAAATCGAGGCAGGCCTTTTCGTCGATCCGGTCCAGCAGGGACTTCGGGTCCATTGTCATGCTCCTTGATGCGGTGTCATTGATATTGGGCGGCGGCGCGCGGCACCGCCTCGATCAGGCGGCGGGTATAGTCCGCCCGGTCAGGGCTATCGATCTCATCGGCCTTCACCACCTCGATCAGGTCGCCGCGATACATGACGGCGATCCGGTGGGCGATCTGGCGGATCAGGTTGAGGTCGTGGGTGATGAAGAGATAGGCCGTACCGCTCGCCTTCTGCAATTCCAAGAGAAGCTCCACGACCGAGGCCTGCACCGAGACGTCGAGCGCCGAGGTGATCTCGTCGCAGATGACGAGTTTCGGTCTGGAAGCAAATGCGCGGGCTATCGCCACACGCTGTTTCTCGCCGCCCGAAAGCTGGTGCGGATAGCGGTTCGCGTGGGTGCGCGGCAGGCGTACCTGTTCCAGCATGTCGCCGATCTGCTTGTCGAGATCGGTGGTATCCCCGAACAGTTTCAGCGGACGTGACAGAATTTCCGAGATCTTCTGGCGCGGATTGAGCGATGCATCCGGGTGCTGGAAGATGATCTGCACGTCCTTGCGGTAAGCATTGTCCATGTCGGACGAGCTGCGGATCTCGCGCCCGTCGAACCAAATCCTACCTTCGAAGCGATTAAGCCCGGTCATTGCCTTGGCCAGCGTCGACTTGCCTGAACCGGATTCACCGACGATACCGAGGATTTCGCTCGCATTGACGACGAGGTTGATGGCGTTGTTGCCGGTGACAAGGTCCATCTTCCGGCCGGTCAAGGCCGCGAAGAACGGCTTGCGGCCGAAATAGACGCTGACGTTTTCGACCCTCACCAGTGGTTCGTCAGTCGCAACGACATCATCCTTCACCAACCGATGGGCGGGATCGGGGACGGCGGCGATCAATTCGCGGGTGTAGGCCTGCTTCGGACGGGTGAAGATCTCGCGGACGCTGCCCTGCTCAACGATATCCCCGCGCCTGATGACCGCCACACGGCTGGCGGTGCGCGCGACCAGCGCGAGATCGTGTGAGATATAAAGTGACGCGACGCCGGTCTCGGCCTGCAGTCCTACAAAAAGGTCGAGGATTTGGCGCGAGGTGATGACGTCGAGCGCCGTGGTCGGCTCGTCGAAAATGATGCATTGTGGGTTGCAGGCAAAGGCCGAGGCGATAACCACGCGCTGCTTTTCGCCGCCTGACGCTTCGTGAGGCATGCGATGCATCATCTGTGCCGGCGTCTTCAGGCCCACATGCGCCAGCAAGGCCTCGCCCTCCTTCCACGCCTGCTGACGTGTCAGCCTGCGATGGCGCACGAGCACTTCCGACAGTTGGGTACCAAGCGACAGCGTCGGGTTGAGCGACGTGCTCGGATCCTGAAACACCATACTGATACGCCGGCCGCGAAACGTTTCCATCTCGCGTTCGGATTTTTCCAGCAGGTTGTCGCCGCAGAGCAGGATCTTGCCACCGGGTTCGCGCGCATTCGTCGGCAGGTAGCGCATGATTGACCACGCAAGCGAGGTCTTGCCGGACCCGGATTCACCGACGAGCCCGAGAATTTCGCCGCGCTTGATGGCAAGATCGATGGTCTTCAGCGCGTGGTACGGACCGTTCGCGGTCTCGTAATCCAGCGAGTAGTTTTCGATCGCAAGAACCGGGCAATCTTCTGTATCGGTCATAATGTCTACCTCAGGTTCGCGGATTGAGGGCATCGCGAAGCCCGTCGCCCAGAAGGTTGAAGCCGACAGCGACGATGGCGATCGCCACACTCGGCCAGATCAGGATGCCGGCACTCAAGTGCATGTAGCGGCGCGCTTCAGAGACCATCAGCCCCCATTCGGCGGCCGGCGGCTGGGCACCAAGACCGAGGAAGCTCAAGGTCGCGAACAGCATCACGGCAAACGAGACGCGGATGGTCATCTCGACGATGATCGGAGCAATGACGTTCGGCAGCATTTCGCGGCGGATGATATAGGCGGAGCTTTCGCCGCGGGCGATGGCCGCATTGACGTAGTCCTGCTTGCGGACGGAGAGCGCGACGCTGCGGGTGATGCGTGCCATGCCCGGTGCAAAGGCGATGGCGACGGCAATCAACGCATTGATCGTGCTGGAGCCGAGAAGGTTCACCACCAGCAAAGCGAAGAGCAGGCTCGGGATCGACATGACAGCATCGATGGTGCGCATGATCAGCTCGTCGGCGCGGCCGCCAAGGAAGGCGGACGCGGTGCCGATCAGGGCGCCGATCAAAGTGCCCGCGATGGTGGCGAGCACGGCCATGACGACGGTGGCGCGGGCGCCGATCAGCAGACGGCTGAATATGTCGCGGCCATACTGGTCGGTTCCGAGCCAATAAGAAAGGCTCGGCCCCTTGTAGCGGGAGAGCGGGGAGAGAGCTTCCGGGTCGTGCGGTGCGACCATCGGACCGAAGACGACGATCAGCATGACGAGTACCACGAGCAAGATGCCGATGGCACCCTGCGGCGTCCTCAGGAGACGTTTCATGAACTCAGTCATACTGGATCCTCTTGTCGAGCCAAGCGTAGAGGATGTCGGCAATGAAATTGACGATTGAATAGGTGGCGGCCATGATCAGCACGCCTGCCTGGATGGCCGGCAAGTCGCGCGCCTGGATGGCGACGATCAGCTGGCGGCCGATCCCCGGTATTGCGAAGATCTCCTCCACGACAATCACGCCACCGAGTAGGTACCCGACATCGAGGGCCACAATAGTGATGGTTGGCAGGAGCGCATTGCGCAGCGCATGACGACGAAGAACCTGGCCCGATGAAATGCCCTTCAACCGGGCAGCGCGAATATAATCCGTATGCAGCACATCGACCAGCTCGGAGCGGACCATGCGCGAGACGTGGGCGATGAGAATGATCGAGATGACGCAGACCGGCAGCACGAGATGGACGATGCCGTCCACAAAGTTTTCCGTCAGCGGCACATAACCAGTCGGTGGCAGCCACTTCATCCAGTCGGCGAAGATGAGCACGGCAATCGTCGCGGTAACGAATTCCGGCAACGCGACACCGGCGTAGGAGACGAGGCTGACCACGATGTCGGCAACCTTGCCCCGGCGAATGGCAGCAATGATCCCAAGCGGAACGGCAAGGATCAGCATCAGACCGATGGAGAACACTGCCAGAAGCAGCGAGCGCCCGAGCGCTTCGAACATCGCCGGGCCAACTGGCTGGCCTGTGCGAAGCGAAGTACCAAGGTTGCCCTGCAGCACGTGCCAGAGCCAAGTTGCGTATTGCCGCCAGACGGGAGCATCGAGCCCCATGGTCTGACGCAGCGCATCGAGTGCCTCCTTGGTGGCGTTCTCGCCCAACATCATGACGGCTGCATCGGCTGGTAGGATCTGAGTGATGGCGAAGACGATGAGCGACACGACGAATAGCGTGTAGACGATCATCACCAATCGCTTGGCTATGTAGTTCGCAGACAGGAGCGTGTTCCTTGGCAAGGGGGCCGGACACCCGGCGGGGCGTCCGGTGACATTGACAAATCAGCCGCGCTTCGGCGCATTGTCGGCAAGCGAAACATAATCAAGGCGGAATACCGACGCACGCGGGTGCGCCTCGAACCCTTGCACCCAACTACGCTTGGCTGCCAACACGTCGAAAAAGGATGGGATGATCGAGGGAACGTCCTCGTTCATGATTTCCTGCGCCTTGGTATAGAGCTCGGTACGCTTGGCTGGATCGACCGTCCCGCGGGCTTCGGCGACCAGCGCGTCAAAAGCCTTGTTGTTCCAACGCGTCTCGTTCCAGGACGCATCGGAGGTATAAAGCAACTTGAAGATGCCGTCCGGGGTCGGCTGCATATTGTAGAAACCCACGTAGAAGCTGCCCTTCTTCCAGACCTGTTCGAGGTAAGTCGCGTGCGGCATGGTCTGGACATTGATGGTGATGCCAGCTTCCTTGGCCATCTCGCGCAAGGCAACAGCAAGCTGCGTGCGAACCGCAGGCCGGTCGGAAGCGATCAAGGTCAATTCGAGGCCGTTTGCATGTCCAGCCTCGGCTAGCAGCTTCTTCGCTTCGGCAATGTTCTTCTCGCGCTGCTTGACGCCCTTGAAGAATTGGTAGGACGCGTTCAGGGGCGTGTCGTTACCGGGCGTGCCGAAGCCCTCGGTGACGAAACCGACCATCGCCTCGCGGTCCACGGTAAGCGCGATCGCCTTGCGGACGCGGGCATCGTTGAACGGTGCCATGTCACAACCGAAGTTGATGTTGCAAAACTGGCCCGATGGCGTGCGCAACGTATCGATGCCGTCCGTTCCGTCGATGCGCAGAAACTCGGTTGGCTGAATGGTCGAGATGATGTCGACATCGCCGGCAATCAGGGCCGAACCTTCTGCAGAGATGTCGGGGAAGACCTGCACCTCGATGCGGTCGAGATAAGGACGCGCCGGATCATAGTAGTCGGGGTTGCGCTCAACGACGATCAGGCGATCGGGCTCATAGGAAACGAGCTTGAACGGGCCGGTGCCGACCGCCTTGGTAGAAAGGCTCTTCAGGTCGCCGGTCGCGATCGCGGCCGGGATGATGCGAGCGTTGGTGTAGGCCATGGCGACGGGGAGGTCGGCATACGGGCCTGACAGCTTGAACAGAACCGTCGTATCGTCAACGGCAACGACATCGGAGATCGGGCCGACATTGTTGCGCCCCGGGGAAGCGGTCGCAGGATCGAGGATCGCCTTGAAGGTGGCGACGACGTCTCTGGCGGTGAACGCGGAACCGTCGTGGAAGACGACGCCCTTGCGCAGCTTGAAAGTCCACTCGGTCAGACCATCATTCGCGGCCCAGCTTTCGGCGAGATCCGGCTCGATCGACATATCGACCTTCAGGCGTGTCAAGTTGCTGTAGAGCAGCTCAGTCACCAGATATTCCGGGTTGACGCGGGTCAGCAGCGGATGAATGACGCTTGCCGCCTGGTCGACGGAGATGCGCAGCGTGCCGCCCTTGGCCGGGGTTGCGGCCTGAGCGATACTCAGCGGCGGTGCGGCGAGGACGGCGGCAGTGCCAGCAAGGAAGAAGCGACGTTTCATTTCCAGCATTTTCGAGTTCCCTTTGATGTTCTAGGTGCGATTTTCAGGAATGGCGTCTGCGGCAAAATCTGCCGAGAGATAGGCGAGAATGCTCTTGGCGAGCGCGATAATATCCTGGCGGGTCGTATGTTCTTCCGGGCTGTGGATGCAGCTTTCCGGTCGGCCCAATCCACCGAGAAGCACCTCCGGACCAAACCCAGCCTTCTGGACGTAGCCAAAATCGGAACAGCTCGCAGCGCCCCACTTACGGAAATCCTCCGGCTGATAGCCGAAGCCGAGCGACAGCGCCTTTTGCCATCGCGGCCAGTGCGGGCCTTCGGGATCGTCGGTGGGAATAAGATGTCCGACCAGATCGATGGCGAGCCCGAGCTCGGTACCGTCAATACAACCGCGGACAACCGCCTCGATCTCCGCTCGCGCCTCCTCAAAGGCTTCTTCTGGCGCATAACGGCGGCTGACGAGGATCTTGAGCTCGGCCGGCACCTGACCGCCCGCAGTACCGCCGTGGATGGCGGAAATCGTCAGCTGCGGGCGCAACAGTCCCGTGGCATGCGGCGGCGGGGCGAGCTTGGAGGCTCGCGCGGCGACGCCCGGCTTCAAGGCTGCGAGCGCGTTTAGAATCGGCAAGGCACCCTCGATGGCGTTGACGCCGGTGCCAGTTCGGTTACCCTCGCCGGCATGAACGGCATGACCGGTGATCGTCACCTGAAGATTGAAGATGCCGAAGCAACCCGCCCATATACGCGGCGCGGCCGTGCCGTTGAAGTTGAGGATGTGACCTTCAAGAAGCCGCTGTTCGGCCAGATAACGAATGCCGGGATAAAGTCCCCCCTCCTCGTCGGTGCACAAAAGCAGAACCGGATCATAGGCCAACGCCACCCCGCAGCGTTGGGCCGCATGCAGCGCCAGAAGCGTCGCCGCGATCGTACCCTTCATGTCCGCCGCGCCAAGCCCATAGAGATTGTCGCCTTCGATCGTCAGCGAAAGAGGATCACGTGTCCAGCCAGGTGCGACGGGGACCGTGTCGACATGGTAGTAAAGGCCGCAGACCGGTTGCCCGGTTTGACGGCGCGCGATCAGATTGGTGCGCTCCCCCGCAGCCGGCGCCCCCGGAACATGCCACAGCTCACGCGGCACGATAATGCGCTCGAACTCGAACTCCAACGACGTCAGCAGTTCCATCATCAGGTCGGCGAAGGCATCGTAGCCGAGCCCCGGAGGGAAAGATGTGTCGATCGCGACCATTCGCGCCAAAGCCTGCAAGGCGATCTCGACATCACGGTCAATCGCTGCCATGGCAGACATCAGGGAGCCTTGCGGCGAAGCAGGTTGCTGATCGATCATAGCACCCCCCGGGAGGGCCTCCGGCACAAGCCTCTCAGCTTGCGCATTAATATAAACTATATAGTAATACTGCGTAGACAAAGACCGCGTGTCAACTCCAAAGAAGAGGCAAATGATTGCCACAATCGCCCAACATTTCATCAGACGCACCGAGGCTCACCGAGTTGTCGTTGCCGCTTTACGAAGTGGTAAAGCGACAAATCACTGAAGCGATCATGATCGGCACGCTGGAGCCCGGCTCCGTCCTGCCCAGTGAAGTGGCCCTGTCACAAACCTACGGCGTCGCCGTCGGCACCATCCGCCGCGCCTTGATGGACCTCACGAACGACGGTCTGCTCAGCCGACGCCGCAAGACCGGGACGATCGTCACCGGCCGCAAACCCCAGCACAGCCTGAGACTGTTCTTCCAGTATTTCCGTCTTCATGGTCTCGACGGATCACTCAGCAAGTCGGTAACAACGGTGACGTCGCTTGATTTCGAAACGGCATCCGCCAGTGACGCAGACAAGCTGCAGATCGCAAAAGATGCGTCGATTGTTCGTTTTCACCGCTATCGAAGCGTCGACGATCGGCCCATCATGCACGAAACACTGACGCTGCCTGTTGAACGGGTTCCCGACTTTCCAAAGCGGAAGGAGGACATCCCGCCGCTCTTCTATCTTCACCTGCTCGATAAATACGGGATTCGCATCTCCGCGATCCGCGAGCAGATCGGCGCCGATCTCGCAACCGACATCGATGCGCGATGGCTGGATCTTAAACTCCCGGCAGCTGTGCTGACGATCGATGAAGTGGCGTATGACCAGATGGCCGTGCCCGTCCTGATTTCAGCGCACCGCGCAACGACGCAAAATCACAGATACGTCAACGAGATACGTTAGGCGCGCGATTGACAATGTCTAGCAGTACAAAGAGGTATCCTGAAGAGACCAGGCTAGCATCGGCCTTGAGGGATACTGCCGGGCTTGTAGTTTCTAGGAAATGTCCAATAATTGAGCAATGTCGAATGCTCTGCGCATCGCACGCGGCCGCTTCGGGAGAGTGGCGCTGCTGGATATGGATCGCCCCCTGGTGTGGCACGCGCACCCGCATTGCCACGTCCTGTTGAAGGTCGAGGGCGCCAATACGCAGTTTTCTGTGCGCGACAGGCTCGTGCCGCTCACCGACGAAAGCGCCGTTCTCATCAATGCCTGGGAGCCGCATGCCTATGCGCACGACCAGACTCGCCCGAAGACGGTGATCCTTGCGCTTTATATTGAACCGCAATGGCTCGGTCATTTCCGACCGAACTGGGTGGCGAGCCATGCGCCCGATTTTTTCGCCTCCAATATAGGCTTAATCACCCCGGACATACGTTCGCGCACCCGCACGCTTGCGGAGGCCATGGTACAGGAGCCGAGCAGCAGCAAAGCCCACGAGACTCTTCTCGGCGAGCTGATGACCGCCCTCATCGAGCGTTTCGCCGAATGGCGTGCGGTGCCGAATTCGATCCGCGACCTTGCATCACGCTCCGTGCTCGACTTCCGCATCCGCAATGCCGTCGAGCGCATGAAGGCGGCACCGGGCGACATCACCGATCTCGACCGATTGGCAATCGACGTCGGTCTCTCGCGCGCGCATTTCTTCCGACTGTTCGAAACGTCGATAGGGGTGACCCCGCGCGTCTTCCTCAATGTGCAGCGACTAGAACAGGCCGTCGCGGCCGTCGCCGACGGGAGGGACAGTTTCGCCACGATCAGCGACCGGCTCGGCTTTTCTGTGCCGGCGCATTTTTCGCGCTTTTTTCACGATCATGCCGGATCCTCACCAAGCATCTTCCGTAGCGTCACCCGGCTCTCGGCCCCAGGATTTTGAGACTCCTCGGTAAGGTCTGATACGCCTCGGTATCGCCTGATCGCCCGCCCTCCTCCACCCTTCGCGCCACGGCACCCCTTCACGGATGGGTGCGGGAGGAGCGAATGACGAGATTGGAGACGACGGGAGCCCTGATCGGGCGAACCATCGAACGGGTCGAAGATGCCGGACTTTTGACCGGCCGCGGCCGATACATTGACGACCTGCCCGTCCGACGCGACACCGCGCATCTGGCAATCCTGCGCTCGCCGCACGGTCATGCCGAAATCAGGGCGATCGATACGACTGCGGCCTGCGCGCTGCCCGGTGTATTTGCCGTGCTGACCGGCGACGACGTGGCGCGGCTCACCCGCAGCATGACGGTCGGGGTCAAGGCCAATGTCGAATGTTGGCCGATGGCCCGCGACCGGGTGCGCTATGTCGGCGAACCCGTTGCCCTCGTCGTCGCCGAAAACCGTTATGTCGCCGAAGATGCGCTCGACCTGATCGAGGTCGACTACGCGAAGCTGGCCGCCGTCATCGATCCTAAAAAGGCACTCGCAGCAGACGCCCAGGTCCTCCATCCCTCGCTCGGCACCAACCTCATCAACGAGCGCATCTTTCGTTACGGCGACCCGGAGGCGGCTCTTGCCACGGCTGCACACCGCATTTCCATCCGCATCGCATATCCGCGTAATTCCTGCACGCCGATCGAGACCTATGGCGTCATCGCCGAATACGATCCGGGCGAGGATGCCTATGACGTCACGGCGAACTTTCAGGGTCCATTTTCGATCCATGCGGTGATTTCCCGTGCGCTGAACGTGCCCGGCAACCGCATGCGGCTGCGCACACCGCCCGATTCCGGCGGTTCCTTCGGCATCAAGCAGGGTGTCTTTCCTTATGTCATCCTTGCCGCCGTCGCCGCACGCGTCGCCGGACGGCCGGTGAAATGGATCGAGGACCGGCTTGAACATCTGACGGCGTCCGTCTCGGCAACCAATCGCGTGACGACGCTGGAAGCCGCAGTCGCCGCCGACGGCCGCATCACCGCGCTTTTCTGGGATCAACTGGAAGATTGCGGCGCCCATCTGCGCGCACCGGAGCCGGCAACGCTCTACCGCATGCACGGCAATATGACCGGCGCCTACGCGATCGAAAACGTCGCGATCCGCAACCGCGTGGTGCTCACCAACAAGACACCGACTGGGTTGAACCGCGGCTTCGGCGGACCGCAGGTCTATTTCGCGCTCGAGCGCTTGGTGCACAAGATCGCCGTCGAGCTCGGCCTCGACCGGCTCGACGTCATTCGCCGCAACCTCGTTCCGGCCGACGCCTTTCCCTATCGCACAGCGACCGGCGGGCTGCTCGATTCGGGCGACTACCGTGTCGCGCTCGATCGGGCCTTAGCGGAAGGCGGCCTTGAGGCAATGCGGCTACGAAGGGACGAGGCGCGCGCCGAAGGACGGCTTTACGGCATCGGCTATGCGGCGGTGGTCGAGCCGAGCGTCTCAAACATGGGCTACATCACGACGGTCCTGACGCCGGAGGAACGGGCGAAGGCGGGTCCGAAGAACGGCGCGCAAGCTGTCGCGACGATCGCCATCGACCCACTTGGCTCCGTCACCGTCAAGGTCGCCTCGGTACCGCAGGGCCAAGGGCACCGCACCGTTCTCGCGCAGGTGGTCGCCGAGCGGCTCGGGCTTTCCCTGGAGGCGGTGCGCGTCAACACCGAACTCGACACGGCGCGCGACGCCTGGTCGATCGCCTCGGGTAACTATGCGAGCCGCTTCGCTCCCGCAGTCGCGGGCGCCGCAGCACTTGCGGCCGACCGTATCCGGGGTCGCCTTGCCGCAATCGCCGCCGCGCAGCTCAACGTCACGGCGGACCGCGTGGACTTCCGGGCCGGAAAGCTCGTCGATCGCGACAATCCGGACAATGCCGTCTCTTTCGGCCGCGTGGCGGCGGCAAGCCACTGGGCGCCCGGCACCCTGCCCGAAGGCACCGCCCAAACGATCCGCGAGACCGTCTTCTGGACGCCGGAAGAGCTTCAGGCTCCGACGGCAGCAGACGGCATCAACTCGTCGCTCTGCCACGGTTTCATCTTCGACTTCTGCGGCGTGGAAATCGACCGGACGACCGGCCAGGTGCACATCGACCGCTATGTGACGATGCACGACTGCGGCCGCATCCTGCATCCCGGCATGGTCGAAGGCCAGGTCCGCGGCGGCTTCGCCCAGGCCGTCGGCGCCGCACTCTACGAGGAATATGCCTATGGCAGCGATGGCAGCTTTCTGACCGGCACGCTCGCCGACTACCTGATCCCGACCGTGATGGAGACGCCGGAGCCGCTGATCCTCCATCACGAGACACCCTCGCCCTTCACACCGCTCGGCGCCAAGGGGGTCGGCGAGGGCAATTGCATGTCGACGCCCGTCTGCATCGCCAACGCCGTTGCCGACGCGCTCGGTATCGAAGACATCCAGCTGCCGCTGTCGCCGAGCCGGGTCAGCGAATGGCTCTATGGCGAGGAGCGCCCGCCGTCGAAGCAGCAGGACGCGCTCCCTGTCGCCACCTATGCCTCTGGCGAGCGAATGCTGACCGGCTCGGGCTCGTCCGAGGTCGCCGCCAACCGCGAGGCCGTCTGGGCGATGCTACTCGACCCGAACACGCTGATGGCGATCATTCCCGGCGCGCACGAGGTCAAAAAGGTATCCGATACACATTTTCGCGCCGAGGTCACGCTCGGCATTGGCCCGGTCAAAGGCCGGTACCGCGCCGACATCCGCCTGTCCGACCTGGTCGAACCGGAAGCGGTCACGCTGTCCGGCGGCACGGAAGGCGCGCTCGGCTCCGGCCGCGGTACGGGCCGCGTCACACTGATCGAAACCGAGACCGGCACTCGCATCGACTATCGCTACGAAGCGGCGATCGGCGGCAAGGTCGCCTCGGTCGGCGGACGCCTGCTCGACGGCGCAGCGCGCGTGGTGATCGGCCAGTTTTTCCAGGCGCTTGCCCGCCACGCCGGCGGTGTCGCCCCCGGCGCCATCGGCCTGAAAAAGCGCCTCTTTACTCTGTTCAGGAGACGCCGATGAAGCCCGCATCCTTCGACTTCCTCTGTCCGGAAACGCTGGAGGAGGCCCTTGCCGCGCTGGCCGAAGGCGGCGGCGAGGCGCGCGTGATCGCTGGCGGACAGTCGCTGGTGCCGATGCTCAACATGCGGCTCGCCCGTCCCGGCCTGCTCGTCGACATCATGCAGCTAGATCCGTTGCACAAGATCGAGACATCAGGCGACGAGATCGTTGTCGGCGCGGGCGTGCGCCAAGCGGAACTGGAAGCCCGGCCAGACCTTTCGCGGCACCTGCCGCTCCTTGCCGCGGCATTCCCCTGGCTCGGCCACGTGCAGACGCGGGCGCGCGGCACGGTCTGCGGCTCGGTCGCGCATGCCGATCCCAGTGCGGAATTACCGCTCGCACTGGTGACGCTCGGCGGTACCGTCAGCCTGCGTAGCCGCAGCCGGAGGCGCAAGGTCAAGGCGGACGACTTCTTCATCGGCATGATGGCCACCGACCTCGCCGAGGACGAGATGATCGAGTCCGTGCACTTTCCAAAGGCCCGGCCCGGTTGGGGCTTTTCCTTCCGCGAGATCGGGCGCCGGCATGGCGACTTCGCCATCGTCGCGTGCGCCGCCGTCGCCGACGACGAGGGATTGCGGCTCGGCATTGCAGGGGTCGACGACCGACCGCGCGTCTTCCGGCTCCCGGCGCTCGACAACGACCAGTTCGACGATGCGATCAACGACATCGCCTGGTCCCTGAATGCCCGCGACGACATTCATGCAAGCGCCCGCTACCGACGCGAACTGGTCCGCAGCCTCGGCCGCGAGACGCTTAAGGAGGCAAGCCGATGCCGCACCTGAACGCTGCCCGGAGGCACCTGGTCCACTTCACGGTCAATGGCCGAATGGTCCGCGCCGAGGTCGAAAACCGTATGCTGCTCTCGGACCTGCTGCGCCACGAGATCGGCCTCACCGGCACCCATGTCGGCTGCGAGCATGGCGTATGTGGCGCCTGCACCGTGCAGATCGACGGAAAGCCGGCGCGGGCCTGCCTGACACTCGCCCAGCAGATCCGCGGCAGCGACATCCGCACCGTGGAGGCGCTGGCGACCGACCCGGCGGTGCTCTCCCCGCTCCAAGCGGCCTTTCGCCGCCACCACGGCCTCCAATGCGGCTTTTGCACCCCCGGAATTCTGATGTCGCTCGACGCCCTTTTGCGCGAGCGCCCGGACGCGGGCCGGAAGGAAATTCGCGAGCACCTCGCCGGTCATCTCTGCCGGTGCACGGGCTACGCGACCATCATCGAGGCGGCGCTTGACGCCGCGGAGGAACAACGGAAGGAGGAGACACCGAATGCTTGACCTTGGAACCAGTTTCCTCGCAAGCGTCGAGCGCGACCCGGATGCGCTCGCGATCGTCGACGGCGATATGCGACTGACCTATCGCGGCTGGTACAGCAGGATTTCGGCGCTTGCCGCCGCACTCGACGAGACCGGCCTTAAACGGGGCGACCACGTGCTCACTGCCATGCAGAATCGCTGGGAAAACGCGTCACTGCACTGGGCCTGCCAGTTCCTCGGCCTGATCGTCACGCCGCTCAACTGGCGGGCCAAGGCCGACGAAATCGACTTCGGCATCGCGGATGCCGGCGCGAAAGCGGTGTTCTACGAAGCCTCGACGGAAGAGGCCGTGCGCCTGTCGCGCCTTGCGCAGAACCTGCCACGGTTCTCCGCCGATGCGCTATCCGGCCTCATGGAGGGCACCGCCCCGGATATCGTACCTGTGGCGGACGCCGCAGACTGGTCGCTGATGCTCTATACGTCCGGTACGACCTCGAAGCCGAAGGGCGTGCCGCGCCGGCACCGCGCCGAACGCGCCGGCGCCCTCGCCCATGTGGCGCAAAACCTCTACCGCCATGGCGAGCGGACGCTCGGTGTCATGCCGCTTTATCACACGATGGGCGTGCGCTCGCTACTCGCATCCTCGCTGATCGGCGGCACTTTCGTCTGCCTGCCGCGTTTTGACGTGCCAAAGGCGCTCGACCTGATCGAGCGCGAAAAGATCACCAATCTCTATCTGGTGCCAACGCTGTACCACGACCTCGTGCATCACGAGGCGTTTTCACCCGAGCGCATCGGCTCCGTCACCAAGCTTGGCTATGCGGGCGCGTCGATGACCGACGGGCTGCTGAGGCGGCTGGACCAGACATTTCGGCCGGACCTCTTCGTTAACCACTACGGCTCGTCGGAAATCTACACCTTCACGATCGAGCAGAAGGCGGCAACGAAGCCCGGTTCCGCCGGCCGTGCTGGCATCAACCAAATGATCCGTGTGGTCAAACTGGGCAGCCGCCACCCGGACGAGCGGGCGGCCGTTGGCGTGGAAGGCGAGATCATCGCCTTGATGAAGAGCGACGAGGCATTCGAGGGCTATTGGAACCGTCCAGACGCGGACGCCAAGGCGCTTCATGACGGCTGGTACTTCACCGGCGACACCGGCTTCGTCGACCGTGACGGCGATCTCTTCGTCACCGGCCGGGCCGACGACATGATTATCACGGGCGGCGAGAACGTTTCGCCGGTCGAGGTCGAAAGCTGCCTGTCGCTGCATGAGGGTGTCGCCGAAGTCGCCGTCGTCGGCCTGCCCGACGAGCGCTGGGGCAAGATCGTCGTCGCCTTCGTCAAGCGACGCGGCGCCGTCACGGCCGAGGATCTTGACCGCCACTGCCGCGATTCCGGCCTTGCCAATTTCCGCCGCCCGCGCCGCTTCGTCTTCGTCGAGGCAATCCCGAAATCGCCGGTCGGCAAGCTCCTGCGCCGCCTTCTGGTGGCGGGCGAGTACATCGAGGAACGCACTCCCGAACACCAGTGAGCGACCAAACGCCGCCAGACCAACGAAAGGAAAACCCATGACTGAACCAGCCGCATTCCAGAACCCGCGCCTTGCCGAACTCGACGGCTTCACCGTCACGATCGACGCGGCCCGTCAGCGCGCCGACATCACGCTCGACCGTCCACCCTATAACGTCGTCTCGATGTTGGCGCGTGACCAGTTGCGCCTCGTCTTCGAGGCCCTCGATGAGGATGAGCGCGTGCGCATCGTCATCGTTGCCGGCAAGGGCGAGCACTTCTCGTCCGGCGGCAATATCAAGGGCTTCCTCGAGGCAAGCCCGGAACACGTCTCGCACCTTGCCTGGAACATCGCAGCCCCGGCCCGCTGCTCCAAGCCCGTCATCGCGGCCAACCGTGGCTATTGCTTCGGCGTCGGCTTCGAACTGTCGCTTGCTTGCGATTTCCGCATCGCGACCGACACCACGCGCTACGCGCTGCCCGAGCAGAAACTCGGCCAGATTCCGGGCTCCGGCGGCTCGGCCCGCCTGCAAAAGATGGTGGGCGTCACTCGCACTAAGAACATCGTGATGCGCTCAAAGCGGATCACCGGTCAGGAGGCCTACGACTGGGGCATCGCCTCGGAGATCGTCGCGGATGCCGACCTGGAAAAGGCCGTTGATGCGCTTGTCGAGGAATTGATTGGCTTTTCGCCGCTCGCCCAGCGCACGGCAAAAAAGCTCCTGAACGACACGGACGACGCGCTGCTGTCGACGGCCATCGAACTCGAGGGCCATTGCTACAGCCGGCTTCGGACATCGGAGGATTTCCGCGAAGGCGTACTCGCCTTCCACGAGAAGCGCGCGCCGGCCTTCGTCGGCCGCTGACCCATCGGCCGGAGGGGAACCCGGCTTCATTTCCACGAGGAGGGAGCGGCCTCGGAACCGCTTCGGGAGGATTAATCATGGATACGACACCGCAGACAACCCAGGAAAGCCCCCTTGTCGAAAGGGGGCCTGGCATTGCGTCGGGTCTGCGCGACCTGCCAAAACATCTCGGAATCAAGACGATGAGCGCCGGGCTCGTCGCCGCCATCTTCGGCTGCTCCGGCCCGGCCCTTATTGTCATCGGCGCGGCCGAGGCCGGCCACCTGACCAACGGGCAGACTGTCGCCTGGCTCTTTGCGATCTACGTTCTCGGCGGGATTATCAGCCTGCTGCTTGCGCTCTACTACAAGCAGCCGATCAATGGCGCCTATTCGATCCCGGGTGCAGCACTCGTTGCCGGTTCGCTTGCGACCATTCCGTTCAATGAAGCCGTTGGCGCCTTCATCCTGGCGGGCCTGCTGGTTCTGCTGCTCGGCGTCACAGGGCTCATCGGTAAGGTGATGCGCTGGCTGCCGATGCCGATCGTCATGGCGATGATCGCCGGTGCGCTGATCCGATTTGCGATCGGAACCGTCACCGCACTCGGCAATGCTCCGCTGATTGCGGGTGCTGCGATCCTCGCCTTCTTTGTCTCGATGCGGCTGACCAAGACTATTCCGCCGGTGCTGGCCGCCCTCGTCACAGGCCTGATCGCGGCGCTTGCGACCGGTGCGGTCGGAGGCGGCACGGCCAACATCGCCTTCGCCGCGCCGGAATTCACGCTGCCGGTCTTCTCCGTCGACGCCTTCTTCGCGATCGCCGTCCCGCTCGCCCTTCTTGTGATCGGCGCGGAGAACGCGCAGGCGACCGGCGTGCTCATGGCCGAAGGCTACAGGCCGCCGGTCAACGCGATGACCATCATTTCCGGCATCGGCGGCATCGCGGCCGGCCTCCTCGGCGGCCACAATGCCAACATCGCAGGCCCGATGACGGCGATATGCTCATCCGAACAGGCCGGAGAAAACAAGGAGGGGCGCTATGCCGCGACCGTCGTCAACGGCCTACTCTTCGCCGCCTTCGGTCTCATCGCCGGCGCTGCCGTTCCGATCGTGCTCAGCCTGCCGTCTGCGCTGATCGGCACCGTCGCCGGTCTTGCCATGATCGGCGTGCTGCTATCCGCCTTCCAGAATGCCTTCGGCAAGTCGCTCGGTAACCAGACCGGGGCTTTCGTCGCGCTCGCCGTCGCCATGTCGAACATCTCGCTCCTGGGCATCAGCGCCCCCTTCTGGGCCCTGTTCGCAGGCGTCATCGTGTCGGCGGTTGTCGAAGCCAGGACCCTCAACGAAAAGCAGGCTGCATGACGCCGCGACGGTTTTCGAGCCGGCGTCGAATTTGAACGCATACCCTTCCCCAAGGACATTTGTTCTTGGGGAAGACGGTTGAGGCCTGGATAGCGTTGGTGCTTCGGTCGAGGAATGACGTCCCAACGCTGCGCCACATCACGATCGATTCGCCGATCCCGGCCGCGCTCTAATAGGCAAGTTAGTTCTGCCCTGGGAGAGACGTCCTACAGGGGAGCGACGTCCGACAAATGCGACTGACCTCGGGAGATCAATCCTGGCCCAGGTCGCACGAACTCGCCGACCGCATAGGGCCAGCCATTCCGATCATCGGAACGCCGGGCTTTCGCCTTTGCCGCAGAGGCGATGCTTGCGGTAGGAGCACGATCTAATGGAGTTTTTAAAGGCCATCCACAACGTCGGCGGATCGCAGAAATGGTTGGCGATCGACCTTTAACGTCACCAGGCGCAGTCGAATATGAGGGGGAAATATGAAATTCCATGCAGATCATGCAGTCGGTGTTCTCTTCATCGCTTCAGGCGGCGTCGCCGCCTATCTCGGTGTAGATTACGGCTTCGGCAGCCTTTCCGAAATGGGACCGGGCGCTTTGCCGATATTGCTTGGCGCCACGCTGTTGATCTTTGGCGTTGCACTTCTGCTGCAGGCGCACTTGGCCAGCGAGGGGAGACCGTCCATCGCCCTTATGCCACGCGAGGAACTGCGGCCTTTCGTGGCCATCCTGGCTGCTCTTTTTGTATTCGGGCTGCTGGTTGACAGCGCAGGTCTTCTTCCAGGTCTCTTCGCGCTCGTCTGCATCGGCTGGCTTGCCGACAGGCGGGGGCGGCTGAAGGAACTCCCGCTCCTCCTCCTCGCCATCGGGGCGATCATCGTCGCGATCTTCTACTTCGGCCTGGGCATCCCCTTCCATCTGCTTGACTGGAGCATCTAGCGTGCCGGACTTCTTTTCATCCATCGTCTTGGGGCTGCAGGTCGCCGCTAGCATCGACAATCTCTTCTATTGCCTATTAGGGGTGACGCTCGGAACCGCAATCGGCGTCCTGCCGGGCGTGGGGCCGATCATCACCATCTCGCTGCTCCTGCCCTTGACTTTCGGCCTGCCGCCGACCGGATCGCTGATCCTGCTTGCTGGCATCTACTACGGCGCGGCTTATGGCGGATCCACCACATCGATCCTGCTCAACCTGCCGGGCGAAGCCTCATCGGCCGTGACCTGCCTGGACGGACACCAGATGGCACGGCGAGGCCGCGCCGGCTCGGCGCTTGCCATTGCCGCTCTAGGTTCCTTCTTTGCCGGCACCGTCGGCACGGTGCTGATCGCTGCTGCCGCGCCCGCTATGGCCTCGATCGCGGCAAGGTTCGGCTCCGCCGAATATGCAGCTCTCGTCTTCTGTGCCCTCGTCGCCACCGCCTCCATCGCCAAGGGCGGCTTCATCAAGGGCATCGGATCGGGCGTTCTTGGCGTGCTGCTGGGTCTGGCGGGCGCCGACGTCGCCTCCGGCGTCTTCCGTTTCACCTTTGGCCTTTCGGAACTGCGCGATGGGATCGACTTTGCCGTGCTGGCGGTCGGGCTTTTTGCGGTTTCGGAAATCATCACGACGATTGGCGGCGCGGGAAAGCCTGAGATCGCCACCTCGAAAGTCGGCCGGCTCTGGCCAAGCCGTGACGAGTTTCGCCGCGCATGGCCGGCCGTCCTGCGCGGCACGACGCTCGGCTCCTTCCTCGGGATTCTGCCCGGCGCCGGTCTCGCGATGAGCTCTTTCTCCGCCTATATGGTCGAGAAGAGTATTTCCAAACAACCAGATCGTTTCGGGGCCGGCGCCGTCGAGGGCGTAGCTGCACCGGAAGCGGCCAACAATGCCGCGTCCCAGACCGCCTTCATCCCGACCTTGATGCTCGGCGTTCCCGGGAGCCCCGTGATGGCCCTATTCCTCGGCGCGTTAATGATCCAGGGCATCAACCCCGGGCCGAGTATGATCAGTAACAATCCTGCCCTCTTCTGGGGCCTAGTGGGTTCCATGTGGATCGGCAACCTGATGCTCGTCATCCTAAACCTGCCGCTGATCGGTCTATGGGTAAAGCTTCTCGCGGTTCCTTATCACTGGCTCTACCTCTTTGTGCTCGCCTTTGCGTGCGTCGGGGTTTATTCGATCGGTTTTTCATCCCTTCAGATCCTGACGCTCGTCGTTTTCGGCGCCGTCGGCTATCTCCTGAAGCGGGCCGACTGCAGCCTCGCCATGTTCATCCTCGGCTTCGTGCTCGGACCGATGTTCGAGGAAAACTTCCGCCGCGCCATGTCGCTGTCGCGCGGCGATCCGATGACCTTCATCCATCGCCCGATCAGCCTCACCTTTCTCGTGCTCGGCATCGCGATCTTGCTCGCCGCCACCACGTCGCTCGTCAGAAAGGGTGCGCAGGAGGCAACGGACTGAAACACGTATCGTCCTCCCAGGACAATTCGGCCGGAGCATCAAACCATGCTCCGGCCCTTTTTTCGGGTCTGTATCAAGTGAGGATCAGCAAACAGGAACAAATCCGATCGTCGTTTGCGCCTTCTGCCGTCGGCAAGCGAGGATGAGCACGCGCTGGGGCCATTTTGCGCACGGGGCACAACATCGATCTGGCGGACTAGCAAGACGCCGACCGGCGCCTACACCCGCAGTCCTCGAAACGTTGCACCAACATCGTCAAGCTCCTCGAGCCTTAGCAAGGCGGTTGCCAGTTCCTCCCCCACGGCCTTCGAGATGACACCGTCAATATTGGCCAGGAACTTCTGCAGGTAGCCTTCACGGGGGATCGGATTGCGCCGGGTTCCCGGCATGTCGTCGATCGTATGGGTGAGTTCCCGTCCATCCTTCAGACGGATCGAGACGCTGGCACGCGATCTGCTGATATCGGCGGCGGCGACCGGATCCGGGCGGTGGACGACCTTGTCGACAATCGTATTGACCACCGGATCGATGAGGCTCTCAGGCGCATAGGCATGCTTGTCCATGTGGCCTCGAACCAGCGCCTCAGCGACGGTGTGCTGCAGGCTGATGCGGCCATGCCAACTCGTCTTTGGCCGACGTTTCTCCTCGACAGGTTCGCAGACGGTGGCGAAGGAACGGGGCATGATATCACAATAAATGACGTCAACATCCTGCGGTCTCACACTATGGGTCTCGCGAAGTGCGATGGTGGCAGCGATGAACGGGATCATCGTGTAGGCGCAGGGATGGGCCTTCGAGGCAATGTTCAGCACCTCCCATCGCTCGCCGAGCTCGTCGGTCAGGGCCGCGAAACGAAACTCGGTACCGGACTGGACATGGCTCTTGAACCAGCCGAATTTCCCCTCAAATACCGGGTGGGGACCGGAAATGCCCTGCCCCGCCAAGGCAATCGCGCGAATAGCCGCTGATGCCGCCATGCCCACGTGCAGGGTCTTGGTCGATGTCCCGTCCTCAAAAGAGGCAATAGACCCGGCCGACAAGCTGGCAGCCGTGCCGATCGCATGCTTAGTCTGCTCGATCGAAAAGCGCCTGACACGCGCGAGCCCCCACACCGCACCAAAAACGCCGTAGACCGAACTTGGATGGAACCCGACTTCGTGCATCCTGACCGGCGAGATCATACCGAGACGGCAGAGAAGTTCGCTGCCGACCAGCACAGCCTCCAGAAGGTCCTTTCCCGAAAGGCCGAGCCGTTCACATTCGGGCAGCAGGGCCGACAGCACGACACCGGTTGGATGAATATTGGACTGGATGTGAGTGTCGTCGAATTCGAGCACGCCAGACATGATGCCGTTAAGGAAAGCCGCATTGGCAGGCGTGGTCGGCGCGGCATCCATGAGAGAAAAGGCCTGCCCCCCGGCACCGTCGGATTCGGCAACGGCCCGCCGCGCGGCGGAAACGACGTCAAGCCGGCATGACGCGATCATCACACCAATCACATCGAGAATCCTAAGCCGGGTATTCTCCAAAACCGCCTGGGGAACGCTAGCGAGCGAAAAACCTGTCATCCATTCCGCAACAACTGCACTTAAGGTCGGAGCGGAGAGACGTTTGTCGAGCATCGGGCAGATCCTTGTAGCTGATACCGAAAGCGGTACGCACCAACCCGCTGGCGCGTATCGCGGCATCTTCGCAATCCGGTTGCCGGCAGCGGCTATTTCTTGCTGATATCCATGCTCTTCAGCAGTGAGCCGAAATAGGCATATTCGGCCTCGAGTTCCTGCTGGAGTTGCACGCCGGTGCGGAACCGCGGGGAAAAGCCTGCGCGGGTAAGGGCCGCGCGGAATTCCTGGCTCTCATCGGCATCCTTCAAAGCTCCTTCAATCATCGTGACCAGTTCCTGAGGCGTACCGGCGGGCGCCATGACCGCTTGCCAACCGCCTGTGCGTACATCCTTCAGCCCCACCTCCCGGAACGTCGGGACATCGGGGAAATCGGCCAGACGGGTCTCGCTGGGCACGGCGATCGGCACCAGCTTCCCCTCCCGCGTGGGCGGAATCACCATGGCGTCGATGACGAACTGCACGTCACCAGACAAGAGTGCCTGCACGGCCTGCGATGCGCCGCTATAGGGAATATGCCGCGCCTCGACCCCGGCGCTGCGCAGGAAATCGACCCCAATGATATGGCCGGTCGAGCCGACGCCGACGGAGGCATAGTTCAGTATGCCAGGATTGGCTTTCCCATAGGCCACGAGTTCCTCGTAGGTCTTGACGCCGAGCTCCGGCGGCACGCTGAGCATGCGGACCGATTCACTGATATTGGCGATCGCTACAAAATCCTTGAGAGGATCGAAACCGATCTGGGTGAGATGGGGCGCGGTGGTAAAGATGGCACTGCCGGCAAGCAGCAGCGTTGCCCCGTCCGGCTTGGCGCGGGCCGCTTTTTCCGTGCCGATCGTCCCGCTTGCCCCGCCGATGTTCTCGACGACGACCGTCGTTTTGAGGCGCTTGCTGATCTCCTCTGCGATCATGCGGCCGGTGATGTCGCCGCCACCTCCCGGCGCGTAGGGGACAATCATGCGCACCGTCGAAACGGGATATTGCTCTTCAGCAGAGACTCCGACCGCACTTGCCAGCGCGATCGCTGCCGCCACCAGGCCGTTTTTCATCCCCGTTGTCCAAACTACCATCGATTCCTCCTCACATCATGGTGTTATCTTGAACGCACAGTGGCAGCCGCTCTGAACAAATGCAAAATCTCGCCGGGTGCGTTCCGAGCTGCGAAATTCGCGATAAAGAGCGGCAGGCGGACCAAAGCGAACGCCTATGTCGTCGGGCAAAGGCCGGTCATGCCAGTTTCGTCTCGGCAGCCTCGGTCCTGCAGCGTCTGAAGAGCGCCGATCCGTCACGCTTCAAGGAGAACAGCCTTCGGACGGTGCAAATAGCCGTTAAGATTTGGCGCATGGAAATAGCTGGGCAGATCATACTCAATGGCGACTGGACGAAGTGCCCGCCCGTATCTCCATCCGCCGCGGCGGGCGGAGATACGGGCCATCTCAACGCTCTCAACCTCAGTAACATTATTGGGTGAGGCAATGCGGGCGGCCATCTCGCTCATCGCTTCGGGGGCGCCATGCTTTCCTCTTCTTCTGTGCGTTCAGACGGCAGCCTTCCGGCGGAACGGCGAACGATCCGGATCGGGGTCCGGCATCGCGTCCAGAAGCATGCGCGTATAGTCGCTCTTCGGATGATCGAATATCTCCGCGACCGGTCCCTGTTCCACCAGCTTGCCGCGATAGATCACGGCGACGTCGTCGCAGATATAACGGATGACGCCGAGGTCGTGGCTGATGAAGAAATAGGTGAGGTCGAGTTCTTCCTGCAACCGGTGCAGGAGATTGAGAACGTCCGCCTGGACCGAGACGTCGAGCGCCGAGGTGGGTTCGTCGAGGATCAGGAATTCAGGCCCGACGGCAAGCGCCCGGGCGATGCCGATACGCTGCCGCTGGCCGCCAGAAAATTCATGCGGATAACGGAAAAGATGCTCCGGGCGAAGGCCGACCTGCAGCAGCAGCTCCAGCACCCGCTCGGTGCGTTGGCGGGCATTGAGGTTCACCACGTCGCCATGGATGACCAGCGGCTCGGCGACGATATCATGGATCGTCATGCGCGGATCGAGCGAAGCGTAAGGGTCCTGGAAGACGATCTGCAGGCGCGATCTCAGGCGCCGCATCTCGAGCGGCGTCAGCTTGTGGATGTCCACGCCGTCGAACAAGACATTGCCCGCCGACAGCGTTTCGAGCCGCAGGATGCAACGCGTCAGCGTCGTCTTGCCGGACCCGGATTCACCGACCAGACCGAAGCTCGCACCTTTCCTGATCGACAGGCTGACATTGTCCAGCGCGGTAAAACCCTCGCCGCGACCGAAGAAACCCTGGCGCGGGCCGGGAAAGTTTTTTGTGACGTTCTGGATATCGAGGGTCATGCGGCGGTCTCCGGCATAAGCCCGTTCAGGCCCTTCAATTCACCGCGCTTGGTATGGGCGGTTGGCACGGAGTGCAAAAGCGCCTGGGTATAGCTGTGGCTCGGCCGCTTCAATACATCGTCCACCTTTCCTGCTTCGAGAATGCGGCCGCGATACATGACGGCCACGTGGCTGCAGATCTGTGCCACGACGCCGAGATTGTGGGTGATCAGCAGCACTCCGATATTGCGTTCAGCCACAAGATCATGGATCAGCCGCAGGATTTGCGCCTGCACCGAAACGTCGAGCGCGGTCGTCGGTTCATCGGCGATCAGCAGGTCGGGCTTGCCGATCATCGCCATGGCGATCAGTGCGCGCTGGCGCATGCCCCCGGAGAACTGGTGCGGATAGTCATGAATACGCTCGGCGGCCTTCGCAATGCCGACCTTTTCCAGCATCTCGACTGCCACACGTCGGGCCGCCCTCTTGAGATCGCCACGCGAGGCACCGGGATCGAGCCCGAGCACGGACGGGTCCGCATGGCCGGCATGCAGCGCCACGTCCACTAACTGCGTGCCGATCCGGAAGGCTGGGTTAAGGTTGGTCGTCGGATCTTGGAAGATCATGCCGATATGCCGGCCACGCAAGCCCCTCATCTCCCTGTCGGTCGCCTTCAGCACATCCTTGCCCTGGAACTTAATCGAACCGGCGACATAGCGCCCCGGCGGCGACGGAACGAGCCGTGAGACGGATAAGCCCGTCAGTGATTTACCGCTGCCCGTCTCGCCGACCATGCCCCAGATCTCGCCGCGCTCGATCTTCAGGTCGATGCCGTGGAGGATTTGCGTCTCGCCCTCGTAGCTCTTCATGGCGAGGTTGAGGTTCCTGATGTCGAGAAGCGTCATCGTGATCCCTTCCCTATCGTCGAGCCTTGGGGTCGAGCACGTCACGCAGCCCGTCGCCCAGCAGGTTGAAGGCAAGCACTGCCAAGAAAATCGCAACGCCAGGAGCCACCGCCGTCCACCAGTAATCCGGCATATAGCTGCGCGCACCGGAAAGCAGCGTGCCCCATTCCGGAGTCGGCGGCTTCACGCCGATGCCGACGAAGCCGAGCGAGGCGACGGTCAGTATCGCGAAGCCCATGTCGAGCGAGGCCTTGATGACGATCGGCGAGACGATGTTTGGCAAGATGTGCCTGCCGAGGATGCGCGGCCAGTCGGCGCCGAGCGCATGGGCCGCGACGACGAACTGCTCTTCCTTCTTGACGATCACTTCGCCGCGCACGAGACGGGCATAGGCCGGCCACCACGTGATCGAGATGGCGATGATCATGTTCCAGACGCCCGTGCCGAGCGCTGCCGCCACGGCCATGGCAAGGATCAGGCTTGGGATGGTGAGCAGAAGATCGGTGATGCGCATCAGGATTTCGTCGATCCAGCCGCCGAAATACCCGGCAATGGCGCCGACGATCGTGCCGACGACGATAGCGATGAAGACAACGGCAAGACCGGAAAACAGCGAGACCTGTGAACCGACCAGCACCAACGAAAACATGTCTTGGCCGAGCGCATTGGTGCCGAACCAAGCCGTAGCCGACGGCGGCTGGAATTTCGCACCGGTATTCGTGCCGCCGACGACATGCTCGGGATGCGGCACGATCCACGGTGCGAGGATGGCGATGACGATCAGTGCGATGACGATCGCAAGGCCGATGATCGACAGCCAACTCTGGCGAAACCGATAGAAGGCGCGGCTCCAGTTTTCGAGACGCGCGGACTGGCTGCGCTCGGGTATGGCAATGGGGGTCATTTGCTCAGTCCTGCTCATACGTAGCGTACCTTCGGGTTGAAGACGCCGTAAAGAAGGTCCACGACGAGCATGGTAACAAGATAGATGATCGCGATGATGAGCGTCACGCCGATCACCGGCATGAAATCCTGGGTCAGGATCGCCTGGGTGGCGTAGAGGCCCAGCCCCGGCCAGTCGAAGACCGTCTCCACCAGAACCGTGCCCCCGAGTAGCCAGGAGACGTAGAGGCCGATCACCGTCAGCGTCGAGGTCATGGCGTTCTTGAGCACGTATTTGAAGAGGATCAGCCGGTTGGAAAGACCGAGCGCCCGCTCGGTCATGACATAGTCCTGCTGCAGCACTTCGATCGTCGAGGCGCGCATCATCCGCATGATGGTGGCAAGCGGCGAAAGCGCCATGGCGATCGCCGGCAGTGCCAGATGTGAGAGCGCGATCTGGAACGCGTACCAGTCGCCCGCGATCACAGCATCGATCGTATAGAGGCCCGTCACGTAGTCCGGCGGGCTTTCGATCAGTGGGTAGCGGCCGGACAGCGGCAGGATGTCCAGCCAGGCGGCAAAGGCCATCTGCAGGAGGAGGCCGAGGAAGAAACGCGGCATGGCGATGCCGCCGAGCGCCACCGTGCGGGTCGCATAATCAAGCGCCCCATTCTTGTAGACGGCCGTCAACAGACCGAGCGGAATGCCGATGACGACCGCAATGAACAGGGAGGCGAAGACGAGCTCTATGGTCGCCGGCAGATATTCCACGATGTCCGCGAAGACTGGACGACGCGTGAAGACCGACATGCCCCAATCGCCGGAAACGAGACCGGTCAGATAATCCCAGTATTGCACTGGCAAAGGCTGATCCAGGCCGAATTCGCGCTTCATCTGCGCGATCAGCTCGGGCGTCGCATTCGGACCCGCGGCAAGGCCCACCGGGTCGCCGGGCAGGATGCGTGCCACGATGAACAGAAGCAGGGTCAGGCCGAGCAGGACCGGTAAGAGCAGGACAAGCCTGCGCAAGATATAAAGCAGCATTCGCAAACTCCGGAGCGGCGGGCTTCCGTACCGAAAACCCGCCGGCGGCAAGGGTTCAAGCGATCGACAGCGGCCAGATTTCCATCGTGTTGGCGGCAACCGGGCTGAAAACATAGTCCTTTACGTTGTCGCGCATCGCAAACTTGCGCAGTTCGAGAATGCCGATGATATCGGGCGCATCCTCGACGATTACCGCCTGGAACTTCTTGTAGAGTTCGGCACGCTTGGCGGTATCGACTTCGGCGCGGGCATCCTCGATCAGCTTGTCGACCTCCGGGTTCTTGTAGACCGGATTCTGCCACTGCCCATTGCGCGAAGAATGGTAGGCGGCGAACGCGGTATTGTCCGGGTCGGCATAGTTGGGCGACTGGAAGATCGAGTAGAAGTCGACCATCGTCTCCGGCGAACGGGCCATCGCCACGGTGTCCGGCCAGGTCATGGCACGGATGTCGAGTTTGATGTTGAGTGCCTTCAGCGATTCCAGCATGATCAGACACCAGCGGCGCTGGTTCTCGTAGCCGGCGGCGTGGTGTATGGAGAGCGTGATGCCGCCGTCCTTGTATTGCGACCTGGCGAGATATTCCTTCGCCTTCGCCATGTCCTGGTCATAGCCCTTCTGGTCCGGATCAAAGCCGAAGATGCCGATGGGCAGCGGGCTCTTCATCAATTGGGCCGGGCCTGCGGCATCCAGCATGCCCTGGTAGTTGAACGCGTAAGACACTGCCTTGCGCAGGTTCTTGTCCATCAGCGGGCCCTTGGCCGTGTTCATCTTGATGGTAAACGTGCGGTAGTCAGGTTCCATGATACGGACGACATGCGGCATGTCTTTGATGGCGTCCATGTCCTCGGCGAACATGTCGAGCGCGAAATGCACTTCGCCGCGCTGGAGCATCAGCCGGGCGGTCGAGGCCTCGCGGACGATCTTCCAGATCGCGCCGTCGAGATTGCCACCCTTATGCCAGTCGTTCTCGACGCGGCTCAGTTCATAAAGGTCGCCCGGCTTGACGCGTCCCATCTTGAAGGCACCCGAACCGGCCATGTTGGCGAGCAGGAAGGCTTGCCCGTCGTCAGTCCCCTTGTTGGCTTCGACGAGCTTGGAGTTGACGACGAACATCCAAGGCAGGACGGAGAGAAGCGGCGCGAAGGGCTTCTTCAGCGTCATCGTCACCGTTGTCTCGCCGGTCACCCGGATGCTGTTTTCGTCGAGGATCCCCGACACCATCCAGGCCGGCCCCTTCGCAAGGCGCAGCAGGCGAGCAAAGGAATATTCGACATCCTTGGCGGTCACCGGCGTGCCATCATGGAATTTGGCATTTCCGTCGAGCTCGAATGTGTAGACGAGGCCGTCATCGGACTGGTTCCAGCTCTTGGCAAGGCCCGGCGCCGGAACCGGTGGATTGTTCACCACGCGCACCAGCGGATCGTAGGTATTGCGGAACAGCCATTGCGGCGCGTAGCCGGTGGCCACATGCGGATCGAAGTTCGGAATGTCGACAGTGCTGGCGAGAACCAGGATCTTCCTGCCGGCCGAATTGGCGAGGCGGGGCATTGTCGCGGCGGCGGTCATGCCTGCAGCGCCGATCAGAAATTGACGTTTATTCAGATTGAGCATGTTCCATTCCCCTTTTTTTGTCTGCATTGCTTGTGTGGTCGTCCCTGAGAGGACACGACGTGAGCCAGTGACTACCGGCTCGCCGCTGGCGAAAGGCGGGCGGATGCCGCCAGCTCCTTTTTGCGCTTGCTGAGGCCATAGATAGCTTCGGCGGCCTCGGCGCTGACGTAGTCTTCCTCGACGTCCTCCTCGATCAGTTCTACCGACCGGTTTGCCGGATCGCCAAAGCCGGCGCCGCCGCCGAGCTGCAGCTCCACCACGCGATCGGTGCGGTCCACGACCAAGAGCCCGCCAGTACCGACATCTTCCAGCACATTGCCTTCCTCGTCGCGGACATAACCGTGCGACAGGAGGCCATTCTGACCGCCGAATAGGCCGGCGATCGGCGCGTTGACGCCTTCCGGCGAGACGAAGACGGTGACGGAGGTGCCGTCGTCATAACGCTTGGCGAGCCGGATGCGCGCGCCAAGCCCGCCGCGAAACTCGCCGGCGCCGGCGGAATCCTGAACGAAGCCCTTTTCGAGGATGACGACCGGCGAGCGGCTTTCCAGCATTTCGATCGAGGAGGTCGCCGCGGAGGTTGGCCACAGAACGGACGACTTCCCGTCCTTGGCGGAGCTGCCGCCCTGTCCGCCGCCAGAGAGCAGGTGGTCGTAGAAGATCTTGCCATCCGGGGTCTTGCCGTAGACGGTCAAAAGGCTTGGCAGGCCGGTATGGGCGATGACCTTTTGCGGAGCGGCCTTGGAAAGCGCCCGAAAGATGTTCGGCGAAGTGTACCAGCCGGTGCGGGTGCGCAGGCTAACCGGGGCCGGCTTATTGCAGTTCATCACAGAACCCTTCGGCGCCTTGACAGTCAGCGGTCGGTAGCAGCCCGCATTGCCGCGCACCGAAGGCGTCAGCATGCATTTCAGCGGATAGGTCGAATGCGCCGTCGTGTAGCTCAGCGTGCAGTTGATGCCGCCAAGCGGCACCTCCGGCGGAGCGCCTTCGAAATCGAGCTCGATCTCGTCGTCCTTGATCACCACCTTGACCGGCACAGTCATGTGCGTGCCAAGTGGATTATAGGAGATGGTCGAGGTGTGGACGCCGTTCGGAATGGCGCGGATCGCATCGCGCATCGCTTTTTCCGAGCGGGACTGGACGACCTCGGCGAGCGCCTGGAGATCGGACAAGCCGTATTCGTCCATGAACGCCACCATGCGGCGGGCGCCGGTGTCGTTGGCGGCGACCAGCGAGCGGACGTCGCCCAGCACCTGATGGGAATCGCGAATGTTCTCCGCCATCAAGCGGAAGAGGTCTTCGTTCTCGACACCCGCCTTGATGAGCTTCATCGGCGGGATCTGCAGGCCTTCTTCGTAGATTTCGGTCGCCTTCATGCCGTTGCGGGTGCCGCCGATATCGCCGACATGACCGACCGTGCCCATGACGGCGACGGCCTTTCCGTTCTTGAAGACCGGGGTCATGACTGCGATGTCGAACAGATGGCCCGCGCAGAGCCAAGGGTCATTGCAGACCAGAACGTCGCCCGGCTCCAGCGTATCAATCGGGTAGCGCTCCAGCGCCGCCTTGACCACCATCGGCAGGGTGAGGTTGAAGACCGGCATGACGCGGGCCGAATGGGCCAGCGTTTCGCCGGAGGCATCCAGGATCGAGCAGCCGAAGTCCTGGGATTCTGAGATGATCAACGAATACGCGGTGCGGCAGACCGTGTGCCACATTTCTTCCGCCACGGTGACGAGGCGGCTCCACATGATTTCGAGCGCGATCGGATCGGACTCAATCCTCTCGATTGCTTCCGCCTTGGTCATCTGCGAGGTAACCAGTTCGATGCCCTTGCCGACTGTGGCGATCTTGATGCGCAGATTGCCGGCGGCATCGACGGTCAGCACGTCGCCGGGCGGCACGATTGTGGTCGATTCACGCTCCTCGATGATCGCCGGGCCTTCGACCGTCATGCCCGGCGTCAGCTTATAGCGGTCGTAGATGGCGGCATCGATGAAACCTTCACCGAAATAGCACTTGCGGCTTCCCTTGAGCGCGACGTCGCCCGAGGCAGCGATATCCGCCTGCTTGATGGAAAGCTGCGGGATCGCGCCGCTGGCGCGAAGGCGGAAGGAGAGGATTTCGAGTTCGGCTTCCACCGGAACGCGGGTATAGCGGGCGGCATAAACCTCTTCGAAGGACTTGCGGATGGTCGCATAGGCATTTGCATCAAGTTCGCCGGCCGGGATCGGCACGTTGATCTCGTGCAGCTGGCCGATCAGGCGCATGTCGGCGGTGCGTTCGAAGACGACGTCCTCGGGCTTGGCGCCGGCAGCAATGAGTTTGGCCTTGCCTTCTTCGGCAAGCTCACCGAACTCGGCATTCAGGGATGCCGTGTCGAGGTCGGCCGAAAGGCCCATCGGCCGTGAACGGACGAGATCGAAGGACAGCGGCGCCGTCAGGAAGCCGAAGGCCGAAGCGGCACCGCTGGCCTGCGGAATGATGACTTCGCCGACACCGAGAATGCGGGCGACACGGGCGGCAAACGCCGGGCCGGCGCCGCCGAAACCGATCATCGAATAACCGCGCGGATCCTTGCCCTTTTCGACCAGATGGATGCGGGTGGCGCTTGCCATGTTCTCGCCGACCACCTGATGGATGCCCCAGGCGGCTTCGACGGTGGAAATGTTGAGCGGTTCGGCAATCGTCTTCAGCGCCTTTTCGGCGGCATCGAGATCGAGCGTCATGCGGCCGCCGAGAAAGAAGGCCGGATCGTAATAACCGAGCGCGACGCTGGCATCGGTGACCGTCGGCTTGGTGCCGCCGGCGCCGTAGCAGGCCGGACCCGGAGACGCGCCGGCCGAATGCGGACCAACCTGCAGCAGACCGACTTCGTCGATCGCGGCGATCGAACCGCCACCGGCGCCGATCTCGATCATGTCGACGACCGGCGCCTTGATCGGCAGGCCGGAGCCGTTGCGGAAGCGGCGCACACGGCCGGCTTCGAGATAGGAAGCGATATGCGCCATGCCGTTTTCAATCATGCAGGCCTTGGCCGTCGTGCCGCCCATGTCGAAGGCGATGACGTTTTCCTGGCCGGCCGCCTTGCCGAACCATGCGGTCGCCAGCGCGCCGCCGGCGGGGCCGGATTCGAGCAGGCGGATCGGGAATTCGCGGGCTTCATCGACGGAGACGAGACCACCGGCCGAATGCATCAGACGGAACGCGCCGGTAAAGCCGCGGGCCTTCAGTTCTTGCTCGAAACGCTTCAGGTAACGGTCCATCAGCGGCTGCACATAGGCATTGGCGCAGGTGGTGACGAAGCGCGGATATTCGGAGATTTCGGCAACGACTTCCGAAGAGATGGATACCGACATGTCCGGATAGTGGTGCTTGATGATTTCGCGGACCCGCTTTTCGTGAGCCGGATTGCGGTAGGAATGCATGAGGCAGACCGCGATCGCTTCGACGCGGTCGGCGACCAGTTTCTTCACGGCGCGGAGGACCGAAACCTCGTCCAGCGGCTTGATGACGCCACCATCGGCGCCGATGCGCTCGGAGATCTCGATGCGGCGCGAACGGCTGACCAGCGGCTCGGCGAATTCGATGAAAAGGTCGTAGATGTCGTAGCGCTGCTCGGTACCGATCTCGAGAACGTCGCGAAAACCTTCCGTAGTGATCAGGCCGACCGGGGCGCCCTTGCGCTCGATCACCGCATTCGTCACCAGCGTCGTGCCGTGAACGATCTCGGAGAGGTCTGCAACCGAAATTCCGGCTGCGTCGACCAGTTCTCCGAGACCGCCCAATGCGCCCTGGGAGGGATCTTTTGGCGTCGTCAGGCACTTGTGCAGGCGGATGGAAGCCGCCTTTTCGTCGAACAGGATGAAGTCGGTGAAAGTGCCACCGATATCGACGCCGGCACGGAAGTTCCTGGAAGTCTCTTGCATTCGTATGTTCCCCATAACGGATGGCCGAAGACGCGCAACGGCCCGATCAACGCCGTCATCTTCTCGCGGCGCGCATGGCTCATTCATCTCGGGTTCTGGGTGCCCGGCATGCGGATGGGTAAACCTTCCCCCTGCAGAGGGGATGGATCTAATGCCTGCCTGTTCCGCCGTTTTTTTAAGCATGAATTGTTTTGACATCTTTATAGGCGGCAAGATCAAAGGAGTCTAGCGCTAGTTTCATATTTGACAATAAGTTCCAATAATGGAACTATGGCAGGGTGATTTACGCGCATAGGACGAAACATGAGCTCTCTCGAAGATGCGATCTCCATTCTCGGTTGCTTCTCGCTGGCCGAGCCTTCTCTGTCGCAGGCGGAACTGGCGCGCCGCACCGACTGCCCCAAGGCTACGGCATCCCGCGTGATGAAGGTTCTGCGCGAAAACGGAATTCTTGATTTCGATCCCGTGACGCGCCTCTACACGCCCGGTGTCCGCCTCTTCGAGCTTGGGCAGATCTGTCGCTCGAACCATAATTTCCTGGATCTAGTGAATACCGAGCTGCAGGAGGTCTGCGCCATCGGCGGGCATACGGCCTATGTGACCGTATTTGACGGATATCAGCTCGTCGTGCTGCGCATGGTGCGCGGCTCAAGCCCGCTGGCGATCACCTCGACGCCCGGATACCGTGCTTGGCCACATGCGACCTCAAACGGACGCGCCATGCTGGCACTGCTGAACGAGGAGGAATGGAAGCTTCGCGTTCCAGACAGGTTGCCCTTCGTGACGACGCAAGCGCCGCAGAACCATGCAGAATTGCTGGACCGGATCCGGATCATTCATGAAACCGGACGCTCACATTCCACCAACGATTCCTACGATGGCGTCTCTTCTGAAGGTATGGCTTTCCGCGATCCAGGCACCGGAGAGGTTATCGGAGTGGCAATTTCCTATCCTACAGTGATGGGAACACCTGAACTGCAGGATAAGATAACTCGCCTCTTGGCTAACATGAAGACCAATCTGCTTCGCCATAAGTAGGCCGCCGCGTCATGCTGGCAGGTTCGCGACGACGTGGCGGCCGGCAAGGTTGCGACAGGTGCTGAAATCGGTTCCTGCCGCGACCTTCGACGCGCACGCCGTCTGGCCGAAATTCGCTGTCATGCTGCCGAAGGCTCGGTTCGCGATTGACACGCTGGCGAGGAAATTGCCGCGCCTCATGGAACAAACGGGGGTTCGACGACCGCTTCCGGCTCGCTCAACAGGTCAAGCATGGCCCGCACTGCCCGGGTGACATGCCGTTCCGCATGATAAAGCGCCGAGAACTGGCGGAGCGGCATCGGGAAATCGGCGATGTGCAGCCGACCGGAAAGCGAATGTACCGCCGCCGCGCGGCTGGAAAGCACCGTGGCGGCAAGCCCGGTTTCGACGGCGGCCATCGCGGCCTCGTTCGACGGCATTTCCATGACCACTGAAAGCGACAGCGGCTCGATGCCGAGATTGGCAAGCTGTGCCTCGAAGGCCGCACGCGTGCCGGACCCCTGCTCGCGCATGATCCAGTTGGTTTCCAGAAGATCGACCGAATGGATCCTCCGCCCATCAGCCCAGGGGTGGCGACTGCCGACCACCAGAACAAGCCGATCTTCAGCAACCTTGCGGCGCTTGAGGCCGGCCAGAAAAACCTGCCCCTCCACAACCGCCAGCTCCGCAGCGCCAGTCAGCACCGCATCCGCCGCACTCTGGGTATTGCCGACAGTGAGCCGCACGTCGACCCTCGGAAACCGCTCGTGATAGCTCACGAGCCGCGCCGGAAGCCAATAGCTCGCGACAGTCTGACTCGCATGGATGCGCAGGGTTCCGGAGGCCGAGCCGCCAAGATCGGCAAGCATAAGCTCGGCGGATCGCGCTCGTTCAAGCACATCGCGCGCCTCCGGCACAAAGAGCCTGCCGGCCTCTGTAAGTTCGATCCGCCGTCCGACACGGTTGAACAGGATCACTGCGTGCCGCGCCTCAAGGGCGGATATTGCCGCGCTTACCGCTGATTGAGTGAGGTTCAATGCCTCGGCCGCCCGCGTAACATGTTCGCGAGCCGCCACTTCCAGAAAGATCCTGAGCTGTTCAAGCGTCATCGACATCAATCGCTAAAATCGAACAATTTCAGAAAACTTATCAATTGGATTTGTGATTTTGCAAGATGGAGAATGATTTTCGACAAAATAGAAAATACTTGGAAAAATCATGAAGTCGACACCGACGTCCGCAGAACATCGTCCCCTTCTGTCCACGATCCGCCTCGCCCCCACAACACAGCTTCTTCCTGGCCTCTTTCTCACCGCCGCGATTGCCACGACGGCCATCGTCATCCGCAATCTGACCGGTTGGATGGCGCTGAGCCCGCTTATCGTGTCCATCCTCATCGGCATGCTGATCCGTAACGCCCTGCCCCTTTCGGCGACCGCTGAACCAGGCATAGCCTTCTCTTTGAGACGCATATTGCGCTTCGGCATTGTGTTGCTGGGTTTGCAGGTGACGCTTGCCCAGATCCTTTCTCTGGGCGGAGCAGGCTTGGCGATGGTGGCCTTGACGCTGGTTGCGACCTTCCTCGCGATCCGCATCGTCGGAAGGGCGATGGGTGTGGAGCAGGAACTCACCGATCTTATCGCTGCCGGCACCTCGGTCTGCGGCGCATCGGCGGTCATCGCCGCCAACACGGTTGTGCGCGGCAAGCAGGAGCATGTCGCTTACGCCGTCGCCTGCGTAACGCTGTTCGGTTCGCTCTCGATGCTCATATATCCGCTATTGGCTGGCCCGCTCGGCCTTGATGCACGCGGTTATGGGCTCTGGACCGGCGCAACGATCCATGAAGTCGCGCAGGTCGTCGCCGCCGCGTTCCAGGGAGGCGATGTCGCCGGCCAGTTCGGCACGATCTCCAAGCTCGCCCGCGTCGTCATGCTGGCGCCGCTGATCATGACGCTTGCATTCGCCATGCGTTCGGGCGCGGAAGGTCCGGCCAAGGCTTCGGCACCCATGCCGTGGTTCGTGCTGGGGTTCATCGGAATGATGCTGGTCAACAGCGCGGTCGCCATCCCCACAGGCGCCAGCCAGACGCTGGTGACGCTGACCAACTTCCTGCTCTCCATGGCGCTTGCCGCCATGGGCCTTCACACGGATATTCGCAAGTTGAAGGCCGAAGGTTGGCGACCACTCGCGCTCGGCGCCTTCGGATGGCTTTTCATCGCAGCATTCGGTTACGCGATGCTGAAACTGTTCGCGTTCTAAGAACGAGGACTTGCGAAATCAGGGCTGCGTCGGAAATGGCGCGGTCTTCGCTTCCAGGCGGATCAACAAGGCTTCGGACGGTCGTTGGAGCGAGTTTCGTCGTCGCGCACAGCTTCGTCATGATACCAGCAAGTATCCAACACGTTTGCCGCGACCTCATGGATTTCATCGCCCGGCACTGTCCTGCCGTTGCCCGGCCGCTGTCGGGGGCGGATCGGGAACTGGTAGATCTTCGCCGTTTCACGATGGATGTTCGTCTTCATCCTATCGTCTCCTACGTTCCTAGGCCGTGCATCTAACGCACACAGAGCACAAATTTGCACATTTTTTGTGCTTATTGCATTATTTTATATCAAACGCACCCGTGACGCTAGGCACTAAATGAGATGCAAAAATTCCCCGCGAGTAATCTCGCATCGCAGAGCATCAGGAGCAGGCAACGCAGACTCGACGCCCGAGGTTCCGAACGGCCGTCTCAGAAGCGTCAAAAGCGGTGATTTCCTATGATGCATTTTCCGTATTGCTTCGGTCTCCCCGCATTTACCGCCTGCGCGACAGACATCTTTACACTTTTTTAAGCAGAAGCGCGATCCAGGGCTCAAACTGGCACGGGAAATGCGTTCATCCCGTTATCCCGGAGGCGCGGCTCACTCGGACGTCGCAACCTCAGGATGGCTCAACCATGAACATCACGGCCTGAGAGACAAAAAAATGACAAAGTACAAGCTCGAGTACATCTGGCTCGATGGGTACACACCGGTACCAAACCTGCGCGGCAAAACGCAGATCAAGGAATTCGACACTTTTCCGTCGCTGGAGCAGCTTCCGCTGTGGGGCTTTGACGGTTCGTCGACCAATCAGGCCGAAGGCCGCAGTTCCGACTGCGTGCTGAAGCCCGTCGCCCTCTATCCGGACCCGGCCCGCAAGAACGGCGTTCTCGTCATGTGCGAAGTCATGATGCCGGATGGCGTCACGCCGCATCCGTCGAACAGCCGCGCCACGATCCTCGATGATGAAGGTGCCTGGTTCGGTTTCGAACAGGAATACTTCTTCTACAAGGACGGCCGTCCGCTGGGCTTCCCGGAACACGGTTACCCGGCTCCGCAGGGCCCCTACTACACGGGCGTCGGCTTCAAGAACGTTGGCAACGTCGCGCGTCAGATCGTTGAAGAGCATCTCGAGCTTTGCCTCGAAGCCGGCATCAACCATGAAGGCATCAATGCCGAAGTGGCCAAGGGTCAGTGGGAATTCCAGATTTTCGGCAAGGGCTCCAAAAAGGCCGCCGACCAGATCTGGATGGCGCGCTACCTGCTCCTCCGCCTCTGCGAAAAGTACGAAATCGACGTCGAATTCCACTGCAAGCCGCTCGGCGATACCGATTGGAACGGCTCGGGCATGCATTGCAACTTCTCGACCAAGTATATGCGCGAAGTTGGCGGCAAGGAATATTTCGAAGCGCTGATGGCGCAGTTCGACAAGAATCTGCAGGCGCATATCGACGTCTATGGCCCGGACAACCACATGCGTCTGACCGGCAAGCACGAGACGGCACCGTGGAACAAGTTCTCTTACGGCGTTGCCGACCGCGGCGCGTCGATCCGCGTTCCGCACTCCTTCATCAACAACGGCTACAAGGGCTATCTCGAAGATCGCCGCCCCAACTCCCAGGGCGACCCCTACCAGATCGCTTCCCAGGTTCTGAAGACGATCTCGGAAGTTCCGATCTCCAAGGCCGCTGCCGCCTGATAAAGTGAAACTACCGACTGTGAAGACGCCGGCCTCAGCGCCGGCGTCTTTCTTCTATGTGATCGAGCCGGGCTTCCGTTCAGCTTTTGTTGATTCTGAGCCCGTCCATGTAGAGTTGCTCCAGAAAGCGGGCCGCATCCTCAAAACGCCCCTCGCCTGCGGACTCCTGGCCGAGCACGGCCCGGACTTGCACGTCGAAGTCTGCATAATGCTGCGTCGTCGCCCAGATCGAAAAGATCAGATGATAGGGATCGCATCTGGCGATCTTGCCGGTCCGTGCCCAGGCACGGATGACCTCCGCCTTCTCGTCGACAAGCTTTTTGAGCGGCCCCTTCAGTTCGTCCTCGATATGTGGCGCGCCCTGCAGGATCTCGTTGGCGAAAAGCCGGCTTTCGCGCGGGAAATCACGGGCCATTTCGAGCTTGCGGCGGATATAGGACCGAATCTCCGCCTCAGGATTGCCCTCGGAATTGAAGGCGCGTAGCGGCTCCAACCAGGTGAATAGAACCCGATCGATCAGCGCCCGATGGATCGCTTCCTTGGTTCGGAAATAATAAAGGAGATTGGGCTTCGACATGCCCGCCGCATCGGCGATCTGGTCGATGGTCGAGCCGCGGAATCCGCTTGAGGAAAAGACATCGAGCGCCGCTTCAAGAATCCGCTCCTCCTTTTCTTCCTGAATACGTGTGCGCCTTTGCGTCTTCGCCGCCCGTGGGATGGTCATCCGATTTTCCCGCCCCTCTCTGCTTTTGTCCGTGCCGCTTCGCCGCCCCAGAATTTCCTCTGGATTTTTCGTGATTTTCGGCTTGAGTGACGGCACGGAAATTGTAATGTTTTACCAATCGGTCAAATTATCGGCGACAAGCAAAAAAGCAATGCCGATCTTCAACTGCCAGAAGCGGTTGGAGGACCGAAGGGAACGAAAAGCATGCCGCCGACGACCGGCGGGGCACAAACAGGTGAGGACAGAAAAATGGTGGCAGCACCCGGCGAGAACTTGCGCATCAATGGCGATCGCCTGTGGGATTCTCTGATGGAGATGGCGAAGATTGGCCCGGGCGTTGCCGGTGGCAACAATCGTCAGACCCTGACGGACGCGGATAAGGAAGGTCGCAGCCTCTTCAAGACATGGTGCGAGGATGCCGGGCTCACCCTCGGCATCGACCGGATGGGCACCATGTTCGCGACCCGCGCCGGCACCGATCCCGACGCCCTTCCCGTCTATATTGGCTCCCACCTTGATACCCAGCCAACCGGCGGCAAGTATGACGGCGTACTCGGTGTGCTCGGCGGGCTCGAAGTCGTGCGCACGATGAACGACCTGGGGATCAGGACCAGGCATCCGATCGTCGTCACCAACTGGACGAACGAGGAAGGCGCACGGTTCGCGCCGGCCATGCTCGCTTCGGGTGTCTTTGCCGGCGTGCATACGCTCGATTATGCCTATGGCCGCAAGGATCCGGACGGCAAGACTTTCGGCGACGAGTTGAAGCGCATCGGCTGGATCGGCGATGAGGAGGTCGGCGCCCGTAAGATGCACGCCTATTTCGAATACCACATCGAACAGGGACCGATTCTTGAAGCTGAGAACAAGCAGATCGGCGTCGTCACCCATTGTCAAGGCCTCTGGTGGCTGGAATTCACGCTGACCGGCAAGGAGGCGCATACCGGCTCGACGCCGATGAACATGCGCGTCAATGCCGGGCTTGCCATGTCGCGCATCCTCGAAATGGTGCAGGAGGTGGCGATGAGCGAGCAGCCGGGCGCCGTCGGCGGCGTCGGCCAGGTCTTCTTCTCGCCGAATTCCCGCAACGTCCTGCCCGGCAAAGTCACCTTCACCGTCGACATACGCACGCCGAGCCAGGAAAAGCTGGACCGCATGCGGGCGAAAATCGAGGCCGAGGCGGCGAAGATCTGCGAAAAGCTCGGTGTCGGCTGTTCGGTCGAGGCGGTCGGTCATTTCGATCCGGTGACCTTCGATCCGACGCTCGTCGGCCGCGTGCGAAATGCCGCGGAAAAGCTCGGTTACAGCCATCGCGACATCATTTCCGGCGCAGGGCACGACGCCTGCTGGGCGGCCAAGGTAGCGCCGGCCACGATGATCATGTGCCCCTGCGTCGGTGGGCTTTCACACAACGAGGCGGAGGACATCTCCAAGGAATGGGCAGCCGCCGGCGCCGACGTGCTCTTCCATGCCGTGCTGGAGACCGCGGGGATTGTGGAGTAGGCTCGATAGTGACCAGCTACCAGGAGGGCGGCACCGATGAGCGATCCAGATGCAGACCTGGAGAAGATGGATCACGCCGCGCTGCTTGCAACCGCACGAGCGATGCGCCAGGCGATCCGCAAACACCGCGACAGTTCGATGCACGAGCTCTGTTGGCACCATCCGGACATGTGGGCGCTGCTGCCCGAACCTCCGACCGGCAAACAGATCGTGCCCGACTGGCCGCAATTCATGCGCGGCTGTATTCGCTACCGCCAATCGCTCGACCAGCAACTGGCCGACGCGCCACGCAGCAACACGGAGTTTGGAGAATGACCACAGTCATCAAGGGTGGAACCATCGTCACCGCCGACCTGACCTACAAGGCGGACGTCAAGATCGAGGGCGGCAGGATCGTCGAGATCGGCCCGGATCTTACCGGCGACGAAGTGCTGGATGCTGCAGGCTGTTACGTGATGCCGGGTGGTATCGATCCGCATGTCCATCTCGAAATGCCCTTCATGGGTACCTATTCGTCCGACGACTTCGAAAGCGGTACCCGCGCCGCGCTTGCCGGAGGCACGACCATGGTGGTCGACTTCTGCCTGCCGGAGCCCGGCCAGTCGCTGCTCGATGCCTTGAAACGCTGGGACAACAAGGCGACCCGGGCGAACTGCGACTATTCCTTCCACATGTCGGTGACCTGGTGGGGCGAACAGGTTTTTAACGAGATGAAGGCGGTCGTCCTCAACCACGGCATCAACACCTTCAAGCACTTCATGGCCTACAAGGGCGCGCTGATGGTGAACGACGACGAGATGTTCGCCTCCTTCAGCCGCTGCGCCGAGCTCGGCGCCCTGCCCCTCGTGCATGCGGAAAACGGGGATGTCGTCGCCGCCATGCAACAGAAGCTGATGGACGAAGGGAACGATGGCCCGGAGGGGCACGCCTATTCCCGGCCGGCCTCCGTAGAAGGCGAAGCGACGAACCGCGCGATCATCATCGCCGACATGGCGGGCGTGCCGCTTTATGTGGTCCACACCTCCTGCGAACAGGCGCATGAGGCGATCCGCCGTGCCCGCCAGAACGGCATGCGCGTCTATGGCGAACCGCTGATCCAGCACCTGACGCTCGACGAGAGCGAATATTTCAACAAGGACTGGGACCACGCCGCTCGCCGGGTCATGAGCCCGCCCTTCCGCAACAAACAGCATCAGGACAGTCTCTGGGCGGGGCTCTCGTCCGGTTCGCTGCAGGTGGTCGCGACCGACCACTGCGCCTTCACGACCGACCAGAAGCGGTATGGTGTCGGCGATTTCAGAAAGATCCCGAACGGCACCGGCGGGCTTGAGGATCGCATGCCGATGCTCTGGACCTACGGGGTGGCGACCGGCCGCATCACCATGAACGAGTTCGTCGCGGTGACTTCAACCAATATCGCAAAAATCCTCAATATCTACCCGAAAAAAGGGGGGATCCTCGTCGGCGCCGACGCGGACATCGTCGTCTGGGACCCGAAGCGTTCCAAGACGATCTCGGCGAAGAACCAGCAATCAGCGATCGACTACAACGTCTTCGAGGGCAAGGAGGTCACCGGCCTGCCGCGCTATACGCTGTCCCGCGGGGTCGTGACCATTGAGGAAGGGGCGATCAAGACCCGCGAAGGCCACGGCCAGTTCGTCAAGCGCGAACCGTTCCAGGCGGTCAACAAGGCGCTGTCCACCTGGAAGGAGATCACCGCGCCGCGCAAGGTGGAACGCACCGGCATCCCGGCAAGCGGAGTGTGATGTGAGGGCGATGCGGGGACATATCCAGACTGCCCCACTTTGCTCCAGCGGACATTTCCGCCTCCTCAGCGAGCGTGATTGTAAAACGTCAGGCCGGAATTTCCACCACCCCGTCCAATTCCGGCAGCAGGACGACGCTTTCCTGTTCGTTCGGATCGGTGCGGGCGATCACCGCGGTGCACGGCGTGCTCGAAAGGTTGGCCGGCAGATGCGGCACGCCCGCCGGAATGTACATAAGCTCGCCGGCATGCAGCACGACATGGTTCTCCAGCCGGTCGCCATACCAGGTGTGCGCCGAGCCGGAGAGCATGTAGATCGCCGTCTCGTGGGATTCGTGCAGATGGGCTTTCGCCTTCACACCCGGCGGGATGGTCAGCAGATGCATGCAGATGCCTTTCGAACCCACAGTCTCCGTGGCGATCCCTTGGAAATAACTCAAGCCCTGCTTTCCGTCATAGGTGGCATCGGGCTTCACGACACGGCAGGTGGGTTTTGATGCGCGGTCCATTGCGTCGATCCTCATTTGGCGGGGACAAGGCTTCAACATATCATATCCGGTCCCCGATCAAGGGCGAAGGAAAGCGAAAAACGGCGTTTGCGCTCGCTTTGCTTTTTCTGACGACAGGTTCAAATGCCGATGCACAGATATCTGTTATCGACGGTGTTTATGGCGACGAAGGCGGCTGCCGCTTTGCACGCACCAACGAATGGGAAGAGTTATTCGCGACCCTCACCGACGAAAGCGTGACCACCGCCCTCTCCCACTGTGAATTCAAAGGAATGGCCAAGCCGATTGTCGGCGGCTTCAGGACGGAGGCGGTCTGTGATGAAGAAGGGGAAGAGCAGAGGCATGAGTCGGTGATCGATATCCTTCGCAATGGCGATGTCTATACTGTGCGCTTCGCAGATGGACTTGAATGGGGGCCTTTTACAAAATGCCGATGAACGAACACCCTTCTTCCGTCGTCTCGGCACGAAAGCTTGGCCTGACTTTCGAGACCAGTGACGGTCCGGTACATGCCCTCTCGAATGTCGATCTGGAGGTCCGGAAAGGTGATTTCGTCTCCTTCATCGGCCCGTCCGGCTGCGGCAAGACCACTTTCCTGCGCGTGATTGCCGACCTGGAGAAGAACACGACGGGCGAAATCTCCGTTAACGGCATGACACCGGAAGAAGCGCGCAAGTCTCGCTCCTACGGCTACGTCTTCCAGGCACCGGCGCTCTATCCCTGGCGGACGATCGACAAGAACATCGCGCTGCCGCTGGAGATCATGGGCCACTCGGCAGCGGAGCGCGCTCAGCGTATCGAACGCACCCTCGATCTCGTCAACCTGTCGGGCTTCGGCAAGAAATATCCATGGCAGCTTTCGGGCGGCATGCAGCAGCGCGCCTCGATCGCCCGCGCCCTCGCCTTCGATGCCGATCTGCTGCTCATGGACGAGCCGTTCGGCGCGCTCGACGAGATCGTTCGCGACCATCTGAACGAACAGCTTCTGAAGCTCTGGTCCCGGACGGAAAAAACCATCTGTTTCGTGACGCATTCCATTCCGGAAGCGGTCTATCTCTCGACCAGGATCGTCGTCATGTCGCCCCGCCCGGGCCGAGTGACGGACATCATCGAGTCGACGCTGCCAAGGGAGCGCCCGCTCGATATCCGCGAGACACCGGAATTCCTCGAAATCGCCCACCGCGTGCGTGAGGGCCTGAGAGCGGGACACAGCTATGAGGAGTGAGGTATGAACTCCGTCTTCCTTCTCTGGCTCACGGGCGCCATGGTGGCGTTCCTGTCCGCCGCGACTGCCTCACGTGCCTATGTCACCAACAGCAATATCCTCGTGCTTCTCCTGTCGCTCGGGCTTTATTGCATCGGCAACCTGATGATGGTGCGGCTGATGCGCGAGGCAGGGCTGGGACTGGCGATTTCCGCTTCGGCCATTGCCCAACTCCTGCTCATCAACGTTATTTCTTTCGCGATCTTCGGCGAGCGCCTAAGCACAACCCAGCTTGCCGGCGTCGGGCTCGGCGTCGTCGCCATGGTGCTGATGCTTTTTCCACTGGAGGCCAAAAGCTGATGCAGCAGGAAAGGCTCCTCCATCACCGCATCCTGCCGGTCGTCACGATCCTTTTTATCATCGTTGCGGTGTGGTATGCCGCAGCGGTCTTCATGAACGCACCCTTTCAGCGCGATCTCGACCGGCGCGGCAATGTCACGTCGACCCCCATGGATTTCATCGAAAGGACGCTCTCTCAGCCGAAGCCGGTCCTGCCGGCACCGCATCAAGTGGCGAGCAACGTCTTCGAGAATACCTTTCTGCGCCGCGTCACCTCGAACCGCAGCCTCGTCTATCATAGCTGGGTCACGCTTTCGTCGACCGCCGTCGGCTTCACGCTCGGCACCCTGCTCGGCATCCTGATCGCCGTCGGCATCGTGCATGTGAAGGCACTCGAGCGCAGTCTCATGCCCTGGATCATCGCCTCGCAGACCGTGCCGATCCTGGCAATCGCGCCTATGGTCATCGTCGTGCTGGCGGCGGTGAACGTCACCGGATTGATCCCGAAAGCGCTGATCTCGACCTATCTTTCATTCTTTCCCGTTGCGGTCGGCATGGTGAAAGGCCTGCGCTCGCCGGAACTCATCCAGCTCGACCTGATGCGCACCTATCATGCCAGCGCGGCGCAGACCTTCTGGAAGCTGCGCGTGCCGGCGTCGATCCCGTTCCTGTTCACGTCGATGAAAGTAGCGATCGCGGCAAGCCTGGTTGGCGCGATCGTCGGCGAATTGCCGACCGGCGCGGTCGCCGGCATCGGCTCAAAACTCTTGGCAGGTTCCTATTACAGCCAGACGATCGACATCTGGGCGGCGCTGATCGCCGGTTCGGTACTGGCGGCCATTCTGGTCACCTTTGTTGGAGTGATAGCGAAGATCGTTGACCACGCGATGGGCGGGAGGCCGGCATGAACGCGATCTTCCGCTCCTGGCAGGGCGCACTTGCCTTTCTCCTCTGTCTTGCAGCCCTCGCTTCTCTGCCGCTGCTGAAGACGGATACACCTTCGCATTTCAGCAGTGGCACCTTAGCCCTGATCTTCGCACTCACGATCGGCACCGCGCTGCTTTCTTTCAGCAGGCTCCCCGCACCCCTTCTGGCCGCAATTTTGTTTGTCGGGCCCCATCTGGCGACCTGGTTCCTGATCAGCGGACTTGCGGGCTACGAGGGCAAGGCGACTATGGCCTTCTTCCTTTTGATTGCCGCATGTTGGCTCCTCGCCTGGCGCTGCATCGCGGTGCTCTCCGATATGCATCCGAAATCGAAGGGCGGCGATACCTTCCTGCGGCTCCTCATACCGGCGATCTTCGGTGCCTGGATCCTGATCCTCTGGGAGGCGATCACACGCGGCGCAGGCATTCCCTTCATCCTCCTGCCGCCGCCATCGGCGATCGGCGCGCGCATCGCCGGATCGGTCGCGACGTTGTGGGCGGACGTGCAGCAAACGATCTTCAAGGCTGTGCTCTTCGGCTACATCGTCGGCTGCGCATCCGGCTTCATCGTCGCGATCCTCGCGGATCGCATAGCCTTTCTGCGGCGCGGACTTCTGCCGATCGGCAACATGGTTTCGGCCTTGCCGATCATCGGCGTTGCACCAATCATGGTGATGTGGTTCGGTTTCGACTGGCAGTCCAAGGCAGCGGTCGTGATCATCATGACCTTCTTTCCGATGTTGGTGAACACGGTGGCAGGCCTTGGCGCCGCAGGAGCCATGGAGCAGGATCTGATGCGCTCCTATGCATCGGATTATTGGCAGACGCTGATGAAACTCCGCCTTCCGGCCGCCATGCCGTTCATCTTCAACGCGCTGAAGATCAACTCGACGCTGGCACTGATCGGCGCGATCGTGGCGGAATTCTTCGGCACGCCCATCGTCGGCATGGGTTTTCGCATCTCGACTGAAATCGGCCGCATGAATGTCGATATGGTCTGGGCCGAAATCGCTGTTGCGGCGGTGGTCGGTTCGGTTTTTTATGGTGTCGTGGCGCTTGCGGAAAGGGCGACGACGTTCTGGCATCCGTCTAACCGTGGGGGTTAGGCGCTGAAATCCGGACCCCAGCAAATGGGGCCGGTACGACAGAGGGAAACGACAATGAAGAAGATTATGATGACATTGATGGCGGGCGCGTTCTCGCTCGCGAGCGCCCAGGCGATGGCCGCCGACAAGGTCACGCTGCAGCTCAAATGGGTGGCACAGGGTCAATTTGGCGGCTATTACGTCGCCAAGGACAAAGGCTTCTACGAGGAAGAAGGCCTCGACGTGACGATCAAGCCCGGTGGGCCTGACATCGCGCCTGAGCAGGTGATCGCCGGCGGCGGCGCCGACGTCATCGTCGACTGGATGGGAGGCGCGCTCGTCGCTCGCGAAAAGGGCGTGCCCCTCGTCAACATCGCCCAGCCCTTCCAGAAATCGGGCCTCGAAATGATCTGCCCCAAAGACGGTCCGGTGAAGAACGAGGCCGATTTCAAGGGCCGGACCCTCGGCGTCTGGTTCTTCGGCAACGAATATCCGTTCTTCGCCTGGATGAACAAGCTTGGCCTCAAGACCGATGGCGGCAAGGACGGTGTAACAGTGCTGAAGCAGAGCTTCGACGTGCAGCCGCTCGTCCAGAAGCAGGCCGATTGCATTTCGGTCATGACCTATAACGAATACTGGCAGGCGATCGACGCCGGTTTCAAGCCGGAAGACCTGGTTGTCTTCAACTATACTGAAATGGGCAACGACCTGCTCGAGGACGGCCTCTATGCCAGGGAAGACAAGCTGAAGGATCCCGCCTTCAAGGAAAGCATGGTCAAATTCGTCCGCGCCTCCATGAAGGGCTGGAAATACGCCATCGACAACCCGGACGAAGCCGCGGAGATCGTCATGGACAATGGCGGACAGGACGAGAACCACCAGAAGCGTATGATGGGTGAAGTCGCTAAGCTGATCGGCGACGGATCGGGCGTGCTGAAGCCGGAACTCTACGAGCGTACCGTCAAGGCCCTCCTCGATCAGAAGATCATCACCAAGCAACCTGAAGGTGCGTACACGACCGAGATCACTGACGCGGCATTGAAATAAAAAACGTCTGCCGTTCACCAATTGAGAACGCGCGGCTTCTTTCTACGCGTTCTCTGAAATATTTTGATACAAAATATAACCAAAAGTCATCTCTCCCATAACGGGTGCGGATTGATTTGTGCGGCGCAAACACGTAAAAGTTCTGCCCGGATGGAATCTTTCGCTGCCGGTCTTGTAACCGTTTTGTGCGGTTCCCACCTTGATCCGGGGTCATCGCGTGCGGGGGGACGCGACGAGACCGGAGAGGTTCCCAGCGAGATACTTGCCCCTGATATTAGGTCGGACGTAGTCGCATGTTTCGCAAGTTCCCGAAGTCTGCCGGTATTACGGCTCTCCTCCTCTCGCTTGCCGCGAGTTCCGCTTTATCGCAGGAGGTTACTCCCCCGGCCCCCGCCGAGCCGAAACTGCCATCTATCGTCGTCACCGAGGCTGTGACCAAGCCGCTCGTGGATCGAGTAATCGCGACCGGCACGATCAAGCCCGTTGAAGAGGTTTATGTACAGCCGCTGGTCGAGGGCCTGTCGATCAAGACGCTCAATGCAGATGTCGGCGACGAAGTGAAGGCCGACAGCGTTCTTGCAGCGCTGAATGACGACGCGCTCCTCCTGGAGAAAAGCCAGCTTGAAGCCAACAGGGCGAAGACCGAGGCTGCCCTTGCGCAATACAAGGCGCAGGTGATTGAAGCGCAGGCCAATCTTGATGACGCCACGCGTCAGCGCGACCGTACGAAGCGGCTGAGCCAGAGCGGTACGAGCACGGTTTCCCAACTCGAACAGGCGGAAGCCCTCGTCGAGGTACGCCAGGCGCAGTTGAATGCCGCCAAACAGGCGGTCGCGGTTGGGGAATCCGACATCAAGGTGGTCGACGCCCAGATTGACGACGTCGACCTGAAACTTGCCCGTACAGGCGTGAAGACACCCGTCGCCGGCGTGATTTCCCTGCGCAATGCCAAGGTAGGCGCGATCGCCAGCGGGACCGGCAATCCGCTCTTTACGATCATCAAGGACGGTGCGATCGAACTTGTTGCCGACCTCTCCGAGACCGATATCCAAAAGATCGAGGTCGGCCAGAAAGCGGTCGTGACGATTGCCGGAGGCAGGACGAAGATCGAAGGCAGGGTGCGCCTCGTTTCACCAACGGTCGATGCCACCACGCGGCTCGGCTCCGTACATATCGTCGTCGACGACGAAAGCGGCGCGCGCGCCGGCATGTATGCCAGCGCCGATATCATCGTCACTGAAACAAGCGCGCTGGCACTCCCTCTTTCCGCCGTCACCACCGACCGAAACGGCTCTACCGCCCGCAAGGTTGAGGATAACGTGGTCAAGCAGGTGAAGATCGAAACCGGCATCCAGGACGGTGGTTTCGTCGAGGTCGTCAGCGGCCTCGAAGCCGGTGACTTGGTTGTGGCAAAAGCCGGCGCGTTTGTCCGCGATGGCGACAAGATCGCTCCGGTTCCGGCCGAGCCCGACACCATTTCCAACTGAGACCAGAACGAGGTAAGCCACATGAACTTCTCCGCCTGGTCGATCCGAAATCCGATCGCGCCGCTGCTTGGCTTCGCGCTTTTGCTTTTTGTCGGCATCCAGTCCTTCTATGCCCTGCCGATCACCCGCTTCCCGAATATCGACGTTGCGGTCGTATCGATCACCGTGACCCAGAGCGGCGCTTCGCCCGCCGAGCTTGAAATGCAGGTGACGAAGGAGATCGAGGACGCTGTCGCCTCGATCAGCGGCATCGACGAGATTCAGTCGACGGTGACTGACGGCCAGTCCCAGACGGTTGTGGTTTTCCGCATCGAAAAGCCGACCGATGAGGCCGTTCAGGATACCAAGGACGCAATCGACAAGATCCGCAGCGATCTTCCTGCTGGGATCGAAGAGCCCGTCGTCACGAAGGTGGATGTCGAAGGCCAGGCGATCCAGACCTTCGCCGTCTCCTCCCCGAACATGACGCTCGAAGAGCTTTCCTGGTTCGTTGACGACACGGTGAAGCGCTCGCTGCAGGGCCAGCCAGGCGTCGGCCGCATTGATCGTTATGGCGGCGCGGACCGGGAAATCCGGGTGTCGCTGAACTCCGCCAAACTCGACGCCTACGGCATAACGGCGGCGGACGTCAACCAACAGCTTCGCGGCACGAACGTCGATCTGGGTTCCGGCCGCGGGCAGGTGGCCAACAACGAGCAAACGATCCGTACGCTCGGCGACGCCCGCAATGTAGCGCAGCTCGCCGACACGACGATCACGCTTCCGAACGGCCGTTTCGTGAAACTCTCGGAACTCGGAACCATTGCCGACACCTATGAAGAACCGAAGTCCTTCTCGCGCTTCAACGGTACGCCGTCCGTCACTTTCGCGGTCTTCCGCGCCAAGGGGGCCAGCGAAGTCTCGGTCGCGGAAACGGTCGCGACGAGCCTTGACGAGGTGCGCAAGGCCAATCCGGACGTTTCGATCGAAATGGTCGATGACTCGGTCTATTTTACCTATGGCAACTATGAGGCTGCCCTTCATACCCTGATGGAAGGTTCGCTCCTCGCCGTCATCGTGGTCTTCCTGTTCCTGAGGAACTGGCGCGCGACGCTGATTGCGGCCGTCGCCCTTCCTCTCTCCGCGATCCCGACATTCTGGATCATGGACATTATGGGGTTCTCGCTGAACCTCGTGAGCTTCCTGGCCCTGACGTTGGCCACCGGTATCCTTGTCGACGACGCGATCGTCGAGATCGAGAACATTGCCCGGCATATCAAGATGGGCAAGACTCCTTATCGGGCGGCGCTCGAAGCGGCAGACGAGATCGGGCTTGCGGTCATCGCGACGAGCTTCACGATCATTGCGGTCTTCGTGCCGGTCTCGTTCATGCCCGGCATTCCGGGTCAGTATTTCATCCAGTTCGGCCTGACGGTCGCCTTTTCCGTTTTCTTCTCGCTGATGGTGGCACGCCTCATCACGCCGTTGATGGCCGCTTATCTGATGCGCGCCGAAGACGCCATGGAAGACCATCACGACAACGATAGCCGTCTGATGAAAGCCTATACCAGGCTCGTTACCGGCACGACCCGCAAATGGTATTGGCGGTATACGACACTCCTCGCCGCGATCGCCTTCCTGGTTGGCTCAATGGCGCTTCTCGCGCAGGTTCCCGGTAGCTTCATGCCGCCGGACGACTCTTCGCGCGTGGTGCTCTCGGTCGAGCTGCCGCCGAATGCAACCCTCGATGAAACCGCTGCCGCAACGGACAAGGTCTACGACGCCATACGCCACATTGACGGCGTGGAGAGCATTTTCATTCTCGGCGGCGCTTCTCCCAAAGGCGATCTCGAACTGCGTCGCGCGACGGTGCGCGTTATCCTCCAGAACATCGACCATTCGCTGGTGAAGACCCTGGTCAACAAGGGTCTCGGATCCATTCCCCTGGTTGGCGACTACCTGCCGAAGATAAAGGAGAATGGCCGTACCCGCCCGCAATGGGATGTCGAGAAGGACATATTCGCTGCCGTCCAGTCGATTGCGGATGTCCGTATCTCGAAGGTCAACGACCGTGCCGAACGCGATCTTTCGTTCAACTTCCTCTCCAAGAGCGAAGAGGATCTGAACGAGGCCGTCAGCCTGCTGGAATCGAAGCTGCGCGCTTCGCCCATCCTCGCCAACATCTCTTCGGAAGGCGCCCTGCCCCGACCGGAACTGCAGATCCGTCCGCGCATGGACCAGGCCTCACGGCTCGGCATTACACCGCAGCAGATTTCCGAGACCGTGCGCGTCGCAACGATCGGCGATATCGACGCCAACCTTGCCAAGATATCTCTCGACGACCGGCAGATCCCGATCCGGGTGCAAGCCTCGCTTGACGTCCGCCGCGACCTTGCCGCGATCCGCGCGCTCAAGATCAAAACGGCTTCCGGTGCAAGCGTGCCGCTCTATAGCGTCGCCGACATCGACTACGCGGAAGGTCCAAGCTCGATCAAGCGCAACGACCGCAACCGTGTCGTGTCGATCGGTTCCGACGTACCGTTCGGCACCGCGCTCGACACGGCGACAGCCGAGTTCAAAAGGATCGTCGACGAGACCGAACTCCCCCCGAGCGTACGGCTTGCCGAAAGCGGTGACGCCAAGATCCAGGCCGAGATGACCCAGAGCTTCGGCAATGCCATGCTGCTTGGCCTGATGCTGGTGCTGGTGGTGCTGATCCTGCTCTTCAAGGACGTGATCCAGCCCTTCACCATCCTGTTCTCGCTGCCGCTTGCGATCGGCGGTGTCGCGGTGGGGCTGATCGTCACCCAGAATGCGCTCTCCATGCCGGTTCTCATCGGCATCCTGATGCTGATGGGCATCGTGACCAAGAACGCCATCCTGCTCGTGGACTTCGCGATCGAAATGAAGCGCCACGGCCTGGAACGGGTTCACGCCATGGTGGAGGCAGGCCGCAAGCGTGCCCGCCCAATCATCATGACTTCGATCGCCATGTCGGCGGGGATGCTGCCCTCCGCGCTCGGCGTCGGTGAAGGCGGCTCGTTCCGCGCTCCCATGGCGATCGCGGTGATCGGCGGCATCATCGTTTCGACGGTGCTCTCGCTCGTGGTCGTGCCATCCTTCTTCCTGATCATGGACGATCTTTCTCACCTGCTTGGCAGGATTTTCGGACGGCTCGTCGGCAGGAAGGAAGAGGAAGAGATCGACCTCTCCAAGGAAGAGCTCAGCAGGGAAGCCCGCAAGAGCGCCGAGTCGATCGCTTCGCTGGAAGAGCGCCTCAACCAGATCGAACGGCAGACCAGCGCCAACGACGATCGTTCTTCCGGCGCCCAGACGGGTACAAAGGTGCTCCGTCTGCCGCCGATGGCTGCAGAATAAGCATCGTTCAACGGCATTTTAAGTAACGCCGGGCCCTTGGGTCCGGCGTTTTTCTTGGGCGCGCAAAAATTGCAGAAAATTCTCGGAATTTGATCGGCGTCAAACGGAGCGTTCATAAACCTGTTACTTTCCGTGACATCGGGAATGCGCAACGGCTCAAGCGATGGAAGCGACGACGGAGATGATGAACAGCAACCTGAAGCTCACCAATCGGGATCGGGCTGTGCTGATGAAGACACCTTTCCTGGCCGGGTTAAGCGGCAATTCCCTCATTCGGATGTTTGCAAATATGACCGTGGTGAGCCTTTCGGCGCGGAAGTCGGTTTTCCGGGAGGGGGAAAATGCTGATGCTCTCTACTGTGTTCTAAGCGGTTATGTGCGGCTTTACCGGCTTAATCGCGAAGGCCGTGAAGCGGATATCCGCATCTGCGGTCCTGGTGATACATTTGCCGAATGCCTGATCTATGGCGGTAACCAATTCCGTTACAACGCCCAGGCCGCCGAAGCAGTAACGCTCGCCAGATTCGATCTGCAGGCGGTTCGGGAATTGGCCGAGCAGGAGAAGGATATCTCCAAAGCCGTGATGACGTCCTTGTCCCGGCATCTTCTCTCGACCATGGATTGCGTCGCCAACGACAGGCTGTATACGGCGCCGCAACGGGTTGCGAACTATATTCTGGCGCGGTGTCCGGTCGACGGCGGCCCGGCTTCCATCCGCCTGCCTTTCCAGAAGAGCTTGCTCGCGGGGATGCTTGGTCTCGCACCGGAGGCCCTTTCGCGTGCGTTCTCGGCGCTCCGCAAAACCGGCGTCACAGTACGCGGCCGGGTGATTCAGGTCGTCGACGTGCAGGCCCTGCGCGAGGTCTAGCGGCCACCTCGGCATTGATGCGGCACGGGGTTCTAGGATCTGAAGGTGGCGAAGAAGAGACAACCCTCCGACACGCAACGCTGATCAGCCCGGCGCGTATGCCGCCATACCCTCCTCGCGAAGGAAAACAGGCTCAATCCACTTGAGCGAGCATTTGATATCGTTTGCCATAACCCTATGTCCGCAGGTGAAGCGCAGCACTCCACGCCCCCCGGTTCATATTGATTGAAACCTGATTACCGCATCAGGGGTCAATTTCGGATTTTGCGATAGAGTCGGTATAATATGTCGTCAGCCTTGGCACCTGTTCGATCAGCATCGGCGCGAGTGCCTTCTTTGTCGCGGTGTCCCCGCCATATTTCGCCTGCAGGAAATCGCGGTGCATGGGCAGACTTTGTCTGCACTCTTCTCCGAGGACTGTGAAAACCACCGACTGTTCGGACTTGCCCTTGACGCCGATCCGGTCCAGTTCGAACACGACGAAATGCTCCTGCACGGCATGGGCAGTCGCCTCGCCGACCAGAAGCGGCACACCATAGGCCTTTGAAGCACCCTCAAGTCTTGCAGCGAGATTGACGGCATCGCCGAGCGCTGAATAATCGAAACGGCTGCTCGACCCCATATTTCCGACGACGCATTCGCCGGTATTTATGCCGATGCCGATCCTGAGCGGATAATATGTCCGGCCGGCGGCTTCAGCCTCCCTTCGCAGATCACTGTTGAGCATCTCCATCGAGACGAGCATGTCGAGGGCAGCCGAGACGGAATGGACTGCATGGTCGGGATCATCCAGCGGCGCGTTCCAGAAGGCCATGAGACAGTCACCGATATATTTGTCGATCGTTCCCCCATAGGAGAGCACGATGTCCGAAAGCGGTGTCAGCAGGCGGTTGATCAGCATTGTGAGCTGTTCGGGATCGTCCTTCAGCAATTCCGAGATTGTCGTGAAGCCGCGCACATCGCAGAAGAGAATGGAAAGTTGGCGTCTTTCACCGCCAAGCCTCAGCCTGGAGGGATCACGGGCGAGTTGCTCCACCAGGGCCGGCGCAAGGTATTGAGAAAACGCGCGCGTGATCTGGCGACGGTTCTTTCGCTCTTCGGCATAATCGAGCGTTGCCTGCGCGGCCGCGACGCCGATGAAGGCCAGCGAAGGCGCCATCGGCGAAGCAAAGACACGGCCGAAGCGCAAGGTCAGGTAGCTGCCGGTAAACAGCAGCACCATCGCGGCCGCTCCAACGATAATGGTGCGCCAGCCGGTGCCCTTTGAAACAAATACAGCGGCGACAATCACTGCAGCGAGCAGCAGAAGCTGCTTCATGGTTCCGCTGGCCTCCGCTATCCAGCTCCTCATTCGCAGGTTATCGAGTATCGTTGCCTGGACCTCGGCACCGGCGACCAATTTGCCCGTATGCACGGTATAGGAAGTCGGGAAGGCATCGGCGCCGCCTTTGTCGATCGAAGGCGCGTTCTGGAGGCTCAGGCCAACGATGACCATACGGTTCTTGAAAATTCCAGGCGGCAGGAAATTTTCCGGATCGAGCGCCTGATAATAGGAAACGGTCGGATAGGTCCTCGCTCCCCCGAAAGTCTGGATCAGGCCGCCTGGTTCCGGCAACTCGGTCTCGATGCCGGCAGCGGTCGCAATCATCGCGGCAAAGCTGTCGTCGTGGGCGGGCATCGCACGCAGCACGCCGTCGCGGTGAAGATTGACCGAGGCGATACCGACAAGTGCCAGCCTGTCCGAGAACATCTGAAGAGGCATGACCCGAATAAACTGATCGGCCTGATCGGATGTCACCAGCGTCTCATCGCCCGCAAGCACCACATCCGGGCCGAGAGACTGGGCAAGCGCCTCGTCTTCAGATGAAGTCGAAGGCTCCGAAAAGATGATGTCGAGCCCGATCACTCTCGCGCCCGCGGCGCGCAGCGCCGAGATCAACCGCGCATGCAGGCTGCGCGGCCAAGGCCACTGCACATTGATTTCGGCCAGGGACGGCTCATCGATCGCAACGATGATCGGCCCGTTTTCGGGAAGCGGTTCAGCGCCGATGGTCGAGAGATAGTCGAAGGCGCGGTCGTCGATGAGCGGCCAGCCCGGCAGCCGGGTGATCAGGGTGACGGCCGCGAAGATGAAGGCTGCAAGTGTGGCGACCTGCACGCGGCGGGATGAAAAGAACCGCGTTGCCGACAGTGGGAGGCCGCGAGTAGCCATCAGAACCGCACTTTGAGTGAACCCTTGAAGGACCGGCCCCAACCGGTGATCGGATTGCCGAAATCGTCGTGATCGAGCGTAAAATCCTCGTCCAGAAGATTATACGCCGCCAATTCCAGTTCGAAACGCTTGTCGAACGGCTCCCAGGTCAGGCTGGCATCCAGCGTCCAATAGTCGCCGAGATCAAGACCGTCCTCGTCGACACGCTCACCGATGTAATTCGCTGCAATTGTGGCCTTGACGTTGGCTTCGTTGACCCAGGTGAGTGCCACCTGTCCCGCCCATTCGGGAACGAAAGGCAGCTGCCCTCCGGCAGTTGGCGCGCTGCTTTTGTCGTCCGTATCCGAATAGGCCACCGTGGAGGATAATCCAAAGCCGTGCCCGAGCAGAAGATTTGCGGTCAAGCTGGTCCGGTCGATGCTTCCGCGGCCCGTATCAAAGGTATCGGCCTGCAGAGGAAGGATGATGCTGGCGTCGTGGACGTCCTGGTGTTGATATTCCAACGCCGTGAAGAAATCTGTTGTCCATTCCGCATCCCAGCGAAAAGCGTAGGTATCCAGCGAACCACCCGGATCGAATGAAATTTCGTTCTGCTGGAGGCCGACGATACCGACTGGCGACAAGGTCGGTGTGCTCAGATCGACGCTGTTGCGGATAAATCCGGCACGCAACCATTGCCCTTCGAACGGCGACCAGGCGATACCGACGCGCGGATCGAGCCTCACCGTGTCGGCTGTGTCATCCGAGATCAGCGAGCCGAACAACGCATACTCGGCCTTGAGGTCGGCCGTTATGTCGTGAAGCAGATCGGCATAGATGCGGCCGACACCGTTTCTGTCTGAGCCTTCTAGAGATTGAAACGCGTCGATCCAGCCCCCCTCTATACCATATCGAAGGGCAAATTTTTCCATTCCAATACTGTGATTGATTGCTGCAATGTAAGTCTGTGTATGGAGTTCGTTAGTCACCGTACCGACGATGGGGACCCCACCGATGACAAACCCTTGGGAAAGGTCGCTTTTGCTCTTCTGCTCGTTGAAAAGCACGGCCGCATTGAGAATGTTCTCGTAGCTGAATGTATGACTCCAGCCGATTCCGCCATTGGTAATCGTGGTAGTAGCATCGATATCGTCCACGAAAGCAAAACCGGGGACTAAGATAGTCTGAGAATCCCGGCTGAAATCGGCGTGCGCCTGATTGAAATACAGAACGAACCGGTCGTAAGGCGTCGGGCTGGCAGTCAGATATACGTTGCCACCCAAAACCTTGTTGTCGATATCGAGATCTGTCAGTCCGCTGATATCGCGGCTGTCCGGCAGCGTTTGCCATTCCAGATTGGCATAGAAACTGATCGGGAAGGGAAGATTGCTGTAGCCTTGAACTTCCCCTTCGGCGACATAGCCCAGGTCTCCGCCCGTACTCGTAATGCCGCCACCGATCGAAGCTTCCAGGAATGGCTGGGGAAGCAGATCGATACCGCGGGTGCGTGACGAAATCAGAGTGGGCTCGAGCAGCAATCCCTGCAGAATTGACGAGAAGCCCTGACCATTGGGGCTATTGTTGATGATGTCGACGCCGTAGAGATAGCCGTTTGCGAAAGGGTTGGCGCTACCGCGAATGCCCTGGTCGATATAGGAGACGCCCGAGAACGGATCGAACACGGCATCGCTGTAATATTCGCCCCAGGCATTCAGCCCCTGAAAGCGGAACGCATAGTTCAAGGCCGAGCCGGCCTGCTGGTTGGCGCCAAGCGAACTGTATTGTCCGCCGCGGGCCCTGGCACGCTTCACATATTCCTGCGCGTTGCGGATGGCGCCTTCGGAATCGTAACTATCGATGGCGACCGACGTGCGAAGGGCCGAAATTCCGGGGCTGTTGTCATCCAGCCGATCCGCATTGTCGGCCGCCTGTTCGGCGGCGACCCGATCTCCCTTCTGATAAAGGGCCGCAGCCAGCAATGCCTGACCTTCGGCATAGGCCGGATCGGAAACCGTACCGGCCAGCAGATCCTCAAGCGCCCTGTCCATATCGCCGGTCTGCATGAAGTAGCGGCCACGGGCAATCAACGCTACGCTGAGCGTCGGATCGCGTTCCAGCGCCAGATCGATTTCCCGCTTCGCGTCCTCGACGCGATTAAGGTCCAGATAGAAGAAGGCCAGATTGGCCCGCGCCACTGGATCTTCCGGATCGAGTTCGATCGCCTTTCTGTAGGCAGCCTCCGCTTCACGACCGGCGCTGCGCTCCGACTGCAGGTTTCCGATCTCGTTCCAGGTCGAGCTGCTCCCCGGGGTGACCCTGACGGCGGCTTCAGCATCGGCGAGCGCACCATCGATGTCGCCCTCTATTCCGGCCTTGTAATGGGAACGCACCTCAAGGGCGGTCGGCTCCTGAGGATCGATTGCAAGCGCCGTTTTCATCGCGTCTTGCGCCTGCTGCCGATCATTCAATAGCAACGCCAGCCATGCGCGATAGGCGGGAAGCTCCGGATCGTCGGGGTACTGTTTCTCGGCATCCGCCAGAACCTTGATCGCGGCCCTGAGGTCCTGGAGGAAACCGACCGCGTAAGCGCGCAGGAAGGCACCGTCCGGTCCTCCTACCTGAGGCGGCAACGGCTCGACCCGATTCGGATCAGCAAGCGAGCGAGCGTAATAGCCGCCATAAAGCGCGATACCACGCCGTTTGGAATCGAGCCCTCGTTCAGCCTTGGCGAACAGCCGTGCGGCATCAGCATATCGGGTCTCGCTCGCCGCGAGTATGGCCTCGATAAGGGTAACACGCGCCCGCTGCGCTGCGGAGAGCTGCCGACCTTGGAGCACGGCGAGCGTCTCTTTGGTCCTTACCCGCCCCTCCAGCGAAAGCTGCGCTTCTGCAAGCGACACCCAATCCTCGGTGCTGCGCTGTTCCGGCGGCATCGCGGTGATACGATCAGCATGCCGGCGCATGTCCGCAACGGGTTGCACCGATGGCGGCATGCGCTCGAAAGCCTCGCGTGGCGGCAGATAGAAGAGCATCTGCTCGCGGTCGTCTGATTCGACGATGACCACCTTGCGTGGGGCCTGGCCGATCGAGGCGACCGCCCCCTCACCCTGCCTGACCTCTACACTGCCCTGCGGATTGCTGAACTGAACGACGCCTTCCAGAACCGTAAGAGAGGTCTGGCTTCCACTGACGGTCATCGTCCAGTCCGTGCCGCGGATCGCCGCCGCGGCCGCGGGCGTCTCGACCTGCACGCCAGGCCCGCCGCGCTCGGCGCGAGCCCAGATGGTGCCGGACTGCAGTTGAAGTACGGTGTCGGCACTGGTGCCGGATGTAACCTGTTTCACGACAAGCGCGGAATTGCGGCCAAGGCGAATCTGGGTCCTGTCGGAAAATAAAATTGCCAATTGACCTGTGGCATTCGTGCGCAATACGTCGCCGGTGAGCAGGTCTTGCCTGAGGTCCACGAACCGCCAGTTCGAAACATCGATGAAGCGGACTTCTTCCCCCGCCTTGCGTGCAATGACGGCCCCCGCAGCCGGGCCTGAACGCGGAACAGGGTCCGCCACCGCAGGCGACACCAATCCGCCGGCAAGCACGGACGCCGACATGGCTACGAGATAAAATCGACAGAGAACCCCCAACATGCCTCACCACTGCGTGTAAACTCCGCAAGTGTCAAGAAGCAGGCCGGCAAGAGGATTGCTTTCCTGCCAGAGTGTATTAACAGGGAAACAGTTGATATGCGGAGGGAAAATGAGTGAGTGACTTTGAAGGCGCACCTACCGAGTTGCTGGAAATGCCGATGGCGTCCGGTGAGGTCACCGAGGAATATTTTAATCACGTACGCAAGATAAACGATGTCTATTACGACCAAATAAAAATCTCGGACCAGAAGGCAGCTTACATTTTTACGTTCATGCTTGCCTTCCTTGTTTCCTCCACGGAAGGAAGAAACGTTTTTAACTGGTCACGCTATTCCCAGGGAAGCTGGATAGAGATAACTTTTTCTGGAGCTCTGGCGTTGGCGTCTGTTTGGTCAATACTGTCGGCGATAATGGTTGTATTGCCGCGCAAGGCAAAAAAATCGACAACGCTGTTCTGGGGCACGTGGACTCAGCATCGGCCAGTCTTCGAGCAGGCTGCCGAGCACGGCGATATCGGCTACCTCTTCAAGGAATATCTGGACAATGCGGATGTTCTCTCGCTGATCGCGACCCAGAAATATAAACTTGTGTCCTACGCTTTCCGCGGACTTATGGTCACGGTTGTCGCTTATGTCCTGCTTCTGCTCTTGGCCCAGAACCAAACATAGCCATGCAACCCGAAGGATCGATGCCGGGAGCCGACTGTCCCTCTGCAATGGACGCCGTAGCGCTTGTGTCTTTCAGGGGTTATCCTGACAGAGAAGGAATGGAGGCAGCAAAGGCATCGCATCTCGGATAGTCAGGCGACTGATTTCCTTTGACTATTTCCTGAGAGGCTCATGCCCGGAAGGTCATTTTAAGAAAAGATGAACAACGATAGGCTTCAAGTGAGGTTCTGGGGGGTCCGCGGCAGCATTCCCGTATCCGGCCCCGATTTCAGCCGCTATGGCGGCAATACGGCCTGCATCGAAATCCGCTGCGGTGATGATCGCATTTTGTTCGACGCTGGTTCCGGTCTGCGCGAGGCTGGCCTTGCCTTGGCCGCCGACGGCGTGAGCGATGTCGACCTGTTCTTGAGCCACTGCCACTATGATCACATCATCGGCTTGCCCTTCTTCGACCCCATCTACCGTCCGTCGGTCAAGACGAATATCTGGTCAGGCCACCTGCACGGTAAGATGACTACACGGCAGATGGTCGAACAGTTCATCAGCCCACCATGGTTTCCGCTTCACGCCTTCCCCGCGACAGTCAATTTCCGCGACTTCAGCCCTGGACAGATGCTCACGCCCCGCAAAGGCATAACGATCAGGACCTTCATGTTGAACCATCCAGGCGGAGCGGTCGGCTACCGGATCGAGTGGAGAAGCAAATCCGTAGCGCTGGTCTACGATGTCGAACACAGTCCGGGGGTCTACGATCCCACCCTGCTGGAATTAATGAAAGGCGCCGATCTGGTCGTCTACGATTGCACCTACAACGAAGACGAAATGCAGCATTTCAGGGGCTTCGGTCATTCTTCTTGGCAACACGGAATCAAGCTGGCCCAGATGGCGCATGCAAGACGCTTTGCCATGTTCCATCATGCTCCCTCGCGCACAGATCAGCAGCTCGCTGAGATGGAGCGCAGCGCAAAACTCGTTTTCCCCGGCGCTTTCGCGGCATATGAAGGACAGATCGTGGAGATTTAACTCCCAGGCCGGCAGGTTGCTCGCTAGCGTCCCATGTCATAAATCGCAAATATCTGCCTGTATCGTGGCATGGCTTCGCAACCAACTTCAAGAACCGCAATGAATGACGATGGGCGATGCAGCCGGATTTGGTTCGGGCTTTTCATCCCGTTGCTGCCGATGAACCACGTCATCAAACTCGTCGCGCACCCTTTTTCCCTTCGTTCACAGCGACTGCATTGTGTTTGGCGCGTTTGTCGATGATGATAGGTCGATCTACTTCGCTGGTGGGAGTTTCCGTGGCTTCGTTTCTACAAACCCTTTCCCTTGTGGCCTTTTCGTCCCGGCCGTGAGCTTCCGAGCGGGTTGACGACAACGATGGAAAAGAGCCTGCTCCGCTATATCTGGAAGAATACCCGGCTGCAGCAACTGTGGATTCTGCTTGTCGTTGCGGCCTCCATGGTGCCCTACTTCCTGGCTTTCGACCTGCCGAAACGGATCGTCAACGGACCGATCCAGGGCAGTGGTTTCGAGGATCCGGACACACGCCAGACATTCCTGCATATTGCCTATGACGTTCCGCTCTTCGGCAATGTTGAGTTCTTCAGGGGCATCGAGCTCAACCGCCTGCAGATGCTTGCAGTGCTCAGCCTCATCTTCCTGGCACTGGTGGTGGTGAACGGCCTCTTCAAGCTGTACATCAACACCTATAAGGGCCGGCTCGGCGAACGTCTGCTGCGCCGCATCCGCTTCGAGCTCATCGACCGCGTCCTGCGCTTTCCACCCAAGCATTTCAAGCGGGTGAAATCCGCCGAGATTGCGACCATGATCAAGGATGAAGTGGAGCCTTTTGGCGGCTTCACCGGAGACGCGTTCGTTCAGCCGGCGCTGCTCGGTGGCCAGGCACTCACGACGCTTATCTTTATCATCGTCCAGAACTTCTGGCTCGGAATGATCGCCGCAGGCATCGTCGTGGTTCAGGCAATCCTCATACCGCGCATGAGGAAAAGACTGCTGGAGCTCGGACGTCAGCGTCAGATTACAGCCCGCGAACTATCCGGGCGAGTGAGCGAAATCGTCGACGGCATTGGCGCGATCCATGGCAACGACACCTCCAACCTGGAGCGTGCCGACATCGCCTGGCGTCTCGGGCGCATCTTCTCCATCCGCTACGACCTTTATCAATGGAAGTTCCTGGTGAAATTCATCAACAACTTCCTTGCCCAGGTCACACCGTTCCTCTTCTACGCTATCGGCGGCTATTTCGTTCTGCTGGGCAGGCTGGACATCGGCCAGTTGGTGGCCGTCATTGCCGCCTACAAGGACTTGCCTGGACCGCTGAAGGAGCTCATCGATTGGGATCAGGCTCGCCAGGATGTGCAGGTCAAATATTCCCAGGTCTATGAACAGTTCAACGTGGAGCCGCTGATCGACAGCGGCATCCAGGCGGTTGCGACAGCACCGGTGGCGGCGCTGAAAAGCGCACTCGTCATCAACAACCTCTCGCTCAGCGACGACAGCGGCGCCCGGCTCCTGAACCAGGTCTCAACCGAGATCAAGCCTAATGAAACCGTTGCCATTGTCGGCGCCAACGGCAGCGGAGCTGAAGCCTTTGCGGAGGCGCTCGGCAGGCTCGCCTGGCCGGATTCGGGCGGCGTTACCATCGATGGCCGCGACCTGCTCCAACTTCCGGAATCGATCACCGGCCGCAGGATATCCTATGCATCGGCCGATACTTTCTTCCTGCATGGAACGCTGCGCGACAACCTGCTCTATGGGCTGAAACACTCACCTTTGAGAGAGGCACGGTACGAAGGTGGGAATGCCCGCGAATTCGAAACATACGCGATTGAAGCACGCAAGGCGGGCAATCCAGCCTTCGACCTCAACAGCGACTGGGTGGATTACGCAGCCGCCGGAGCCCAGGGACCGGAAGATCTTCTCAAGATAATTCGACCGGTGCTGGATGCGGTGCAGATCTCCGAGGATATCTTCGATCTCGCGTTGCGGTCGACCATCGATCCGGATGTCCATACGACGATCGGCCTGCATCTTGTCGAGCTGCGAACCTCTCTGCGCAGACGGTTGGCGGAAGAGGACCTCGACGACATCGTCGTACCGTTCGATTTCGATCTTTACAACGCGCAGGCTACAGTCGGCGAAAATCTGTTCTTCGGCACAACCAAGCACCCTATGAAGAATAGCCCTCAGCTTGCGACGCATCCTTATCTCCAACAGATCCTTGGTGACACAAGCCTGAACGACGATCTTTACGCGATGGGCTTTGAGATCGCCGAAAATGCCGTCGAGCTTTTCCATGACCTGCCGCCGCACCATGCGTTTTTCCAGCAGCTGACCTTCATGACAGCCGATGAGATCCCCGCCTATCAAAGTCTGCTTCAGCGGCTTCAAGGCAGCCCCCCGAACGAGGTGTCGTCGGAGGATCGCACGCTGATACTCGGGTTGAGCTTCTCCTATATCGAGCCGCGCCACCGCTTTGGTCTGCTGGACCAGAACCTCATGGAGAAGATTGTCAACGCGCGCAAAAGGTTCCATGCCCACATTCCCGACGACTTGGCCGGACTGGTGGAGCGCCACGACCCGCAACGCTTCTCCAAGTCGGCGAGCCTCATGGACAACGTGCTTTTCGGTCGCGTTGCCCACCAGATGGCTGATGCCTCCGATCAGATCCGCACGCTCATGCGAGAGATTTTCTTCGCTCTCGATCTCTATGACGACGTGCTGTCTGTCGGCCTTCAGTTCGACGTCGGTTCAGGCGGAAAGCGCCTCACCATGGTGCAGCGGCAGAAGCTGAATCTTGCCCGCGCGCTGCTGAAACGCTCGGACTATTTTATCTTCAATCGCCCATTGTCTGCGCTAGACCGGCGGCTTCAGGACCAGATAACCCGCTGTGTCATCCAGGATCTGCATCGGGGAGGTCATCGCCCTTCCATCACCTGGGTCCTTTCCGACCCGAGCCTTGCGGAAATCTTCGACCGGGTCCTCCTCTTCCACCGAGGAACATTGGCGGAATCCGGCAGTTATCTGAAACTCTCGCAGACAAACAGGATTTTCAAGGAACTGCTATCGTAATATTTTGCGGAAGAAGACGTTAGCAGGGATTACGGCAACAGGCAGGACGCTTATTTTGCTGATAGACGAAGTCGAAATGCTGAGACAGGTACCCATCTTGGCCCGGATCAAGCCGGCGAAGCTCAAGCTGCTTGCTTTTGCCTCCGACCGGATGACCTACCGCCAGGGCCAGGACCTATGCCGACAGGGCGACGTGGGCGACGCGGTCTATGTGATACTTTCCGGAACGGCTGATATTATCGTTTCCTCGCCGGCGGGAGAGATCAAGGTGGCCGATGTCGGAGAGAACGCCATCGTTGGAGAGATCGCGGTTCTCTGCGATGTTTCTCGCACGGCCACCGTGCGCGCCACATCTGCACTTGAGGTCCTACGGATCAAAAAGGAACATTTCCTGGAACTCGTGAACGATTTTCCCCAAGTGGCCGTGGAGATCATGCGCATGCTTGCCGCGCGGTTGAGCCATGCCACCGCCGAGCTGACCGCAGCCCGCGCATTGAATCCGCCTTCGACCGCCCAATAAAACGGCCGATACCGATAAATAATGGTCTTGCAGAAATCTCGACTTCACATGGATAGCTGCTGTTATTGCAGTCTTTTAGGCTGAAAATCTTTACTTTGACGGCATCATAAGGTCGCGCGACACGCATAACTTGCCGAAGAAATTGAAAAATGCTAATATTCAACGTTGCCGCGATAACACTGGCCTGCCTTTGAGAACGACCATCAGGCCGTGACCCGATGTAGGGAGAGGGCGTGCCGTGGTTTCCTTTGGATCAATCTTCTTTGCCGTTGTGCTGGTCGCCGGTGTTGCTTCGGCTGGCCCTCTGCAAGATGCCGCTGAACAGGGAGATCTGGAGCTTATCAAGCGCTCGCTGGATGGCGGCTCCGATATGTCAGAACCGAACGAGGCAGGAGATCCGGCACTTGTACTGGCATCTCTAAAGGGTCGGGTCGATGCCGTGGCGCTTCTGCTCGAAAGAGGCGCCGATATAGAGGTCCGAAACAAAGGCGGACTGACTGCATTGCATGCTGCCTCCTATGCCGGAAATCTGGATGTCGTGAAACTGCTCGTGGCAAAGGGCGCGGCCGTCAATGATGCCAAGAACTTCTACAAGATGTCGCCATTGCATGCAGCAGCGGAAGAAGGTCATGCCGACGTCGTGGCCTTTCTATTGGCACACAAGGCCGATATCGAAGCCGCCGAGAGGAACGGTTATACTCCCCTCACACAAGCCGGATGGCGCGGCTATTGGAATGTTGCCGAACTTTTAATGAAGGCTGGAGCGATCTGTCAGAAAGCCGAACTCGTCGGCGAGCCGCTCTACAACGAATGCATCAGGCGCAAATAGCCTGATCCTTGGGACGAAATACGAATGGAGGACTGAGATGTCTCGCAACGGTCTGAAGGCAAGCATGCCGAACATATTGGCCATCGGCGGCGCTGCCATGTTGATTTCACTCTCCCAGCCGGCTTTTGCGGAAGATGTGGTCAACACCGGTTACTTTGGCGATGTCGCAATCAAGGGATATGATCCGGTTGCTTATTTTGTCGAAGGCAAAGCTGTTGAAGGGAGCGAAAAATATTCCCATCGCTGGCTCGGAGCGGTCTGGCATTTTTCGAGCGCGGAAAACCGCGATCTTTTCGTCAAGGACCCATCCAGCTATGCGCCTCAATATGGCGGCTATTGCGCCGACGGCGTTTCGTTCGGAACGGTAACCACCAATGTCGACCCGCGTGCCTGGCGCATCATCGATGGCAAACTTTATATAAGTTACGACCCCGGCGCCGCTGAAGGTATGGAAAAGAACCCCACAAAGGTCGTCGATTCGCAAAGGCACTGGTCCGAAGTTCAGCAGACGCTGATTTCTGAAAAAATGCACGGAGACTGGCTGCATCCTGCTGCCCAATGACCGGATTCAAGATTAGTGCCCATCGCGTACCAATGAGAAGAACTGCAGGGAGCGCGGCGTGACATGGACGTAGGTATCGTTCCGCCCGGTTGAATCCGTATTGCGGAAAACCTGACCGCATACCAATCTGTCCAGAAAATACCCATCGAATTTTTCACACAGACTGTCGTCCTGAATTTCAACGACGCCAGTGATGTTTGTGTTGGTGCTGCGATAGGCCGTTTTTCCGGTCTTGTCGAAATACTGCATGAAATCGGTACCGTTCTTGTGCCTGCCGACCCATGTCCGGCTGTCGATCAGATCGCGGAGATCCGTTCCCTTGACACGATCGGCATCCTTGCCTTGGAAAGCGAAAGGCCATTGCGGCACGCCGGCTGACTTCAGTGCTGCCAGATGACGATCGAGATCTTCGTCGCGCCAGTAATCATAAAGATAACTGTAGTAGGTCAGGTTGCTTTCAGGAAATAGCTCGAGAAGTTTTCCTGCCTCTTGTTCAGCGCGTGCCTGATCCTCCTCACTGGCATAGGCGGCGGCGAGATATTCGCGCGCCGGTTCGGCTCTGGGCAGGTCGCCGAGCGCCGCCTCGATCAGCGGGATAGCCCGCCGATATTCCCGCGCCGTATAAAAGACGATACCGGCGAGCAGTTGGAATCCGGGCGCCGGCGAAGGGTCGAGTCGCAACGCCCTCTCGATTTCGGTGATCGCCTGCCCTCGGCTGCCGGTATGGGCCAATATGAGTGCCAGATTACCATAGGCCTCGGCGTCGTTCGGCTGCGCTGCGATTGCTGTTTTGGCGGACTCCAGCGCCTCCGTCTCGCGGCCGTCAACCCACTGCAACAATGCAAGGACCGCATGGGCGCGCGCGTTGTTCGGGTCCAGCTTCAGAGCCTGCCCGGCAGCGTCATAGGCGATCTTCCTGGCAATGGCCGCAGACCACAGGAAATTGTAGTCGTTCCGCCAGACGTCGACCGCCACGCGGGCGATGCCAGCATGCGCATTCGCAAAACCGGGATCAAGATCGATGGCCTTCTGGTAGAAAGACAGCGTTCGGCGATAGGTGGCGACGTCGCCGTATATGAAGCCTTCATGCTCGGCCCGCATATAATAATCGTATGCTTCCAGATTGTCGGTCGGTATGCGTGCCAGTTGCGTCCGTTCGCCCTGGCTCAGTTTCACCGCGAGGGCCGATATGATCTTGCCGATCACATCATCCTGAACCGCGAACAGGTCGGCATATTTCCGGTCATATTTCTCCGCCCAAAGAGAAAGACCGGTCATCGCCTCGATCAATTTGACATTGATGCGCAGGCGAAGCCCATCCCGTTGCAGCGTTCCCTCCAGGACATATTGGACCCCCAATTCGGCAGCAACGTCCTGGATCGTCCCGGACGTATTGCGAACGGCGAAGACCGAATGACGTGCGATGACGAAAAGACCGGACACCTTGGACAATTCGGTGATGAGATCGTCCGTCAATCCCTCCGCAAGGTGATCGTGCGTCGCATCACCGCTCACGTTGATGAAAGGCAGGACGGCAACGGACGGCTTGTCCGGCAGGGGATAGGCAAAGCGGCCTATCGCTCCCTGAGATTGCGAAGGCGACCAGGGCTGCCACCAGTAAACCATGCTCGCCAGGAGAAGCCCGCAGATTAGGATTGTGACGACATGGACCCAGGGCCACCAGCGCCCTCTGCTGGCGATCGTTTTCCCGGCCGCAGCGGGCTGAAGCAGAACGCGATAGACCCTGATTGGCTCGGCGATACCTTTTATCTTCTGCCGGCCGAGCGACAGATATCCGACGGGAAGCTTGGATTTCAGCTGATCATAGGTGGAACCGGAGACTGCTATGCCTCCGGGTTCCGCAAGCGCCTGTATCCGGTCTGCAATGTTGACCCCGTCGCCATGGATATCCTCTCCCTCGACGATAATGTCGCCAAGGTTGATGCCTATGCGAAACTGCATTTGCTGATCCGGCGGAACCGAAGCGTTTCGCTCGGCTTTCAGAACCTGCACGTCGAGCGCGCAACGCAACGCATCGACGACGCTATGAAATTCCACAAGAAGACCATCCCCTATCGTTTTCACCAACCGACCATTGTTGGTTTCAATTGCGGGGAAGAAGATGCTTTCGGCATCGAAGTGAAATTGCGCTCGTGTTCTCTCCTCGTCGATCTCGCTCAGATGGCTGTAACCGACGACATCTGCAATCAGGATGGCTGCGAGACGGCGTTCCATGCTCCCTCACAGAATATATTAGCGATTATGTTACAACACACGCGGCGCCGAAGCCATCAAACAAGCGATTCAGCTTGTGATTGGAGGAGAAGCCGAAAAGGCAAAGGTAGAGGGCGGCGTGGCGTCTCCCCGTCGGGAAACTCGGCGACGAGGCGCTCCCGGCCGCTCAACACTGACCGGTGGCACAAAGCCACCGGCCGGCATTGTTTGCATAGCCTGCCTCGGGCGGCTCAGAGCCCGCCCTGTTCCTTCAGGAACCGGACCACATGGTCCACGCCTTCGCCGCGCTTCAGATCGGTGAAGAGATGCGGCTTTGTCTCGCGCATGCGAGATGCATCGCGATCCATCACGTCGAGATCGACGCCGACATAAGGTGCCAGGTCCTTCTTGTTGATGATCAGGAGGTCCGAGCGGGTAATGCCCGGCCCGCCTTTGCGCGGAATCTCCTCCCCCTGGCAGGTGGAAATCACATAGATGGTGATGTCGGCAAGATCGGGTGAAAAGGTCGCCGCCAGATTATCGCCGCCGGATTCGATGAAGACCACGTCGAGGTCCGGAATTCGCTCCGTCAAGCCGGCGATCGCCTGAAGATTGATCGTCGCGTCCTCGCGGATCGCTGTATGCGGGCAGCCGCCCGTTTCGACACCGACGATACGGTCTGATGAGAGCGCCTGCATGCGCACCAACGCTTCGGCATCCTCCTTGGTATAGATGTCATTGGTGACGACCGCGACGGAGTAGTCTTCCCGCATCGCCTTGCAAAGTTTTTCCGTCAGCGCCGTTTTACCAGAGCCGACAGGCCCGCCGATACCGACGCGCAAGGGGCCGTTCGCCGATTTCATATGCCGTCCTTTCTCATTTTGCTCACCAGCTTTAGCCTGTTCCTACGAACGGAAAAGCCGCGTGTTTTGCGTTTCATGTCGGAGTGATGCAATCTCCGCCTGCACCGTGGCACCGCCAAGATCATCCGTCGTCGCCCGCGCGGCATTCTTGGCAACCTCTCCGATCAATCCTTCCAGGTCTGCGAGGACCTTGACTCCCTCCGTCTGCCCACAGACGCCAAGCCGGATGCCGGCCGAGACCGATTGCGAGACCATCGCATGCAGATAGGCAGCGAGCGCCTGGTCCAACGGGACGCCATGTGCGGCAGCCACCGAACCGACAGCGACCGGAAACGGCACATCTTTCGGCAGGCGATCGAAAGCCGGATGCGGCCAGGCGGAGGCTGCGACAACAAAAGCTTTGCCGAGCGAGAGCGTCTCGGTGAACCGCTCCGCCGAACCGGCCAGCGCCAGCGCCAGCTCCGCTGTCTCTTTCAGCGAAGCCTCATCCTCGAACTGCCGCCAGGCTTCCGCAAACAGCACCGCATCGTTCCATAACGCACCATGTTGCAGCAGGGTCGAAAGCCAACCGGCCAGACTTCCTGCATCTTTCACCAGACCGTCGAATGCTGCCCGCTCCAACCCGCCGGACCAGGCGAAACCGCCGATCGGGAAGGCCGGCGACAACCAGGCCATCAGTCTCAGCAGCGCCGGTGTATCGAGGCCCTGGCTCATGCAGGCTCAATCATGATGGCCATGGGAATGCCCACCATGGGAATGATAGGCACCGCGAGCCGGCTGGAACGGTTCCTCAACCTCCGTCACGATCGCGCCGAGCCCTTCGAGCATCGACCGGATCACGTGATCGCGCAGGATGAGGATACGGCCTTCCTCGATCTGCGCCGAAAGATGCCGGTTGCCGAGATGCCAGGCAAGCTCGATCAGGTGCAGCGCGTCGCGCGCCGTCACCTCGAAGAGCTTTTCGGGTGCGGCTCGCACCTCGACAGTGTCGCCATTGTCGAGCACCAGACGGTCCCCGTGGTGGAAGAGCACTGCATCCTTGAGGTCGAGCATCACCATGTCACCGTTGGAAAGATGCAGCAGCTTGCGGCGCAGATGACGCAGGTCGTGCGGCAAGGTCACGACGTCGACGGGCGGATCAGTGATGACGCCGGCGGGATGGTAGGAACGGATATGCTGCATGGGACACTCGTCTGTCTGCGAAAACCGCATCATTGCGGAGCTTGCCGCCGCGAGCAAGACTTTTGGGCAGTGAACAAAAAAACCCGGACTCGCGTCCGGGTTTTGGATGAAGCGGAATACACCAGATCAAGCGGCGATCTTGGTCGACTTCAGATTTTCCAGGATGTTCTGCGGCGAAGAAACGCCGTAAGGGTCGGAATCGCAGTTGTCGGAATAACCTTCCTCCTCGAACCACTGCTCGACGATGCCGTCATTGATAATAGCCGCATAACGCCAGGAACGCATGCCGAAGCCGAGATTGTCCTTGGCGACCAGCATGCCCATCTTGCGGGTGAATTCACCCGAACCATCCGGGATGAGCTTCACTTTTTCAAGGTTCTGGCTCTTTCCCCAGGCATTCATGACAAAGGCGTCGTTGACGGAGATGCAGTAGATCTCATCGATGCCTTCTGCCTTGAACTCGCCGGCAAGCTTTTCGAAATCCGGCAGCTGATAGGTCGAGCAGGTCGGCGTGAAGGCGCCCGGGAGAGAGAAGAGTACGACACGTTTTCCGCCGAAATAATCTGCTGTCGTCTTATCTTCCCAACGGAATGGATTCGGACCGCCGATCGATTCGTCGCGCACGCGGGTCCGGAACGTCACATTGGGAATGCGTTTTCCAATAAGCATGGATTCAACTCTCCTAAAATCGTGGAAAATCGACGGCTTGGGGGACCGCCTGAATGAGACGACAAAAACTAACGTAAAATATCTTGCAGTGCAGCATCAAAGGTCTGCGACATAACAGCCATGCGCTCTGTGCATACGTGAGTGACAAGGGACCACCCGGTCGATGTCCACCGGTTCATTGTCGCCTACGCCTTGAATTCGATCTCAGAACAGGAAGTAGCGCTGAGCCATCGGCAGCACGGTGGCTGGTTCGCAGGTCAGGAGTTCCCCATCCGCGCGGACTTCGTAGGTCTCAGGATCGACCTCCACATGCGGGGTCGCCGAATTATGGATCATCGACGCCTTGGAAATACCACCGCGGACGTTCTTGACCGCCACCAGTTTCTTGGCGACGCCGAGGCGCTGGGATAGGCCGGCATCGAGCGATGCCTGGCTGACGAAGGTAATCGAGGAATTCGTCCTCAGCTTTCCGTAGGCGGCAAACATCGGCCGGTAGTGCATCGGCTGCGGCGTGGGGATCGATGCGTTCGGATCGCCCATCGGGGCAGCCGCAATCGAACCTCCGAGCAGCACCATCTCCGGCTTCACACCGAAAAAGGCCGGGTTCCAGAGTACGAGATCGGCGCGCTTGCCGACCTCGACGGAGCCTATCTCGTGGCTGACACCGTGAGCGATCGCCGGGTTGATCGTATACTTGGCGATATAGCGCCTGACGCGAAAATTGTCGTTGTCGCCGGCCTCTTCCTTCAGCCGTCCGCGCTGGCGTTTCATCTTGTCGGCTGTCTGCCAGGTACGGATCGCCACTTCCCCGACACGGCCCATAGCCTGGCTGTCCGAAGAAATGATCGAGAAGGCGCCGATATCATGCAGGATGTCTTCCGCCGCGATCGTTTCCTTGCGGATGCGGCTTTCGGCAAAGGCGATGTCTTCGGGAATGGACGGCGACAGGTGATGGCAGACCATCAGCATGTCGAGATGTTCGGCGAGCGTGTTGACCGTATAAGGCCGGGTCGGGTTGGTGGAGGATGGAATGACATTCGGCTGCCCGCAGACCTTGATGATATCCGGAGCGTGCCCACCGCCCGCCCCCTCGGTATGGAAGGCGTGGATGGTGCGTCCCTTGATGGCTGCGACCGTATCCTCCACAAAGCCGCTTTCGTTGAGCGTATCCGTGTGGATCATCACCTGCACATCATATTGATCGGCGACTGTCAGGCAGTTGTCGATCGCGGCCGGCGTCGTCCCCCAATCCTCGTGCAGCTTGAGCGAAGAGGCGCCGGACAGGATCATCTCTTCGAGCGGCTTCGGCAGTGACGCATTGCCTTTGCCGGCAAGTGCGAGGTTCATCGGGAAAGCATCGAAGCTCTCGATCATCCGTTCGATATGCCAGGCGCCGGTACAGGTGGTGGCAAGCGTGCCATGCGCCGGGCCGGTGCCGCCGCCCAGCATGCAGGTGACGCCGCTCATCAGTGCTTCTTCGATCTGCTGCGGGCAGATGAAATGGATATGCGCATCCATACCGCCGGCGGTCAGTATCTTGCCCTCGCCGGCGATCGCCTCGGTCGAGGGGCCGACGATGATCGTCACACCCGGCTGCGTATCCGGATTGCCAGCCTTGCCGATCGCATGGATGCGGCCGTCCTTGAGACCGACATCAGCCTTGTAGACGCCGGAATGGTCGACAATCAGCGCATTGGTGATCACGGTGTCGACCGCGCCCTCCGCCCGCGTCGCCTGGCTCTGGCCCATGCCGTCGCGGATGACCTTGCCGCCGCCGAATTTCACCTCCTCGCCATAGGTGGTGAAGTCCTTCTCCACCTCGATGAAGAGCTCGGTATCGGCCAGCCTGACCTTGTCGCCCACGGTCGGACCGAACATGCTGGCATAGGCGGCGCGGGACATCTTGTGGGGCATGGTCGGTCTACCTTTGAATTTCGGCCGGTTTCAAAAACGGTACGCTTATGGGGAACTCAGTTCCCCATAGCCTCGATCAGGTCTTTGAGTTCTTCGGTACGCTTGCGGGTAAGCTCCGCCTGGCAGCCGTAGATGAGCATCGGCTCCATCGTGCCACCGCGGGCTTGGAATCCATAGGATGCGCACTGCGCGTCGCGATAGGCGATCCAGGTGCGCTGCGCCTTTACGAGCGCATCTTCAGCCCCCTTGAAATTCCCCTCCGCATCGGCGTCCCAGGTCTTCATGGCCTTGCGGGCCTTCTGATACTCCGCGTTGAGTATCTTGTCGGCGGCATCCAGCTCCTGTTCTTCGCAATAGGTCATCTCCATCTGCGTGATCGGGTTCTTGCAGTCAGGTTTCGGCTCTTGAGCGAGGACGGGAAGCGCGGAAAACGCCAGAATGGCGGCGGCAATCGTCAATCTCACAGTGCACCCATGATCTTCTGCTGAAAGCCATAGACGGCGCGCTTGCCCGAAAGCGGGATCAGCGTGACGGAACGTGTCTGACCGGGCTCGAAGCGGACTGCGGTCCCTGCAGGGATATCGAGCCGCATGCCACGCGCCTTTTCCCGGTCGAAGGAGAGAGCATTGTTGGTCTCGAAGAAGTGGTAATGGCTGCCCACCTGAACCGGCCTGTCGCCGGTGTTGGATACTTCGACGGCAACGGTCGGCGCACCGGCATTGAGCTCGATTTCACCTTCTGCTGCAATCACTTCGCCCGGAATCATGATTCAATCTCCCAGTGAATTAACGTATCGGTTCATGCACGGTGACGAGCTTGGTCCCGTCCGGAAAAGTCGCTTCCACCTGCACGTCGTGGATCATCTCGGCTATCCCTTCCATCACCTGATCGCGGGTGACGACATGCGCACCGGCCTCCATCAGATCGGCCACCGAACGGCCATCTCTCGCACCTTCCACGACGAAGTCGGTGATCAGCGCCACCGCTTCCGGATAGTTGAGCTTGACGCCGCGTTCGAGCCGGCGGCGGGCGACGATCGCCGCCATGGCGATCAGAAGCTTGTCTTTTTCTCTGGGGGTGAGGTTCATGGGAATCCCGCAATAAGATCAGATGTTCCAGACTTTCGGCACTGGCGCGCCGTTACGCAATACGGAAATTGCCGGTACCAGGATTTTTCTCAGTTCGAATCCGGTCGGCGCCACAAGCCGGGCGACCAGCTTGCCGTTCCAGTGGCTGGCACCGCCAGTCCACGGGCTCGCGCCGCCCGACGTACCGGCGAGGCAAGCTCTCAGTTTCGGGAAAAGCGCCTCGGCAAGCGGACCGGAATAGAAAAGGGTTGCGAAGGCGACCTGCCCTGACAGCACCGCCGCAGCGTCTGTGAGACGCCAGATCTCACCTTCGAATTTCATCTCTTCGGCGTGGATGAGCCTGCCTGACCGGCGCACCCGCCAGCGATCGCGGAAGAAACCGCCACGAACCGCCTCGCCCATGGCCTTGCGACCAAGCAGCACGGCTTCGACAGCCAGGAATTCGCAGGTTTCGGCAAGATCGACATCGAGCCTGCGCGTCAGCGAGGCCTGGTCGAAAAGGATGGTTTCCTGAGGAAGCCAGTGGAGGCAAGCATCTTTGCCCACGGTGATATGGGTGGATACGGAGGCCGTACCGGCGGCGGCCTTGTAAATCTTCTCGTTCGCCTGGGTGGTGATCGAAAGCTTCGTAGAAGCCGCAGCGGCGACGGACCATTCGATCGCGTCGCCGCCCGTCAGTCCCCCTGACGTATTGATGAGGATCGCCTCCATTTCAGGCGAAAATGTCTCTGGAAGGCGTATTTTTGCGCAGCCTTCCTGGAAGAATTCGGCAAGCTTCGTGCGCCCGCCGAAAGCCTTGGTTACAAGGCGCCCTGCCCCTCTTGCCCGCTGCGGCGCATATCGGTCGGCTGGCTGCTGTTGCACGTATTCCCCTGAAGATCGGCTTGCGTTCCGCAGTCCGATGCAACACCCGTGCCAGACGCAGTCCCGGAACTGATCTTGACCGGGACGGCGGTGGCGACGACATCGGTACTGTCGGCCTTACCGAAGAACTCCCACATCCGCGACGCAGGATCAACATTCGGATCGAACGCGGGCTTGGCGGACGCGACGGACACGGCCGGGACGACGCTCGCGGCGCCGTCCTTGGCGGCCGCCAGCACGGCTTCCGTCGCAGGAGCCTGCTTCGGCCAGGCATGCGTCCCATTGGCAAAGACATAGGATACAATGCGCGCACCGCTTTTGCAGGCGCCGTAGAGGCTGAACGTAACATCCTCGACGGTCTTGGGATTGCCGTCGCCCTTGCAGCCGTCCAGTTCCGTCCAGCGCTGGATCGCTACTTTGAAACCGTATTGCCAGTAAGCGCTGCCGCCGCCGGCGTAAGGGTTCGCCGTGTCCTTCAGGCCGGCGAAAGCCATGATCGAGACGGGGCGGGCCGGATTGCAATTGGCCTGATCCGGCACCCATTTCCCGCCGATCTCCACGGGGCGGCCGGCGCGCAATGAATGCACGACGCCGACGGCTGCAAAATCGTCGCGGCCGGAGCAGAGATAGGCCGAGAGCATGCGACCGCCGCCGGAATAACCCGATCCGTAGATGCGGGCCGGATCAACACAGAATTCCTCCTTCACGGTCTTCAGCGCCTGCTGAATGAAGGCGATCTCGTCGAGGCCGCCCTCTTGCCTGGTCACAAAAGGAACGTTCCAGGCATAGGTGCCGGTAAACTTGCCGGGCAGGCTGCCTTGCGGCGCAACGACAATGAAGCCGTTCTTTTCCGCCACCTTGTCCCACGAGCTTCTGTTCAGTTGGCCATCTGGATTGCTGTTGCTGCCATGCAAATCGAAAACGACCGGAACCTTGTCCTTGCCGGTATAGGAGGACGGGATGAAATAGACTGCAGAGCGAATGGTGCCGTCGGCCTCGATAATCATCGGATGGCGTCCCGGCTCCATCGGCTGGCCGCAACCGGCATAGGCCCCGCTTGCAGCCAAGAAAAAAGCCCCTACCGCGATCATGCGAGTAAGAGCAGTGTTGGCAAGCCTACCAGCAACGCATGCAAATTCCATCAGCGCCTCATCATGGGTGCAAGAGTGGTGTGTCGACAATATGCGGAATATGCCCTAAACACGGCCTTGGTAACACACATCAGCCCGGTATGAAACGCACGAAATACTGCGATGCGATACAAACATTCACCGGCGAAATACTAGCATCAGACAGTCAGATGCCGTCTCGCTTCTGCCGTATCCAATGTTTCGGCGGCCCCTTCATGCACGATCTCGCCGCGATCCATGATGTAGACTTGGTCGGCAAGCTCCCGGCAGAAATCGAGATACTGCTCGACCAGCAGAATGGCCATGCCGGTGCTGTCGCGGAGATAGCGGATTGCCCGGCCGATATCCTTGATGATCGATGGCTGGATGCCTTCCGTTGGCTCGTCCAAGACGAGGATCTTGGGCCGCGTCACCATAGCGCGGCCGATTGCAAGCTGTTGCTGCTGGCCGCCGGAAAGGTCGCCGCCGCGACGGCCGAGCATGGATTTCAAGACCGGGAACAGCGAGAAGATTTCATCTGGAATGAACTTGTCCTTGCGGGCGAGTGGCGCATAGCCGCTTTCGAGATTCTCCTGTACGGTCAGCAGCGGAAAGATCTCCCGCCCCTGCGGCACATATCCGATCCCGTGCTTGGCGCGCGCATAGGGCGGCAGGCCGTTCAGCACCTCACCCTGAAAGCTGATCGTACCCGCGCTCACCGCGTGCTGGCCGGTAATGGCGCGCAGAAGAGAGCTTTTCCCCACGCCATTGCGCCCCAGCACACACGTGATCTTGCCCATGTCAGCATTGATCGAGACGCCCCGCAGCGCCTGTGCCGCGCCGTAGTGAAGATTGACGTTGTTGACTGTCAGCATGGTCACCGCCCCAGATAGTTTTCGATCACCTTCGGATCGTTCGAAACGAAATCGATCGAGCCCTCCGCCAGCACCGAACCCTCCGCGAGGCAGGTCACCTTGACGCCAAGATCGCGGATGAAGCCCATGTCGTGTTCGACGACGACGACCGATCGCGTCTTGGCGATCTCTTTCAAGAGCTCCGCCGTTTCGACGGTCTCGGCATCGGTCATCCCCGCGACCGGCTCGTCCACCAGCAACAGCTTCGGCTCCTGGGCGAGCAGCATGCCGATCTCCAGCCATTGCTTCTGGCCATGCGAGAGGTTGGCGGCGAGTTCCTGCCTTCGATGCGTCAGCCGGATCGTTTCGAGAATTTCCTCGATACGCGCCTTGTCTTCGGGGGAAAGCGTGTAGAAGAGCGTCGCGAAGACACCGCGGTCGCGGTTCAGCGCCAGTTCCAGATTGTCCCAGACCGTATGGCTTTCGAACACGGTCGGTTTCTGGAATTTCCGGCCGATGCCGAGCTGGGCGATATCCGCCTCGTCTTGTCTCGTAAGATCGACCGTATCCTCGAAGAGCACCGTGCCGGTATCCGGCCGGGTCTTGCCGGTGATGATGTCCATCATCGTCGTCTTACCGGCACCGTTTGGACCGATGATGGCTCTGAGTTCCCCGGGTTCGACGACGAAGGAAAGCGAATTCAGCGCCTTGAATCCGTCGAAGGAAACGGAGACGTTTTCGAGGTAGAGCAGGCTCTTCGTTCTCGTTTCGGCAATCGTGTTCATCGGTTCGTGCCCCCGTCTCTCATTCCGCCGCCTGCACGGCCCGCGCCACCGCCTCTTCGTCGCCCCTGCCCTTCTCGGCTTCCGCTGCGGCCTTCAGCGCCTGGCGCGCCTTGAAGCCGTGCTGAATCGTGCCAACGATGCCTCTCGGCAGGAAGAGCGTCACGGCGATGAAGAGGCCCCCCAGCGCATAGAGCCAGAATTCCGGGAAGGCGCCGGTGAAGAAGCTCTTACCGGCATTGACGAGCACCGCGCCGATGATCGGGCCGATCAGCGTGCCGCGACCGCCGACCGCCGTCCAGACGACAACTTCGATCGAGTTGGCCGGCGCGAATTCGCCGGGGTTGATGATGCCGACCTGCGGCACGAAGAGAGCCCCGGCGACCCCCGCCATCATCGCCGACACGACGAATGTGAAGAGCTTTATGTTTTCCACCCTAAAGCCGAGAAAACGCACCCGGCTCTCCGCATCGCGCACCCCGACCAGAACCTTGCCGAATTTCGAGCGGACGATCGCCGATGCGATGACGAGGCAGAGCGCCAGCATGATCGCCGACATGGCGAAGAGCACCGCGCGCGTTCCATCCGCCTGAACCGGGAAACCGATAATGTCCTTGAAGTCGGTGAGGCCGTTATTGCCGCCGAAGCCCATGTCGTTGCGGAAGAAGGCAAGCATCAGTGCATAGGTCATGGCTTGCGTGATGATCGACAGATAGACGCCATTGACGCGAGAGCGGAAAGCGAACCAGCCGAACACGAACGCAAGCAGGCCGGGCACGAAGAGCACCATGACCATGGCGAAAGCGAACCAGTCGAACCCGTACCAGAACCAGGGCAGTTCCTTCCAGTTGAGGAAGACCATGAAGTCCGGCAGGATCGGGTTGCCGTAGACACCCCTCGAACCGATCTGCCGCATCAGGTACATGCCCATTGCATAACCGCCGAGCGCGAAGAAGGCGCCGTGGCCGAGCGAGAGGATGCCGCAATAACCCCAGACGAGATCGAGCGCCAGCGCCAGCAGCGCGTAGCAGAGATACTTGCCCATCAGCGCCATGAGGTAGGTCGGGATGTGCAGGGCGCTGTCCGGCGGGGCGAGCAGGTTGAGCGCCGGCACGAGGATGGCGACACCCAGAAGGATCGCGACGGCGATGACGATCTTGCCTTCGAGCGCGCGCAGGATGAAGCCCGTGATCATGCTTCCACCGCCCTTCCCTTGAGCGCGAAGAGGCCGCGCGGACGTTTCTGGATGAACAGGATGATCAGCACCAGCACGAGGATCTTGCCAAGCACGGCGCCGACCGAGGGTTCGAGGAACTTGTTGAGCACGCCGAGCGAGAGCCCCCCGACCAGCGTGCCCCACAAGTTGCCGACGCCCCCGAAGACCACAACCATGAAACTGTCGATGATGTAGCTCTGGCCGAGATTGGGCGAGACGTTGTCGATCTGGGAAAGCGCAACGCCGGCGATACCCGCAATACCCGAGCCCAGCGCGAAAGTGAGCGCATCGACCCACGGCGTCCTGATGCCCATGGACGACGCCATGCGGCGGTTCTGGGTGACGGCCCGCATGCTGAGGCCATAGGCGGACTTCTTCATCACCACCAGCAGCGCCACGAAGATCGACAGAGAGAAAACCACTATCCACAGGCGGTTCCAGGTGATCGTCAGCCCTCCGAGCGCGAACGAGCCGGACATCCATGACGGATTGCCGACCTCCTGGTTGGTCGGGCCGAAGATCGAGCGGATCGCCTGCTGCAGGATGAGCGAAACGCCCCAGGTGGCGAGCAGGGTTTCGAGCGGCCGGCCGTAAAGGAAGCGGATGACGCCACGTTCGATGACGAAGCCGACGGCGCCCGTCACCAGGAAGGCGACAGGCAGCGCGATCGCCAGCGACCAGTCGAACAGGCCGGGTGCGTTCGAGCGGATCATATCCTGCACCACGAAGGTGGAATAGGCGCCGAGCATGACCATTTCGCCATGCGCCATGTTGATGATGCCCATCACGCCGAAGGTGATCGCAAGGCCAATCGCGGCAAGCAGCAGGACCGAACCGAGCGACAGGCCGTACCAGACGTTCTGCGCCATGTCCCAGAGCTGAAGTTCGCTTTCGATCGAGGAGATCGCGGTATTGAGATCACCCTTGAGGCTCGCATCGATCGAGCCGGACACGGAATTCAGGATACCGAGCGCATTGCGTCCGCCGAGGCTCCCGATCGTCTCGATGGCGGCGCGCTTCTCGTCGACAGAACGATTGGAGGAAAGCACCGATACCGCCCGCGCCTCCTCCATGCGCGCCTTGACCTCACCGTCCGTCTCCTTGGCAAGCGCCGCCTCGACCAGTTCGAGGTTTTCCGGGCTTGGGGAGCGGAGCACCGCATCGGCGGCCTGCAGGCGAACAGCCCGGTCCGGGCTCAGAAGGGTAAGCCCGCCCATGACGGAGCGGATGACACGACGGAGATTGTTGTTCACCCTGATCTTGGTGACGGCGCTCTTCGGAACCGTACCGGCGGAAGCACCCGTCAGCGGGTCGATCAGTTCGAAACTGGAGCCTGCGGCTTTTGCAATGAAGACCAGGTTGTCCGACTTGCGGAAATAGAGGTCGCCTTCGGCGAAGGCTCCCAGCGCCGGGACAACCCTTGTGTCGCCGGTCGCGGCGATCTGGCCGATCAGCTTTTCGGCCTCATTGAAATCGGCTTTGGCAAGCGCATCGATCAAAGGTTTCGGATCGCTCTGCGCCTGGACCGGCGCGGCGACGGAAAGGATAAGGAAAATCAGACTGAAAAGACGGATAAGCATGTCGAAGTTCCCCGGGGATGGCCGGACGGTTGATGGCTCTTGCCCCTCATCCGCCTGCCGGCACCTTCTCCCGCATGCGGGGAGAAGGACATTTGCCGCGCCCTATCCAGTCCGCGTCAGCGCTCCGTATGGCACGTCCCCTCTCCCCATCGAAACGGGGAGAGGGTTAGGATGAGGGGCAGGTTTAGCCCTCAACTTCGCCGGATCAGCTGCCCTTGCCGCCGCACTTGCCGGTGGCGACGTTGAAGTTGCCGCACTCCATCGGCTTGCGCCAGTCGGAGATCAGGTCCTTGGAGTCCGGCAGGTAATCGGACCACTCGTCACCAACGACTGCCGGCGTTTCCTGAACGATCTCGAACTGGCCGTCGGCCTGGATTTCGCCGATCAGCACCGGCTTGGTGATGTGATGGTTCGGCATGACGGTGGAATAGCCGCCCGAAAGGTTCGGAACGGCAACGCCGATGATCGAGTCGAGCACGGCGTCCGTATCGGTCGTGCCAGCGGCTTCGACGGCCTTCACCCAGGCGTTGAAACCGATATAGGCGGCTTCCATCGGGTCGTTGGTCACGCGCTTCTCGTTCTTGGTGAACGCATGCCATTCCTTGATGAACTCGGCATTGACGTCAGCATCGACCGACTGGAAATAGTTCCAGGCAGCGAGATGGCCGACGAGAGGGCCGGTATCGAGGCCAGCAAGTTCTTCTTCGCCGACAGAGAAGGCAACGACCGGGATGTCCTCGGCCTTGATGCCCTGGTTGCCGAGTTCCTTGTAGAAGGGCACGTTCGCATCACCGTTGATGGTGGAGACGACGGCGGTCTTCTTGCCGGCGGAGCCGAACTTCTTGATGTCGGAGACGATCGTCTGCCAGTCGGAATGGCCGAATGGCGTGTAGTTGATCATGATGTCCTCTTCCTTGACGCCCTTGGACATCAGGTAGGCCTTCAGGATCTTGTTGGTCGTCTGCGGATAGACGTAGTCGGTGCCGGCGAGAACCCAGCGCTCTACGCCTTCGGTCTCGGCCAGGTAGTCGACCGCCGGAATGGCCTGCTGGTTTGGAGCGGCACCGGTGTAGAAGATGTTGCGCGAGGATTCCTCACCCTCGTACTGCACCGGGTAGAACAGGATAGAGTTCAGCTCCTCGAAGACCGGCAGCACCGATTTGCGCGAAGACGAGGTCCAGCAGCCGAAGACGGCGGCGACCTTGTCCTGGGAGATCAGCTGGCGGGCCTTTTCGGCAAACAGCGGCCAGTCGGAAGCCGGATCGACCACGACGGCTTCGAGCTTCTTGCCGAGAACGCCGCCCTTCTTGTTCTGCTCGTCGACGAGCATCAGCATGACGTCCTTGAGGGTCGTCTCGGAGATAGCCATGGTGCCCGAAAGCGAATGGAGAACGCCGATCTTGATCGTGTCGTCGGCAGCAAAGGCGCCGTGAAGCGCCGTCGTCGACATAATGGCAGCAACGAGCGCGCCGCCAAGCTTTGCCTTGAATGTCATTGGTTCGAACCCCTCTTCTCGTTCGTCCGCAACGAAGAACTGACCGTTGCTTGAACGACTATCGGTTGCTGCATCGCAAAACCGTATACGTAAAATGACGTATCCGAGGGGGAGAACCGGGAACGGTCGCGACCGACCTTATGACCTCGGAGGTAATCGACCTCGTCCGCACCTGCGGCTATTCGTTCTAGGATGGCGCGCGGCTCGCGAGCCGCAATTTTGTTCGATCAAGAAAGGCAAAGCCATGGCCGTAACTTACGTCATCCGTTTCGATATCCGCCCCGATCAGCGGGAGAGGTTCATGATGCTGCTGACGGAGGTGCTGGACGCCATGCGGCATGAACCGATGTTCCATCAGGCGGTGCTGCACGCCGATCCCGACGACGAGAACCGCATGATGCTCTACGAGACCTGGGAGGATCATGAAGACGTTCTGGAGGTGCAGTTGAAGCGTCCTTACCGGAACGCATGGCATGCGGCGCTGCCGGAACTCCTCGCCGGCCCGCGCGACATTTCGATCTGGCGTCCGGTCCGCAGTGACCGCTCGGAGTAATCTCGCTCTTGGAAGAAGCTGTCGCCCGTTACCTGCCGGATTGATGTCGTGGCCCCTATGGGTCATTGTACAGATCACCCTTTGCTTCGAGGGCACGGAAATGAAGCGCGGTCTATTTTTCGGCATTATCGGTGCTGCCGGGCTTGTCGCCGGGGCATTATTTATCTTCGTCGGTCAGACAAAGGTCTCGCCGGAGGCGATCCAGTCGTCCGTCATCCGTTCTCCTGATCTGGTCGACAGGGCGTGGAAGCTGCCTGTGGCGGCGACCTTCGGCATGGACCTGACCTGGCAAACAAACGCATCGCGGTGCGGCCCGGCGAGTATTGCCAACGCATTCCGATCCGTCGGCGAGGAGGAGACGACAGAAGCCGAGGTTCTGGATGGAACCGGAATGTGCTGGACGGGGCTTTGCATAATCGGGCTCACGCTGGACGAACTTGCCGAACTGGCCCAAATGAAAACCGAGCGAAAGGTTTCGGTTCTCCGCGACCTGACCGCCGAGCAGTTCCACGAACACATGAAGCGCGCTAACGATCCCGGCCGACGCTACGTCATCAATTTTGCCCGCATGACAATCTTTGGCTCGGGCAGCGGCCATCATTCGCCCATCGGAGGATATCTGGAGGCTGAGGACATGGTGTTCGTTTTGGATGTCAACGAGAACTACCGGCCTTGGCTGATCGAGCGGGAGCGGCTGTTCCTGGCAATGGACACTCTCGATGGCGACAAGAAGCGGGGCCTGCTTCTGATCGAATAGTGGGATCAGGCGCCGAGAATTTTTTCCGCAAGGGGCTGATGTTGAACGCCCTATTCTCTGCTCCTCATCTCCCGCACGCCGCGCCCGAGCCTCTGGCGCAGCAAAGCACGCAATGTCACGCCGTCGGCATAACCGACCAGCGCGGCGATCTCGTCCGGGCTCTCGTCGCTGGTCTTCAGGAGATGCACTGCGCGCTCGACCCGTAAATCCTGAAAATAGGAAAGCGGTGTCTTGCCGAGCACCTGCTGCAGACGACGAGCGAGCGTGCGCTTGCTGGCGCCGACGGCATCGGCTGCGACGTCGAGCGAAAAGCCTTCGGACAACCGGCCGCGCGCCCACCGTTCGAATTTCTCCACCAGCGGATCGGCATGGGCGAGGTGATCGGTGACGACATAGGCCGATTGCGCCGGTCGGCTGTCGACGATGAGATAACGTGCGACGAGGTTCGCAAGCTCCGGGCTCGCCTGCCGCACAAGCCAGAGCGCCATGTCCATATGTCCGAGCGCCGCACCCGCCGTCACCAGCGCCCCGGACTTCACCAGCATGTGGCCATCTTCGAGACGTACGGCGGGATAACGCTGGCGGAAGAGCGGGGCGAGCCACCACGTGGTCGTCGCCTTCTCGCCGTCGAGAAGACCGGATTCGGCAAGCACGAACGTGCCTATACAGGCGGCGGCGATGTTCATGCCGGCCCCTCTCGCCTCCCGGAGCAAGGCACCCGCATCCCGGATGTCCGGGCGGTCGAGTGCCGGCACGAGCATTTCCGGCATCTTGTAGGCGATCGCCGGAATGACGAGCCAGCCCGCGCGTGGATCGAATGCACCCGAAGCCGGGACACAAAGTCCTTGCGCCGTCCGGACACCGTTGCGCATTCCGACAACCGAGACCTCGAAGGGCGGCACGGTGAGCGAGAGCATCGAAACAAGTTCGTTCGCGGTTGTGAAGACGTCGAGGATCGATGAAAGGCCGGTATCAAAAACACCGTCGAGTGCCAACACCTGCAACTTCATGGCAATATTCCCATCAACAATGTCAATATTGACAATAGCAGGCGACACCGGCTTCCGCCATGATGGCATTGTCGAAAGAGGACAAGGGCATGAACATGGACGTAACCACGATCGGCTTCACCAGGACGACGGCCGAGGATTTCTTTGGCCGCATCAGAGCCGCAGGCGTCAAGCGCGTCATGGATGTCAGGCTTCACAACACGTCACAGCTTGCGGGGTTTGCAAAGTCCGACGACCTCGCTTTCTTTCTCAAGGCGCTCTGCGGAACCGGTTACGTGCACGAACCGCTGCTTGCGCCGACCGAAGAAATCATGACCGCATTCAAGAAGAAGAAGGGCGACTGGAACGTCTTCCAGAACGATTTCCTGGACCTGATGGCCGAACGGAAGATTGAGAGCCGGCTGAAACCGGAGCAGTTCGACGGCTCCTGTCTGCTCTGCTCGGAGGACAAGCCGCACCATTGCCACCGAAAGCTCGTCTGCGACTATCTGAACGGCAAATGGGGTGGCAAGCTGAGCGTCCGCCACCTCTGACCTGATCCTAACCGATATCCTGATCCTTGAACGCCGCGGGGAGATCGCCTCCCTGCGTGGGGGAGCCGATTGTCATGACCTACCAGACCATTCTTGCCATCGCCCTGTTTTCCTTTGTCGGCTCTGTGTCGCCCGGACCGAGCAATTTCATGCTGCTTGCTTCCGGCACCAATTTCGGATTCCGGCGCACGCTGCCGCAGATATTCGGCATTACGATCGGCTTGTCTTCGGTGCTGCTGGCAGTCGGTTTCGGGCTCGGCGCCCTCATTCACGCCTATCCGCCAGTCGGCCTGCTGCTCAAGATTGCCGGCTCCGCCTATCTTCTTTATCTGGCCTGGCGGATCGCCATGTCGCGCGCCGTGGCAAGCGGCGAAACAGCAGCCTCAAGGCCGTTGACCTTCCTGGAATCCGCCGCCTTCCAGTGGGTCAATCCGAAGGCCTGGGTTGCCGCGCTGACAGCCATGGCGGCCTATGCCAGCGACGAAAGCCCCTTCGTGTCGGTGCTCGCGATCACGCTCGTGATCGCCATCGTCAACCTGCCGAGCGTGGCGGTCTGGGCAGGCTTCGGCATGGCCCTCCGCACCTTCCTCACCGATCCGATACGTCTCAAATGGTTCAATATCGTCATGGGCCTGCTGCTCGTCGCAACGCTCTGGCCGCTGATGATGTGAAGGCGGGGCAGCCGAAACGACAAGGCCGCCCTCTCTCAGGACGGCCACCGAGAGGGGAGACACCTCCCCGCTGCACGCGATGCGGGCTGTCAGTCGTTCGCCTCGGGACGGTTTCGCCAGGCTTCCGCCTGTGCATAGAACTTCTTTTCCCATTCCTTATGGTTATCGAGGCCTTCCTTGATGAAGGGCGTGAAGATAGCCATGTGCATGAGCAGCCAATTGACGAACCTTGCCGGGAATTTCAGCGGCTTGACGAAGTCGACGAAAAGCACGACGCGGGTCTTGTCCGTGTGGTTCCAGGCCTCGTGCTCGTAGGCGTCGTCGAAAATCAGGACCTTGCCCTCCTCCCAGTGGCAAATCTGATCCTTCACTCGGATCGCCAGCTTGTCGCGCGGCTCCGGCACGATGAGACCGAGATGGAGGCGCAACACGCCGTTATAAGGTCCGCGATGCGCCGGCAGGTGTTTTCCCGGCTCGAAGATCGAGAACATCACGGTCGTCAGGCCCGGAATCTTCTGCATCGCTTTCCAGGTCTCGGGGCATGCCTGGATGTTCTGCTCCGACCTCACTCCGAAGCCGAGGAGGAAGAACGTCTTCCAGCCCTTGTCGGTCGAAATCGTCTTCACATCGGTGGAAATGTCCTGGAAGGTCGGCAATTCGTCCTTGCGGACCAGAATGCGGTCGAGCTCCGCGCGGATAGCAGGCGCCGCCTTCTCGATTTCGGCCGTCCAGGGGAAGGTTGCATTGTCATAAACCGGCGGGTTGCCGAGCTTGGCATATTTGAAATTCAATCGCTCCGCCCAGGCGACGATCGCCATGAAGAAGCGGGTGATTGCACTGGGACGACCCATCGGTGCGATACCGGTCGTACCGAAGCTTTGTTCAGGTTCAGGGATTGTAGGGGATGACGGTTTCACTTGTGAAGCGCCTGATAAGAAAGGTTGATCTGGGGCGGCAAGGCATTTGCCATCACGCCTTTTTCCGCTTTGGCACGTTACTTGACATGGGACGTCATGTTCCAGCTTGCAAGCATCTGTGTCGCAGTTGTGGCAGCTTGGAACATTATTACCGGACGTGTGGCAGAAGGAACGCTCTATCAGGACGTGCCTGTTGAAGCGGCGCATCTCTGTCACAAACGGCGAAACACACGAATGAATTCGCGCCAGCACTTCGCACCTGCGAAAGCATGCTTGCAAAACGCCACGCCACAGCCGAAAGTGCCCATTCGATGATCTTTCTCTTTTGGGTGCTAGAAATTAGGCATGGCAGCGCGACAACGCATCATCCCCGTCCGGCGCGAATACAACCGTTGGGTCGCCAACCAGACGCTTGAGGATTATGCACTGCGTTTCACCGCCAAGAGCGCCCGCCGCTTTTCGTCGAGCCGCATTTCGCAAACCGCCATCGGCGCGATCTCCTTCCTGGCGCTCGAGGCGATCGGTGGCACGATCACCCTCTCCTACGGTACGACAAACGCCTTTTTCGCGATCGTCGCGGCCGCCGTCGCCATGCTGGTCATCGGCCTGCCTATCAGCCGCTACGCCATCCGCCACGGCGTCGATATCGATCTTCTGACCCGCGGTGCCGGCTTCGGCTATATCGGTTCGACCATCACCTCGTTGATTTATGCGAGCTTCACCTTCATGCTGTTCGCGATCGAGGCCTCGATCATGACCGGCGCGCTGGATCTCGCCTTCGGCATTCCGCCCTGGATCGGCTATATCATCAGCGCTGCGGTGGTAATTCCGCTCGTCATTTACGGCGTTCGGCTGATCTCGCGGTTTCAACTCCTGACACAGCCCTTCTGGATCGTGCTGAATATTCTCCCCTTCCTGTTCATCGCCTTGCTTGACTGGGAGAAATTCGATTTGTGGCGCGCCTTTGCCGGCATCCATCATTCGAACGCCGAGGCGGGCGGCGTGGCTCCCTTCGACCTCATCGAATTCGGCGCGGCATCCGCGGTCATCCTGGCGCTGATGCCGCAGATCGGTGAGCAGGTGGACTTCCTGCGCTTCCTGCCGCCGGAGGGCCAGCGCAAATGGCGCCACCGGCTGGCGATCTTCCTGGCCGGCCCCGGTTGGGTCGTGGTCGGCGTGCCGAAACTTCTGGCAGGCTCGTTCCTCGCGGTGTTGACGTTGTCGACCGGCGTTCCGATCGGCGAGGCCGCCGATCCGGCCCATATGTATCTCGCCGCCTTCGGCTACATGATCCCGAACGAGACGGCGGCACTTCTCTTGATGGCCGCCTTCGTGGTCGTCTCGCAGCTCAAGATCAACGTGATGAATGCCTATGCCGGCTCGCTCGCCTGGTCGAATTTCTTCTCGCGGCTCACTCATAGCCATCCCGGTCGTGTCGTCTGGCTGGTCTTCAACGTGGCGATTGCGCTGCTGCTGATGGAACTCGGCATCTATCGTCTGCTGGAAGCCACCCTCGGCATCTTCTCGATCATCGCCATGTCCTGGCTCTGCACCATCTCGGCGGACCTGTTCATCAACAAGCCGCTCGGCCTTGCTCCACCCGGCATAGAATTCAAGCGCGCCCACCTCTACGATGTGAACCCCGTCGGGCTCGGCGCGATGTTGGGCTCAGCCAGCGTAGCACTTGCCGCCCATTTCGGCCTGTTCGGACCGCTGATGGCTTCGCTTGCCACTTACGTAACGCTGATCGCCTTCGTAATCTCGCCCGCGGTCGCCTTCGCAACGCGCGGCCAATTCTATCTTGCCCGCAAACCGCGCCAGAGCTGGAAAAGCCTCGGCTCGATCACCTGCTCCATCTGTGAACATCCGTTTGAGCCGGAAGACATGGCCTGGTGTCCGGCCTATGCCGCACCGATCTGCTCGCTCTGCTGCTCGCTCGATAGCCGCTGCCACGACATGTGCAAGCCGAACGCCCGGCTGAACACGCAGGTGGGTACCGTCGCCCGTTCCTTCCTGCCGGAGAGCGTCATTACGCGTCTGACGACCCGCCTCGGTCGTTATGCCATGACGGCCATCGTCTCGATCTCGATGATCGGGGCGATCCTTGCCATGATCGCCTATCAGGTGAGCCGGGCCGCACCCGCCAACGCCGAGGTTATCCTGGGAACGGTGCTGATCGTCTTCTTCGTTTTCGCCATCATTGCCGGCATCGTCTCCTGGTTCTACGTGCTCGCCCATGACAGCCGCGTCGTGGCGGAAGAGGAATCCTCTCGCCAGAACACCTTGCTGCTCAAGGAAATCGCCGCCCACAAGAAGACAGATGCCGCTCTTCAAGAAGCGAAGGAAACAGCGGAATCCGCCAACCGCGCCAAGAGCCGCTATGTCGTCGGCCTCTCCCATGAACTGCGCACGCCGCTCAATGCCGTGTTGGGCTATGCTCAGATCCTCGAGCGGGACGAGACGATCCCCGCTCCCCGCCAGTCGGCGATCAAGGTCATCAAGCGCTCTGCCGACCATCTGTCGGGCCTGATCGACGGGCTGCTCGACATTTCGAAGATCGAGGCAGGTCGCCTGCAGGTTTATTCCAACGAAATCAACATCCAGGACTTTCTCGACCAGATCGTCGAAATGTTCGGGTTACAAGCGCAGGTCAAGGGGCTCGAATTCGAGCATCAACGCTCCCGCGCCCTACCCCAGTATGTCCGCACCGACGAGAAGCGGCTGCGCCAGATTCTCGTCAACCTGCTCTCCAACGCGATCAAGTTCACCGACGAGGGTAAGGTGCGTTTCGAGGTCGCCTATCGCAGCCAGGTCGCGACCTTCACCATCTCCGATACCGGCCGTGGCATCGCCGAGAAGGACCTCGCCCGTATCTATGAGCCCTTCCAGCGCGGCGAAGCCGACAGCATCCGCCCCATGCCGGGTCTTGGCCTCGGCCTTACCATCACCCAGCTCCTGACCAATACACTCGGCGGTGAGATTGCGGCGACCAGCAAGAAGGACGAGGGCTCGACCTTCCGCGTACGGCTGATGCTGTCGGCCGTGGAGCGGCCGAATACGGCGCCGGCGGCAGAAAAGAAGATCGTCTCCTATACCGGCCCCCGCCGCACCATCATGGTGGTGGACGACAATGAGGACCATCGCGACCTGATGCGGGAAGTGCTGGTTCCGATGGATTTCGTGGTGCTGACCGCAGGCAGCGGTCCGGACTGCCTGACGCTGATCGAGGGCCTGACGCCCGACCTCTATCTCGTCGATATTTCGATGCCCGGCATGAATGGCTGGCAACTCGTCGGCAAGCTTCGCGAAATCGGCCAGACCGCGCCTGTCATCATGCTGTCGGCCAATATCGGAGATGGTTCCGGTGCAAATACCGGCGACGAGGGCCATAGCGACGCGATCGCCAAACCCGTCGATATCCGCCGGCTAGCAGACAAGCTCGCCGCTCATCTCGGTCTCGTCTGGATCTACGAGAACGAGGTAGCGGCCACGCTCCCCGCCGGCCCGAAAAAACCGATCAAAAGTCCGGGGACGAACCATGTGCAGGACCTTTTGCGGCTCGGAGAAATCGGCTACGTGCGCGGCATCGAGGCAAAGCTCGCCGATCTCGCGAAGCAGGAGGAACATCGCCCCTTCGCCGAGGAACTTGGCGCCTATGTGCAGGCTTTTGATCTCGCCGGCTATATGAAATTCCTGACCTGGCTGGAGGCAGAGAGGACGAATGATGGCTGAGACGGTCCTGCCGCGCGATATCGTCCTTCTGGTGGACGACAGCCCCGAAGCGCTGGGTTTCCTCACCGAGGCACTGGAAGGATCCGGTTTCTCGGTGCTGATTGCCACGTCTGGCCAGGCGGCGCTGAACATCGTCGAGCGCATCACGCCGGACCTCATCCTGCTCGATGCGGTCATGCCCGGCATGGATGGTTTCGAGACCTGCCGCAAGCTTAAGACAAACGCTGCCGTGGCACAGGTGCCGGTGATCTTCATGACCGGGCTCACCGAGACCGAGCATGTGGTGCATGCGCTCGATTCCGGCGGCGTCGATTACCTGACGAAGCCGATCAATATCGATGAGCTGCGCGCCCGTATCCGCGTCCATCTTTCCAATGCCCGCTCGGCCCAGAGCGCCCGCGTCGCGCTGGACGCCGCCGGTCGGCATCTCCTCGCGGTCAAGGCGAACGGCAGCATCCGCTGGTCGACCCCGCAGGCGACAAGGCTGATCAATGCCGCCACCGGCAGCGATGACGGTCTGGACATCGTTGTGCAGCGCGTCTTCGCCTGGATGGGCGAGCGCGACAAACCGGGCTTTGCGCGCGACGCAGCCTTTTCGCTGGCCGACAACGGCCAGACGAGCCTGCAATTCTCGTTCCTCGGTGCGATCGGCGCCGACGAATATCTCTTTCGTTTGATGGCGGCCAACAGGCGCCCGGACGATGAGGTGCTGCGCCAGCATTTTCCGCTGACCCAGCGCGAATCCGAGGTGTTGCTCTGGATCGCCAAGGGAAAATCGAACCGCGACATCGGCGATATTCTCGGGTTATCGGCCCGCACGGTGAACAAGCATCTCGAACAGATCTATGTGAAGCTCGGCGTTGAGAACCGTGCCTCGGCCGCCGTCAAGGCCGCCCATGTCCTGCATGGTGAGGAGCGGTCGGCGTGACGGCCTGAACGATCGAGTGGTTCGTCGTGAAAAACGAGCACCTACGGCCAGGCAAACGCCGCCGGAAACTGTCCGCCGAGCGCCGGTCCGGCCAAATGATTACATAGCGGGGCCGTTGCTCCCGCCGGGCAGCAGATATCAAAGCTTGCGTGCGACGACATCACGGGAAAGCAGCAGAACGGTTGCCTCCCTGCCCTTCCATTCGATGCGTCGCTGCAGTCAGGCTTTCTTGAAAAGCTTGTTGATGACCAGACCAACGATGATTTGAACAACAAGGCCGGAAACACCGCCGCCGACGAGCTGGCCGGCAAGAGCCGCGATGTCGATGCCTCCTGCCGCAGCGCCGCCGGCGCCAAGCATTGAGCCGAGGATAGAACCGCCGCCAACGCCTCCGACTGCGCCAGCTATGAGATTCCCGATCTGACCGAGGTCAGAATCTTTCAGAATTTTTCCGCCCGCCGCTCCGCCGACTGCACCGCCGATGATCTGGGCAATAATGGCACTTAAATCCATAACCTGATCTCCCCCGTTGGATGACATTTGTTAATATGTACCAACGGCGGCAATTTCCAAGTCCGGTACCAACAGCTTATTTTCGATTGGCCCCTCGTTTATGGCCCCTCGTTTGATGTCGACGGAATATCCTCCTCCCGCCGAGGTAACAGATGAATGCGCTCGGCAGCATCGACCTTTTTATATGTGTTCCCGATGCCCGATCACCATCCGACTGCCTGCGGCGGTTCCAGACGCAAGGAAGCCCGGCAATGCCGGGCTTCCGCGACTTCTTTCGTGCAGGTGACCCCGCAACGAAATCACATCTCGGTATAGGTGTACTTGCCGTCGGCGCCCTTGCCCCACTTGTACATGACATAGTCCGGACGGGTGATGTCGCCCTTCTCGTTGAAGCCGATCTCGCCGATCGCGGTCTTCCACGGGCCGGAGGACTTCATGGTTTCGGCGACTTTCTCGCCTTCCGTCGAACCCGCCTTCTTGGCAGCTTCCGCGATGATCTGCAGAGCAGCGTAGGAGTAGAGCGTATAGGCTTCCGGCTCGAAACCAGCCTTGCGGAACTTCTCGACGAGCTCCTTGGCAGCAGGGTTCTTGCGCGGGTCGGGAGCGAACGTCATCAGCGTACCGTCGACGGCATCGCCGGCGATCGAGGCAAGCTCGTTCGAAACGATACCGTCACCCGACATCATCGGAGCCTTGATGCCTTGATCCTTCATCTGGCGCATGATGAGGCCAGCTTCGGTGTGCAGACCGCCCCAGTAGACAAGCGTGACACCGGCCTGCTTCATCTTGGCGATCAGAGCCGAAAAGTCCTTGTCGCCGGTGGTAACGCCTTCGTAGAGCACTTCCTTGACGCCGGCGGCGTTCATCGCCTTCTTGGTTTCGTCGGCGAGGCCCTGACCGTACGGGGTCTTGTCATGGATGACAGCGACCTTGCCGTCCTTGAAGTTGTCGGCGATGTACTTGCCGGCAACCCCGCCCTGCTGGTCGTCACGGCCGCATGTGCGGAAGGTGTTCCACAGATCGCGCTCGGTGAAGGTCGGGTTGGTGGACGCCGGAGTGACCTGGATGATGCCGTTTTCGGCATAGACTTCAGAAGCCGGGATCGATACGCCCGAGTTGAAGTGGCCGACGACGAACTTCACACCGTCAGCGACGAACTTGTTGGCGACCGAAACGCCCTGCTTGGCGTCGGAAACGTCGTCACCGAGAACGATCTTGATCTTTTCCCCGTTGATGCCGCCGGCGGCATTGATGTCAGCAGCAGCCTGCTCGGCGCCCTTCTGCAGCTGCGCGCCGAAGGCGGCGTTCGGGCCGGTGAGCGGTCCGCCGACGCCGACGAGGATATCGGCCCATGCGCTGCCGCTGAAAGCGACCATGGCCGTCAGCGCAACAGCGGAAAGAAGAGACTTCTTCATTGATTTACTCCCAGTTTCTTAAAGCGGGTTTGGTTTGAAAAACCGGCACAATACCCACCATGACCGTGCCGGAAATTGTTCCACTCTAGGTTTCAGTTTGAGGCTCGACCTGAAGCAATCTGAGGGTAGAAAACTCCACCTGTCAATCTTTCTTCTTCCATGAAAAAGCGGAGGTCGGCTCATAGAGCCAGTAGTAATTCTGCACCATCTGGCGCGTCCGGCGCAGGCGGAATCCGGCGATCGAGAAGATCGAGAGAAGCACCACGTCGATCACGTAGTAAAAGGCGCTGATGAATGGCCCCTGGAAGAGCGCGTAATGCATGAAACGCATCACGACCCCGAGAAGGAGCGTATAGACGATCACCGTCGGCAGGCCGCTCCAGCCGTCTGCGACCGCCTTGCCGGTACGCCAGGCGGTCCAGAAACCGATCAGCATGACGAGAAAGCGCAGGACGTAGCGGACACCGGTATCGTCTTCGAAGAAAAGTCCCTGCATATCAAATCTCCCTTCGCGGCCCGGTCAGTGACGTCCGCCTTCGAGATAGGCGGCGCGCACTTCCGGATTGGCGAGAAGCTCTCTGCCAGGCCCGCTCATCGTTACTTTGCCGTTGACCATGACATAGGCCCGGTCGGAAAGCTTGAGTGCCGCGAATGCATTCTGCTCGACGAGGAAGACGGTCAGTCCCTCCTCCTGGTTGAGCTTCTTGATCGCCTCGAAAATGCCTCTGACGATGAGAGGCGCCAGGCCCAGCGACGGCTCGTCAAGCAGCAGCAGCTTCGGCCGCGCCATCAGCGCGCGCCCGATCGACAACATCTGCTGCTCGCCACCCGAGAGCGTACCGCCGCGCTGGCTCTGGCGCTCTTTGAGGCGCGGGAAGAGCGTAAAAATCTTCTCGACGTCCTCGGCGAAATATTTGAGGTTATCGAGGCCCGCGCCCATCTGCAGATTTTCCAGGACGGTCATGCGCGGAAAAATGCGCCGGCCTTCCGGAGATTGCGCGATCCGCTTGCGAGCGATGAGATGCGTCGGCAGGCGGGTGATGTCTTCTCCGTCGAAGATGACCTGTCCGTTACGGGCCTGCGGACTGCCGCAGATCGTCATCATTAGGGTCGACTTGCCGGCGCCGTTGGCGCCGATCAGGCTGACGATCTCGCCCTTGTTGACCTCGACATCGACACCCGCCAGCGCGCGAATGTTGCCGTAATAGGTCTCGACGCCCTGGACCTTCAGAAGGGATTCACCGGCCATCAGCGGTCCCCTCCCTCAAGCTCTACCGCAATCACCTCGTCCACCTCGTCATCCTCGACGCCGAGATAGGCGGCGATAACCTTGGGGTCGTTCTTCACATGGTCCGGCGTACCGTCGGATATCTTCTGGCCGTATTCCAGCACCACCACATGATCGGAGATTTCCATGACCACCGACATGTCGTGTTCGATGAGCAGGATCGAAACGCCCTCGCTGCGGATCGAATGCAGAAGCGTGTTGAGCGCTGCGGACTCGCGCGGATTGAGACCGGCGGCCGGTTCGTCGAGGCAGAGTAGTTCCGGGCCCGTGCACATGGCTCTGGCAATCTCCAGACGGCGCTGGGCGCCGTAGGGCAGATCCCCCGCCGGATCGTCGGCGCGATCGGTAAGATCGGCCTTGTCCAGCCAGTATTTCGCCTTCTCGATCGACGCCCCGACTGCCTTCTTGTAAGTCGGCAGGCCGAGCAGGCCGAGGATCGTGTAACCGGATGCCTTCATCAGCACGTTGTGCTGCGCGACCAGCAGGTTTTCCAGAACCGTGAGCCCCGAGAACAACCGGATGTTCTGGAAGGTGCGGGCAACCTTCGCGGACTTCGTGATCTCGAAATCCTTGAGCCGCTCCAGAAGGTGCTCGCGGCCATCCCTCTGCCTGAGCGTGATCATGCCCATGGTCGGCTTGTAGAAGCCGGTGATGCAGTTGAAGACGGTCGTCTTGCCGGCGCCATTGGGGCCGATCAGGGCCGTGATATCACCGCGCCTGGCCTCGAAGGAGAAGTCGTTGATAGCCATCAGACCACCAAACTTCATCGAGAGGTGCTCGACCTTGAGGATGGTGTCGCCAATTGTCGTGGAAGTCATCGTGTTCGTCTCGGGGGCCATCAGCCGTGACCCTCCTTCGTAAAGCTGCCGGAAACCACCTTGCGCTCCTTGAGGAAGGCCGTCGGCTCCCTGGTGCCGACGAAACCGCGCGGCTTGAAGAGCATGACGATGACCATCGCAAGCCCGAAGAGCAGCATGCGGTAGAGTTCAGGCGTGAAATCCGGACCGAAGACGAGTTTCAGGAATGCCATCTCGCGCAAGAGTTCGGTGCCGCCGACCATCACCACGGCGGCGATGGCAATCCCGGTGAGCGAGCCCATACCGCCAAGCACGACGATCGCCAGGATGACAGCCGATTCCAGGAAGACGAAGCTTTCCGGAGAGACGAAGCCCTGCCGGGTGGCGAAGAACGAGCCGGCGAAACCGCCGAACATCGCGCCGGTCGCAAAGGCTGTAAGCTTGGTCGTCACCGTATTGATACCGAGGGAACGGCAGGCGATCTCGTCCTCGCGCAGCGCCTCCCAGGCGCGGCCGATCGGCATGCGGCGCAGACGGATGGTCACATAGGCTGTGAGCAGGCAAAGTGCCAGGATCACGTAGAAGAGGAAGATCTTGTAATAGGCGGACGAGGTGGCGAGACCGAAAGCCTTGGGGAAGTAGTTCGGCGACCCCACATCGAACGACCAGATGCCGAAGATCGACGCCTTCTTGATGCCGGAAATGCCGAACGTGCCCCTGGTGACATCCGTCCAGTTGATGAGCACGAGGCGGATGATCTCTCCGAAGGCGAGCGTGACGATCGCCAGATAGTCGCCCCTCAGCCGCAGCACTGGGAAGCCGAGGATGACGCCCCAGAGGGCAGCCAGGATGCCGGCAAGCGGCAACAACACCCAGAAAGACAGGCCGAGATGCGCCGACAGAAGCGCATAGGAATAGGCGCCGACGGCGTAGAAGGCGACATAGCCGAGATCGAGCAGGCCGGCGAGCCCCACAACAATGTTGAGACCCCAGGCAAGCATCACGTAGATGAGGATCTGGATGCCGAAGTTGTCGACATATTTCAACGACCCCTGGGTACCGAAAAGCCAGACCGAGGCCATCGGATAGAGCAGGAGCGCAATCAGCGCGATCTTGAGGAAGTGCCTGTGGAAGAAGCTCTTTTCCTCGGAGATTTCGAGGATGCCGCTCTTTGCCTTGGCGAGCTTGCGGCGATCCAAATGCGGCTTGATGACGCCGACCATGAGGAAGCGGCCGATCGCGGCGACCGCCACGAAGATCGCAAGCAATCCCCAGCGGGTACGCCAGACGAGCCGATTGTCGATGTCCTGGTAGGTCTCTATGCCGACATAGAGAATGAACATGCCAAGGGCGATGATGCCCGCGAAGATGCCTTCCCTGACGGCCTTCACCATCAGGCCGGACGAAGTGTTTTCAGATGGGGCAGCCATGTCAGACCTTCTCCACTTCCGGCCGGCCGAGAATGCCCGTGGGCTTGAAGATCAGCACGAAGGCGAGGATCACGAAAGTCGCGACGTCCTTGTAGGCGATCGTGAAATAGGCCGACCAGAGGGATTCGATGAGGCCGATCATCAGACCGCCGAGGACGGCGCCGGGCAGTGAACCGATGCCGCCGAGGACGGCCGCGGTGAACGCCTTGACTCCCGGGATGAAGCCGTCGTTGAAATTCGAGACGCCGTAATACATCAGGTACATGGAGCCGGCGACAGCAGCGAGTGCGGCACCCATCACGAACGTGACCGAAATCGTCCGGTCGACGTCGACGCCGAGAAGAGCGGCCATCTTGCGATCCTGCTCGGTGGCGCGCTGGGCGCGGCCGAGCGGCGTCTTGTTGACGATGTACCAGAAGGCGAAGAGCAGAGCCGACGTGACAGCCACGATAATCAGCTGCTTCAGCGAAATGGTGATCGCGCCGATATGGTAGACGTCGGTGACGAGCTGCGGGATCGGCTTGTTGCGCGGCCCCTGTGTCACCTGGATGAAGTTCGACAGCGTAATCGACATGCCGATCGCGGTGATCAGCGGCGCCAGCCGGAACGAGCCGCGCAACGGCCGATAGGCGACACGCTCGATCGTCCAGTTCCACAGGCCCGTCATCAGCATGCCGACGATCAGCATGACGAGCAGAAGCAGCGCCACCGGAATGCCGGCGAAGAAGGACGTGAGGATCAGGAAGACGATGAGAGCAGCAAAGCCCCCGAGCATGAAAATGTCACCATGGGCGAAGTTGATCATGCCGATGATGCCATAAACCATCGTATAGCCGATTGCCACAAGGCCATAGATGGACCCAAGAGTCAGCCCATTGATGAGCTGCTGGATAAAATACTCCATATACTTTCCCCTGGGTGCGATCCTGGAATGGCCGCACCTCTTGTATTTACGCCCCTTGCGGGTTCTTGAGTTCTTAGGCGCATTCCATAACGGTTTCGTAAGAAATGTGAAGACAAAAAGCCGAGAGGCGGGCAAAAACCCGGCACTTCTCAACAATCTGGCTCCGCGAAGATCAGAAATTCCAAAAAACCGGCATACTTTGTCAAAAAATTAGCCAAACTGTTTGCTTTATGAAATTTAAGATCGCCCCTCCATTAACCTTAGACTAAGGATGTAGGGATCACGAGCGCATCCGCGCTCCGTCTTGATCGAAGAGCGGTCGTGGTTGCAGCGTCGCCGGCAGGATCTCGCCGAGCAGTTCGATCTGCCAGCCGTGGATTTCTCCGGCAATCTCCCGCGGCACGTAGCCCATGGCGACAGATACGCCGGAAGCATGCGCATAACCGCCGGAGGTCACCCAGCCGCGCACCTTGCCGTCGAAATAGATCGGTTCATCGCCGATCACGTCCGCATCCTTCGCCTTCACCGTGAAGGTCACCAGGCGAAGCGCGCCACCTTCGGCCTTTTCCTTGAGCGCCGCCGTCTTGCCGATGAAGTCCAACGGCTTGTCATAGGCGATGAACCGGCCGAGGCCGGCTTCCCTCGGTCCATAGAGCGGCCGGTACTCCCGAGCCCAGCTTCCAAAGGACTTTTCCAATCGCAGCGCGTTGAGCGCGCGCAGTCCGAAAAGCGTGATGCCGAATTCCGCCCCCGCCTCCATCAGGAGATCGAAGAGATAACGCTGGTATTCCGGCTTCATCCAGATTTCGTAGCCGAGATCGCCGGCATAGCTGACGCGACCGAGGATCACCGGCGCCATGCCGAGATCGAGCTCCCGGATTGCCATGAAGGGGAAGGCCGCACCCGAAAGGTCGAGATGCGTGAGCTTCTGCAACACATCACGCGCCTTCGGCCCGGCGACGGAGAGACCGACGAGACCGAGGTTCAGGGCGTCAACCTCCACCGAGCCGTCGTCTGGCAGATGGCTCTCGAACCAGCGCATGTGATAGTCCTCGGCAATGCCGGATCCGATCAGCAGAAACTCTTCGTCATCGAGATTGGCGAGGGTGAAATCGCCGATCAGCTTGCCGGCCTCATTGAGCATGGGGGTAAGTGTCATGCGCCCCGCCGGCGGAATCTTTCCGGCAAGGATTTGATCGAGCCAATCGCGAGCCCCCTCACCCCTGATCGCGTATTTGGCAAAGCCGGAGGTTTCCATCATCCCGACGCCTGTCCGCACCGCTCGCGCCTCGCGGCCGACTGTCTCGAAATCGGCAGAACGGCGCCAGGAGAAACTGTCCTCCAGACCCGGAGGCGCAAACCAGAGCGGTGTCTCAAGCCCGTAGGACGTGCCGAAAACGGCGCCGGCGGCCTTCAGCCTGTCGTAGATCGGTGTCGTCAATAGCGGCCGCGCCGCCGGCAGTTCCTCGTTCGGGTAGCGGATCGAGAACCGGCGGGAATAATTCTCGCGCACCTTGGCATTGGTATAGGCGAGCGTCGCATAATCGCTGTAGCGGCAAACATCCATTGCGAAGACGTCGAAGCCAGGATCGCCATTGATGATCCAGTTGGCGAGCGCCAGCCCGACACCACCGCCCTGGCTGAAACCTGCCATCACCGCGCAGGCCGACCAGAAATTCGTCATGCTGCGCACCGGCCCGACCAGCGGATTGCCATCCGGCGAGAACGTGAAAGGCCCGTTGATGATTTTCCGGATGCCGGCATTGTTGAAGGCGGGGAAATGCCGGAAGCCAACCTCCAGCTCGCCGGTGATGCGCTCCAGGTCCTCGGGCAGAAGCTCATGGCCGAAATCCCATGGCGTCTCGATCGGCGACCAGGGCCGGCAGGCCTTTTCATAGGTGCCCATCAGCATGCCGTTGCGTTCCTGGCGGATGTAGATTTCGCCGTCGAAATCGACGCAATGCATGAGTTCCCGGCCGGTCGTCCGGTTGAACTCGATGACCTCCGGCATGTCCTCCGTGAGGAGATACATGTGCTCCATGGCAAGCACCGGCAGTTCGAGGCCGACCATGCGTCCCACTTCGCGCGCCCAGAGGCCGGCCGCGTTCACCACATGCTCGGCGCGGATCTCGCCTTTGTCGGTGATCACCCGCCACGTGCCGTCGGGAAGCTGCACCAGTTCCTCGACCTTGGTATGGAGATAGATTTCCGCCCCGTTCTTCCTCGCCGATTTGGCATAGGCATGCGTCGTGCCGTAGGGGTCGAGATGGCCTTCGTTCGGATCGAAGACCGCACCGACGAACTGGTCCGGGTCGAGGAGCGGCATCATCTCATGCGCTTCCCTGGCGGAAAGCAGGTGTGCCTCCATGCCGCTGTACTTGCCCTTCGCGAGAATCGATTTCAGCCAGTCGAAGCGTTCGGGGGTCGCGGCGAGCATCAGCCCGGAAGTCATATGCAGCCCGATATCCTGGCCTGAATAGGCTTCAATCTCTTTATAGAGTTCAACCGTGTATTTCTGCAGCCTGGCGACGTTCGGATCGCCGTTGATCGTGTGCATGCCGCCCGCAGCATGCCAGGTGGAGCCGGACGTGAGTTCGGAGCGTTCGACCAGAACAACGTCGCTCCAACCGAACTTGGTAAGGTGATAAAGGACCGAACATCCGACAACACCACCGCCGATGACGACAACCCGGGCATGACTTTTCATGGAAACTGTCTCCGTTCAGGAAGGCGATTTCCAGTGAGGTTAGTTGCTCTCGGATCGGCTCAATAGACTGTTCTGCGAAGCAGGATTTGTCGTTTCCGACATAGCGAATATCCCGATCGCGCCATTGCTAGTCGGAAAAGCCCCGCGTCAGCGCGTGCTCGCGCCCCGTCTCCATCAGCTCGTCGAAAACCGAGCCGGCAAACGAGCGCGGCACGATGACCTCGAATGTATCGGCACCGGTGCGGGCGACATTCGCCGCAACATGGCAGCACAGCATATTGGCGGAATGGCCTTCCGCGAAGACATCGGGATGGAGGTCGACGGCCACGCATTTCGCCAGGATTTTTCTGACACTCGGTCCGGAGACAGCCATGAGCACCTTTCCGTCGCTCTGGTCGACAAAGGACGCACCCGGAATATTCGACAGCAGGCCCGCAATCGTTTCCGCTCCCACGGTCTGTGATACGGCCAGCCATTCCGACGGACTGCAGAAACGCGGCGCAAGATCGCTCGCTGCCTTCAGGGCTTCCGCCACAGCTGCCTCGCGCCCGGCATGGGCAAGTACGGAGAAGATCACCGGCCGCCGGACGACTGACAGCTGGTTCGGATTGGGATCGGTCTCGAAACCGGAAATATGATCCTCGAGCACGTGCCGGTGGAGAAGATTGATCGACATCGGCCGCCCTCAGAGATGGAGTTTCAGGTTATCGGGATCGACGAAGACCGGCGAACAGACTTCCGCCATCATCTCCGAGCCGCGCAAACCGTCCCAGACCAGGATCCGCTCGCCGAAACGCTCGCGGCCGGATTTCAGCATAGCGAGCGCGATATGATGGCCGAGCGACGGCGAGAAACAGGCGGAAGAGACGAATCCCTGGTCGTTGGCAAGCGATGGTTTTGCCTGGTCCTTCAGCAGATGCGCCCCGGCCTTGATCTCCTTGTCCGCCTCGACGGCCTTCAAACCGACAAGCTGCAGCCGGTCGGCGGCGGTGAGCCCGAAGCGCATCGAAAGGCGCTTGCCGATGAAATCGGGCTTCTGCATCGCCATCATGCGGCCGAGCCCGACATCATCTGCGGTCGTGCGGCCTTCGAGCTCATTATGGGTGACATGCCCCTTCTCGACGCGGAGCACGTTCAAGGCCTCGACGCCGTAAGCGCAGATGCCCTCGTCCCTGCCCGCCTCCATGATTGCATCGGCGACAGCCTCGCCATAACCCGCCGGCACCGCAAGCTCGTAGGCGAGTTCGCCTGAAAAAGAGATGCGGAAGAGCCGCGCCTTCAGCCCGCCCTGCAGCACCACCTCACGAGCCGCAAGGAACGGAAAGGCGGCATCGGAAATATCGTCCTGTACGATCCGGCTCATGACCGGGCGACTTTTGGGACCTGCAAGCGACATCTGCGCCCACTGATCCGTCGAGGAAACGAAACGCACGTCGAGTTCGGGCCAGAAGGTCTGGGCGGCAAATTCCAGATGGGCAAGCACCTCGGCGGCATAGGCCGTCGTGGTGGTCATGACATAGTGGTTTTCGGAAAGCCTGCTCGTCGTGCCGTCGTCGAAGACGATGCCGTCCTCCCGCAGCATCAGGCCGTAGCGCGCCTTGCCGACCGGCAGTTTCAGGAAGCTGTTGGAATAGACGCGATCAAGGAGTTCGGCCGCGCCTCTCCCAAAGATCTCGATCTTGCCGAGGGTCGAGACGTCGCAGAGCCCGACATTGGCGCGGACGTTCAGAACCTCGCGGTCTACGCTTTCGCGCCAGCTTTTCTCTCCCTCTCTGGAAAACCAGGCGGAGCGGTACCAGAGTCCGGATTCCACGAAAGCGGCGCCGTTCTTCCTGGCCCAGTTCTGCAACGGCGAGGTGCGGACCGGCGCGGCATGTTCGGCCCGGACCGTGCCGGCCAGCGCGCCGAAGGAAACCGGCGTGTAGAACGGCCGGAAGGTGGTGGTGCCGATCTCGGCGGGCGAGACGCCGCGCATGCCGGCCACGATCCCCGCTGCGTTGACATTGCCGAGCTTGCCCTGGTCGGTCGCCATTCCCGCCGTCGTGTAACGCTTGGTGTGTTCGACATGGCGGAAACCTTCGCGCTGCGCGAGCCCGAGATCGCCCACATGCACGTCGTTCTGGAAATCGACGAAGGCCTTGTCCTTCGCACCCGGCACGTACCAGAGCGGCGCGAAAGATGGATCGTACTCGTCTTCCACGTCGGGAATATCAGCCTCGTAGGCCGCAAAGCCGAGATCGCGGAGAAGCGCGGTCGCCTTGTTCGCCCCGTCCTTCAGACAGTCGAAAATCCGGTCGAATCCGGCGGCGGAGCCGGCCGCGACGAAAGCTTTTCCGATATCCGGAGCAAGGAATGCCTGTTTCTCGTCCGACCATACGGGCTTTGCCCCGCGCTGGCACATCAGGTGAACGACTGGCGACCAGCCGCCGGACATGGCGAGCGCATCGCAGGCGACCACCTCTTCAAACCCGGAGCGTTCGGCGATCAGTCCATCGATGCGATGCCAGCCCTTGGTGGCGACGACCGAGCCGTTGCGGACCACGCGCACGCCCTGCGGCACCGGATCGGTGGACTGCGGCCGCGCATCGATGATCGCCGTGACGTCCACGCCCCTGGCAACGAGATCGGCTGCCGTGCGATAACCGGAGCCGCCGTTGGTGAAGACAGCGACCCTGCTCCCAACGGCAACGCCGTAGCGATTGAGATAGGTCCGCGCCGCCGCCGCAGTCATCACGCCGGGCTTGTCATTACCGCCGAACACGAGCGGCCGTTCCTCCGCGCCGGAGGCGAGGATCGCGCGCTTGGCGACGATGCGCCAGAGCCTCTCGACGGCAAGGTCCGGCGACGGCGGAGCGACATGCTTCTGCACCCTCTCGACCGCCCCGAACACCATGTCGTCATACCAGCCGAACACGGTCGTGCGCGCCATCAGCGTCACGTTCGGCAGCGCGGCAAGTTCCTCGATCACCGTACCGGCGAAGTCCGTCGCGGTCATCCCGCCGACGGAAGCGCTTTCGCCGAGCAAGGATCCGCCGAGCCTGAAGCCTTCATCCGCCAGGATGACGCGCGCTCCGGCACGACCGGCGGCAAGCGCCGCCATCAGCCCGGTCGGCCCGGCGCCGATGACGAGCAGGTCGCAATGCGCCCAGGATTTCTCATAACGATCGGGATCGGCCTGCATGGCGACCTTGCCGAGACCGGCTGCGTGTCGGATCAGCGGTTCGTAAAGCCTTTCCCAGAAAAGTGCCGGCCACATGAAGGTCTTGTAGTAAAAGCCGGCGCCAAGAAAGGGCGAGAAGAGATTGTTGATCGCCCCGAAATCGTGCTTCAGCGATGGCCAGCGGTTCTGGCTCACGGCCACGAGCCCGTTGTAGAGCTCGACCACGGTGGCTCGGGCATTCGGTTCGCGGCGGGCGCCGCGACCGATCGTCATCAACGCATTCGGCTCAGCAGACCCCGCCGTCACCGCCCCGCGCGGCCGATGATACTTGAAGCTGCGGGCCATCATCATCTGGTCGTTGGCAAGCAGCGCCGACGCAAGCGTATCCCCCTCGAATCCCCTGAAGGTCCGGCCGTCGAAAGTGAAATTGAGCAACTGGCCGCGATTGACCGTGCCGCCGGAAGCGAGCCGATAGGATGTCATCCGGCCGTCCTCGCCCGTTCGAAATCGGAGGCATCGGTCACGCCGAAGACCTCATGGGTGAGGTTGTCGCGATCGACCACCAGGAAACGACGACAGCCGGCCACATGGTGCCAGTATTCCTGGTAACGTCCCCTGGGATTGTCGCGGACATATACGTATCGGTGCCACTCCTCGTCCTTCACCGTCGCAGATGGGCGCTTCGGCGCGGCAGCGCCCCGGATGGAAAACTCTTCCTTCGGTCTCGTACCGCAATGCGGACAGGTAATCAGGCTTGCCATTGGGTTTTCTCGATGGGGATGTCTCAGTGAAGGTTCGGCTGCGGCCCCTTGCCCGTCTCGTCGATCGTGTAGCCGCGCTCAAACCGGTCGAGGCGCATGAAGCGCGAGACATGGTGCATCTCGTTCTTCGCGATCAGGTGGGCGAAGCAGAAGCCGGAAGCGGGCGTCGCCTTGAAGCCGCCGTAGCACCAGCCGCAGTTCAGATAGAGGTTGTCGATCGGCGTGCGGTCGATGATCGGCGAACCGTCCATCGACATGTCCATGACGCCGCCCCAGCTTCTGAGCACCTTGGCGCGGGAAAGGCCGGGGATCAGCGACACGCCCTCCTCCATCGTGTGCTCGACGGTCTGCAGATTGCCGCGCTGGGCATAGGAGGAATAGAAATCGATTTCGGCACCAAAGACCAGTCCGCCCTTGTCCGATTGCGATATATAGAAGTGCCCGGCGCCATAGGTGATGACGTGATCGATCACCGGCTTAAGCCCTTCCGAGACGAAAGCCTGCAGCACATGCGTCTCGATCGGCAGTTCGAGATCGGCCATGCGCCCGACCGTCGTCGTATTGCCCGCAGCAGCGAGCGCCAGCTTTCCGCAACCGATGAAGCCCTTGGTCGTTTCGACACCGGTTACGCGACCGTTCTCACGGCGGATGCCGATGACCTCGCAATGCTGGATAATGTCGACGCCCCTTTGGTCGGCACCGCGTGCATAGCCCCAGGCGACCGCATCGTGCCTGACTGTACCGCCTCGCTTCTGATAGAGCCCGCCCATGATCGGGAACCGGGCATGATCGAAGTTGAGATAGGGCATCATCTTGCGGACCCGGTCGCGATCCAGCAGTTCCGCATCGACCCCATGCATGCGCATGCCGTTGCCGCGGCGGGCATATTCGTCGCGCTGACCATCGGAATGGAAAAGGTTGACGATGCCGCGCTGCGAGACCATCGCGTTATAATTGAAGTCTTGTTCCAGCCCTTCCCAGAGCTTTAGAGAAAACTCATAGAAAGGATTATTGCCTTCGAGCAGGTAATTGGAACGGATGATCGTGGTGTTGCGGCCGACATTGCCGGAACCGAGATAGCCCTTCTCCAGCACGGCCACATTGGTGATGCCGAACTCCTTGGCGAGGTAATAGGCGGTCGAAAGCCCGTGCCCGCCGCCGCCGATGATGATCACGTCGTAATGCGGCTTCGGTTGCGGCTCGCGCCAGGCCGGCTTCCACAGCCGGTTGCCCGAAAGCGCCTGCTTCAAGATGGAATATGCCGAATAGCGCATGCACCTGTCCCGTTCATTGCGGCCACACATTCGCATATGCGAGAGAAAGGACAAGCGCAATCAGGACATGCAGGGCTCTGATTGCGACAAGAGCAAATCCCGGCAGCAGCCGTTGCAGATCGAGGTAAGGCGCCTACCTCGCCGGGCATATTTCTGGCGCACCGCTCCAGCGTTATCAAAGATTTGGCTGCGTTCGCCTCCCCGCTTCTCCCGCAGGCTCTAGACTAGGCACCGATCGAGAACGGAGCGAGCCATGGCCGAGACGACTGCCAACCAGAAAATGCCCTTCATCCTGCCTTCGCAGGCACAGAAACACGTGACCCACAATGAAGCGCTGTTGAAGCTCGACGCGCTGGTACATCTGACGATCACGGCCGAACAGGCAGTTCCGCCCGTCTCGCCTGCCGAAGGTACCTGCTATCTGGTCGCGGCCGCGCCGGCGGGCGTCTGGACCGGCAGAGAGGGGAAAGTCGCCATCTGGCAGGACGGATACTGGGCTTTTGCCGAGCCGAAGGCAGGCTGGCGTGCCTGGTTCTCGGAGCCTGCCGGGCTGAAGGTTTTTTCCGGCACCACCTGGCAGGACATACCCCTGCCGGCGAGCGGCAGCTTCGATGAGCTCGGCATCGGTGCCTCGCCGGATGGCGCGAACCGGTTTGCCCTCTCCTCTCCCGCCAGTCTCTTCAATCATGCGGGCAACGGGCATCAGATCAAGATCAACAAGGCCGCAACCGGTGATACGGCTTCCCTGCTCTTCCAAACCAACTGGACCGGATATGCGGAAATGGGACTTGCGGGCAGCAACGCGTTCTCGATCAAGATCAGCGATGGCAGCGTCTGGAAGACGGGACTTTCAATCTCCTCCGCCGGTCACGTCTCGCGGCCGAACCAGCCGGCCGTCCGCGCCCATCGAACCGGTGCCAGCTACTCGCCGACCGCCGGCCAGCAGAGCGGCTTCACGACACTCGCCCTCAATCAGGGCGGCTTCACGCTCGGCGCAGCGGCGCCCGGCGGCGGCAATTGTGTGACCGTCCCTGCATCGGGCCTCTATCTCCTCGCCCTCAATGTCGCCGTGCTGACCTCGTCCGGCCATACCACCACTCTGATGCTGAACAGCGAGCAGAATCTGATTTCCATGAATGGCGTTGCTGGAGGAGCACAAACGCAGTCTGCCAGTGGAATTTTTTTCTTCTCAGCGGGCGATTTTATCACTTTAGGGCATGCCGGCACCGCGCAGCTGGAGCTTGGAGCAGGAAAAACAGAGTTATATTTGACAATGCTTTAATACGGCAGCGCAGCAAAGTTTATCTTTTATCGTTAACCAGACATTAACTTGACTGATGACTCCCGCGATAAGGTGTTATATTAAGAAACAACACTGACCGGCAGGGGGCTGCGGGGTAAATGCGGGTGACCGGGTTGAGCGTTTGTGATCTGCATAACGATACCGCCTATAAGCCGGTCAATGGCAGGGATATCGCATCACTGCTGCCGGGCGCTCAGGGAGTGATCGCGCCCTGCAGACAGCGCGATGACGCCCGGATGCAGCTTATCTTCAAACGGGCGCTCGACATCGGCGTCTCGCTGACGGCCTTGGTCATGCTCCTGCCGCTGATGGCGGTGGTTGCGCTTCTGATCCGGCTCGACAGTCCCGGCCCGGCCCTCTTCACGCAAGTCCGCTGGGGCAAGGACTGCCGCAAGATCCGGGTCTACAAGTTTCGCTCCATGCGCACCGATCTCGGCGATACGACGGGGGTGGCCCAGACGATCAAGGACGATCCGCGCATTACCCGTGTCGGCGCCGTCATCCGCAAGACCAATATCGATGAGCTTCCACAACTCCTGAATGTCCTGAAAGGCGACATGTCGCTGGTCGGCCCCCGCTGCCATGCGATCGGCATGCTGGCCGCCGGCATTCCTTATGAAGATCTGGTTTCGGACTATCATCGCCGCCATTCGGTAAGGCCTGGCATGACCGGTTTGGCACAGATGCGCGGTCTTCGCGGTCCCACGGATCGCCCCGGCAAGGCGCGCGCCCGCATCGCCTGCGACCTCCACTACATCGACAATTTCTCGATCCTGCTCGATCTGCGCATCATGTTCGGCACGGTTCTCGTCGAACTTAGGGGCGGTAAAGGCTTCTAATTCCAAGATTTTCCGGCTGCAGGCTTGAATGGGCAACCGTTCGGCGTCTTCCATCCTCAGAGAGGAACGCGTTCTCCGCGCTGCCGGAGATCGCGCAAGGTGGGTCATCAGCAAGCTTTGAACAAATGCCGCGACCTGTTTAGTCAAATGTTAAAACTGCAGAGCTAGGCTCGCGGAAGTGGTCTTGTGTTGTGTAGAGAGTCCAATGACCGAAATGATACGTCCCCGAGTAAAATATGTCATCGGTCCCGATGGCAGCCCTTTGACGATCGCCGATCTTCCGCCGGCCAATACGCGCCGCTGGGTTATCCGGAGAAAGGCAGAGGTTGTTGCCGCGGTTCGTGGTGGCCTGTTGAGCTTGGAAGAAGCCTGCGAGCGTTACACCCTCACCGTCGAGGAATTCCTGTCCTGGCAATCCTCCATCAACGACCATGGCTTGGCCGGTCTTCGCACCACGCGCATTCAGCAGTATCGCCATTAGGGACAATTCCGGAAAGCCGGACTGGGTTTTCCTCTTGGAATTGCGTTAGCCCAAGCACGAATTCACGGTAAACCGCCCGTATAGAACAAGGTGCCGCTGCAGGAGACGCAACGGCACTTTTCAATTTGTGCCGCCGTCAACTTCCCGACCGATCCGTGCGAGAGACGGCAAAAGTCCGGCAATCACCGTCGACGCGGCATAAAACCATAGCCCCGGCTGAGAAACCGCGACTGCCAGTCCACTGGTTTTCGCCGCGAAGACCACGATTGCCACAAGCATCACATCCATCATCGACCACTTCGAGAGATGCGGCATCGCGCGGCGGAAAAGCCCCGCCTCGTCAACCTGGCCTGAAAGCTGTAGCGCAAGTCCGGCCAGCTTGAAGATCGGAAAGATGATCGAAAACAACCCGACCAACAGCGCCAGCCCCGTATCTCCCGTCTGAAAGAGCGACGCAACGAGTTCGACCAGTGACGGCGTTTCAGTAAAGAAATAAAGCCGCTCGAGACGGATGATCGGCAGGATAAGCCCCAGCGCCAGGAAAATTGCGGCAAGCAGAAGAAGAAGCGGCCGCACCAAGCTCATCGTTTTCCTCCGGTTGACAGTGCGGTAACCCATAGAGACGCTGCCCGGCTATTTCTCTCCGGCCTGTTGTCCCGTATTACATCATCCCGTACCAGGAGAAAGCGGGATGATCATGAATATCAGGCATGAAGAAACACAATCCGGCGGGCGCTATGTCGCGGAGGTCGACGGCTACTACGCGGAAATGACCTATTCGCGGGCTTCCCCTCGGCTCATCATCATCGACCATACCGGCGTGCCGGACGGACTGCGCGGCAAGGGCGTCGGCCAGGCATTGGCGCTGCATGCGGTAGAGGACGCCCGCAAGGGCGGCTGGAAGATCATCCCCCTTTGCCCTTTCTTCAAGAGCCAGGTGGTGCGCCATCCGGATTGGCAGGATATTCTCCAGTAGGGGGAAGGTCGAGCGCGTAGACGTTGGCAAACGCGCTAAAACGGAAATCGGGCGCAGGCGCCAAAGCGCCGCCCCGCATTTGAAATATTCCGTACTATGCCGCCCGACGTTCTTAGGCTCGGGCGCGCATTCCACCATCACGCTCTTCGAGCGCCGAAGCCTTGGCGAGCTCCGCCTCCGCTTCCTCGAGCGCCAGTTCCGCACTTTCCTGCTGAACCTTCAACTCGCGAATCGAAACCTGGAGGTTGTCTGCCCGCTGCCGGGCGGCCTTCGCGAAGGTCGGATAGGCGAAGTGATTCGGATCGGTAATACCGGTCTTCTTCTCTTCGAGAGTGATCTGGTGTTCGAGCTCCTTGGCCATCCGCTCGAATTCGGCCATCATCATCTGCAACTGCTGCAGCTGGCGGCGCTTCTCATTAACCTGAAATCCCTTCAGGCGAACTAGGCTGTCACGCGACTTCATACGCAATACTCCGTGGATAGCGAGACCCAGGCCCGTTCATCCGGCTTGTTACACTCCGGATCAAAAAATACGCGCGGCGTTAATAAATTCTCCGCCGCGTTAACCTTTCGTTTACAGGCATCATTAATGGTAATCCCGATCGTTTAAGGGTCGGTAAATACCAAGGCCTAAATTGGCTTCGACAATGTGCGAGTCGAATGAATCACTTGGCGGAATTTCCTCATCCGTCGATTCAATCTTGGTGATGGCCAATCCCTAAGAAAATCAGGCGGCTACTAATTTTGCTTAACGAATTGATGTACCTTGTCAGAGGGAATCATAATTTGTTAACCATTTGGTGGCAGCTTCCAAATCAGGCTCAGTCTGGATCCGTAACGAGTAAGGGGGCGAAAAGGTACCTTACGCGGCGGTAAAGGGGAAAAATATGCGGGTTCTACTCATCGAAGATGACAGCGCGACTGCCCAGAGCATCGAGCTGATGCTGAAATCGGAAAGCTTCAATGTATATACCACCGACCTCGGTGAAGAGGGCGTCGATCTCGGCAAGCTCTATGACTACGACATCATTCTCCTCGACCTGAACCTCCCCGACATGTCGGGTTACGAAGTGCTCCGCACCCTGCGGCTGTCCAAGGTCAAGACCCCGATCCTCATCCTGTCCGGCATGGCTGGCATCGAAGACAAGGTCCGCGGCCTGGGTTTCGGCGCCGACGACTACATGACGAAGCCGTTCCACAAGGACGAACTGGTCGCCCGCATTCACGCGATCGTCCGCCGCTCGAAGGGTCATGCCCAGTCGATCATCATCACCGGCGAGCTGATCGTGAACCTTGACGCCAAGACCGTCGAAGTCGGCGGCCAGCGTGTCCACCTGACGGGCAAGGAGTACCAGATGCTGGAGCTGCTTTCGCTCCGCAAGGGTACCACGCTCACCAAGGAAATGTTCCTCAACCATCTCTATGGCGGCATGGACGAGCCGGAATTGAAGATCATCGACGTCTTCATCTGCAAGCTGCGCAAGAAGCTCGCCAACGCAGCGGGCGGCGCCAATTACATCGAAACCGTCTGGGGCCGCGGCTATGTGCTGCGCGAGCCGGATGGCAACGACTACGCCGAAATCGCCTGATCTCCGCAGCAAGGCATCCTATTTCGAAACGCCCGCCAGGCCCTTCTGGCGGGCGTTTTGTTTTGACCGCGCAAAGGAGGGAAACGAAACCGCAGCCAATCGGCCAGGTCGGATCGGTCCTGGCAGTTACGCCGCCTGCGCCAGACCCGAAAAGACAGAGGTCAGGATCTTGCGATCGAAGGGTTTCAGCAGGAAATCGTCGGCGCCGGCACGTTTGCCGACCATCATCTTTCTCAGATCCGCCTCGATGACGCAGTAGAAGATGCGCACGCTCTTGCCGTTCGGCATGGCGCGAACGGCAGCAATGAGATCGAGCGCGCCTTCGAGCGCTGCATCGACGATCAGGAAGTTGGGGAGTTCCGCATGGCAGCCCGTGATGGCTTCGCGCATGCTGCCGGCCTCGGCGACGAGAAAGCCCAATTCGGAAAGAATGCGTTTGCCGACCTTGCGGACGATGTCCGACTCATCGGCAATCATCAAACGCTGCATCTTGCTCCCCTTGATGCTAATCCGCCCGTTCAGGGCCAGATATCTATCATTAGGGGTACGACACTAATGAATGGTTACCTAAAGGCGCAACCCGTGCCGAATCGTCTCAGGCAGCCACAGCTTCGGCGATGAAGGCGATCTTGTCTTCCGAGACCACATATTTCAGATCCATGCCGCATTCTTCCGCAAGCAGCACCGTGTAATAGGGCTGGATCGAATGAGCATCGATCGGCTCTTCCAGGGTGCCGGTGGCGATCTCGACAAATTTCGCCGGCACGCGCATCATCCGGCCCTTCACCGTTATGGTGAATCTCGCGTCGTATTCCGGATTCTCCAGCGTGACATCGACCGAACCGCCGCGCGGAATACCCGCATAGGCGACCAGGAAGAGGTTGAGAAGCAGCTTGACGCGGTTCTTGGCGATAATCGCGCGCGGACCGCTCCAGGTAACCTCGGTCTTCTTTTCGGCCGCGGCATAATCCTTTGCGGCCTTTTCGGCCTCGCCCGTATCGATCGAAGCACCGACAGAGCCGGAAGCTCCGAAGGCAAGACGTGCGAATCTGAGACGCACTGAAGCGTTGAGAGCCGATGTGCGGATAAGATCGAGCGCGTCGGCGTCGGCCGCACCCTCGTCAAGCAGTTCGAGACCGTTGTTGATCGCGCCGACCGGAGAGATCACGTCATGGCACACGCGGCTACACAGAAGTGCCGCAAGATCTGGCCCACTAAGGGTGAGATTCGGATTCTTCGGCATGCAGGTCTCCTGATTGTGCGAATTGCCCGATCTCCTTCTGCCACGTCAAGATTGCGCAGAGATGGTGCAATGTTCTTAGGCCATAATGACACCATATTTGGTAAACCGATTGTTAAGACCATCGCCGCAAAATAGCCAAGCCTTAAGCATGATGCATGAGGCAGGCTCTGGACGATACAATAATGGATCTGACAATGCGCATCCGCACATCTACAGCCCTCGCCCGGTTCGCCTCGATGGTGTTTGCCGTGATTGCAGCCGCGCTATTCTACGCCGGCCCCGTCTCTGCCCAGCAGGGCTCCAATCAGTATTCGGCTCAGGAGATCGTCGACGCCGGTCACGGTTTCTTCGGCTCCGCCAGCGGCGGGCTGGCGAAGGTCGTTGAGAATGCCTTCCAGAAATACGGCCTGCCGAACGGATACATTCTTGGGCAAGAGGGTTCGGGTGCCTTCATCGCCGGCCTCACCTACGGCGAAGGCGAACTCTACACCAAGAATGCCGGTCAACATCCGGTCTTCTGGCAGGGGCCGTCGCTCGGCATCGATTACGGCGGACAGGGCACGCGCGCCATGATGCTGGTCTATGACCTTCCTTCCGTTGACGCTCTTTATGCGCGCTTCGGCGGAGTTTCCGGCTCGGCTTTCGTGGTTGCCGGTGTCGGCATGACCGTGCTGCGGAACAACAACGTGATTCTGGTGCCGATCCGCACCGGCATCGGCGCCCGCCTCGGCATCAATGTCGGATATCTGAAGCTCACCCGCGCGCCGACCTGGAACCCGTTCTGAGAATGAGCATTGCCCCTCCGGTCCCCGGAGGGATTTTCCATGAACGTCATCAAGGCAATCAGCCGAGCGGCCCCTTTATCGGCGCTTGCCGGCCGCATGTGCTCGTGCTTAAACAAAGCGCGCAGTACCATCCAGCTCGCGAAACGGCATTGTCGTGATCGAATTTGTTCTTCTGTTCGGCTTGGGGTTCCTGAGCGCCGCTCTTATCGCCATGCTGGTCGCGCCGGCAATCCACGGGCGCATCGTGCGTTATACGGAAAACCGCATCAGGGCGACGCTGCCGATCAGTCCGCAGGAAGTGCGCGCCCAGCGAGACATGGCGCGCGCCGCCTATGCGGCCGAGAATGCCCGTACCAAGCAGGAGCTGGTGCAGGAGCGGGAGAAGGCCTTAGGGCTGCAACTCAGGAACGATACCCTCATCGAAGAAGCCAAGCGCCTGCAAAGCGAGGCTGCCGATCTGCGTTCGCAGGTCGAGAACATGGACGTCGAGGCGGCCGAGGCGCGCTCGCGACTGCGTCAGGAAGATAGCCATATCCGGCAGTTGAAGGCCGCGGTTGAAGCTGCAGAGGAAGCCGCCGCTGCCAAGGATCGGGAAATCGAGAACCTGCAGCAACGCCAATTTCGGCTGATGACCGAAGCCGACAATTTCCGCATCGACCTTTCCACACGCGACACAGAAGTGGAGAACCTGAAATTCCGCATCACGGCGCTCCGCGATGAACGCGACACGCTGCGCAACGACTTGCGGCTCCAGACCGCCCGTGCAAAGGACGCCGAAACCCGGCTGGCCCAGGAAGAACACCGGGTCCAGAGGCTCGAAGACAAGCTGGCACGAGAAATCGCCGACCGTGCTGATAAGGAACATGCGCTGGAGCGCCGCTTGGCCGAGATTGGCCGGCTCAGGGAAAAGCTCAAGGCGGCCAACGCCGAGGCTCGGGAGGCAAGCCGCGCCCTTCGCGATTCGACAACCGCACGACCGGGCATGAAGGCGGCGGCGCCGAGAAAGAAGATAGCCCCGGAGGACGTCACCGTGCGCAACCTGCCCCATACGTCAACACCGCGGCAAGCCCGGATTTCCGAAGAAGCCGGCGACAATACGCAGATCGCGGAAATAGCGGAGGAGACCCGCAATCGCGCCACCGCGTTATCGGAGCGCCTGCAGAAGGACGCCGGCGGCAACGATGAAGCGATCCGCCAGGAACTCGCCTCGATCGCTGCGAATATGGTTGCGCTGACGGCCGCCGTTGAAGGTCCCTCTTCCCCGATTCATAAGATCCTGTCCGGAAAGCCGGGAAGTGGGAAGCGGGAGAGCCTGGCCGCCAAATCTAAGCGAGCGCTCGCTGCCATCCAGGAAGGCACGACCTGACACGCCTCCTTCGAGGATGGTCTCCCATCCTTATCGACACCTAAAGCCGGCGCTGCGCCATGGCGATTTCGTAAAGCGCAATTCCCGTCGCGGTCGCCGCGTTCAGGCTGTCGAGTCCGGGCGCCTGGGCGATCCGTGCCGTCTGGATGCGCGACAGGACGTCCTGCGGCAGCCCCTCGCCCTCCGTACCGGTGATCAGCGCCATGCGATCGGAGGCCGGCACGTTACGGATTTCCACGCCACCTCTCGGCGAAAGACCCCATATGGCAAAGTCTTTCTCTGTCAGCACCGTGAGAATTTCGGATGCCGTTCCGCTTTTCGCATAGGGCAGCGACAGCACTGCGCCCACCGAGACTCGCAGTGCCTTACGGTAAAGCGGGTCACAACAGCTCTGGTCGAGCAACACGGCATCCGCGCCGAAGGCGGCGGCATTACGGAAGATCGAGCCGATGTTGTCATGGTTGGAAATGCCGAACGCGGCAACCACCAGTGCCTTTTGCGGTAGGTCGGCAATCAGTTCGGTGACGGCCCTCTCCGGCTTGCGCCGTCCGAGCGCCAGCACGCCGCGATGGAGGTGGAAGCCGGCGATCCGATCGAGCACGGCACCGGAGGCGACATAAACCGGCACATCCTCCGGAAAATCGGCAAGGATATCGGTAAGCCCGGCCACACGGTTTTCAAGCAGCAGGATTTTCTCTGCGCAAAAATCCCCGCCCGCCCGGTGCGCAGCGCCGAGCATTCTCAGCACCACCGTGCCCTCGGCGATGAATCGCCCTTCCCGCCCCGTCAGGTCGCGCTCGCGGATCGACCGGAATTCGGCGATCCGCGAGTCATCTGCATCATGGATGCGGATCGGTTCCATTATTGCGGGATCGCCACCGTCACGTCGGCGACGATGCGGCCGGCGGCAAGATCAAAGACGAAGGCCTTCCGGTCGCCGTCAAGCAGACCATAAAACAGGATCTGGCTGCCGGAGAGGGATACCGACTGGACCGAAAAGCCGGCTGGCAGTTCGGCGGTTGCAGCAAGCGGTTGTCCGGCCGGCACTGAGAAGCTGCCCGTCGAGGCGGACTGCACCGGCGCATCGGGTCGCTGCGAGACCTTGTAGACAACCGCCGCGAGGACAGCCATAAAGCAGACGAACAAGATCCCGCCCGAAACGAGCTGCAGGAGCACCATCTTCCGGCGGATTCTCTCCATCGCCGGATCAAGCGGCTCTTCCTGTTCCTCGACATCGGGTTGGGGCATGGGGGCGTCCTTGTCTGGATTGCTATCGGAATGATTGAATGAACGATCCCTTTAACGAGATAGAGCGCCAGAGGAAAGTCCTCACCGCCGGAGAGGAGGCCGAAGGGCGGCTGGATGCCTGGCTGACGTCCGCGCTGGAGGGCGAATTTTCGCGGAGCCGCATCAAGAGCCTGATCGAGCAGGGCGCGGTCCTCCTGAACGGCAAGCCGGCCACCGAGCCGAAGAAGAAGATCGCAGTCGGCGACAAGGTGGAAATCGAGCTTCCGGAGCCGGAAGATCCGGAACCCAAGGGCGAGAACATCCCGCTCGACGTGCTCTACGAGGACGACGACCTGATCGTCATTGCCAAGCCCGCCGGCCTCGTCGTCCACCCCGGCGCCGGCAACTGGACCGGTACGCTGGTCAACGCGCTGATCCACCATTGCGGAACGAGCCTTTCCGGCATCGGTGGCGTCAGGCGCCCCGGCATCGTCCACCGCCTCGACAAGGATACGAGCGGTGTCATGGTCGTCGCCAAGAACGACATCGCCCACCGACATCTTGCCGAACAGTTCGCCGATCATGGCCGGTCGGGGCCGCTGGAGCGCGCCTACCAGGCAGTCGTCTGGGGTCGGCCCAAACAGCTCCGGGGCACGATCGACGCACCGCTCGGCCGCTCCGGCGCCGACCGCACCAAGCGTGCCGTGAAGCGCGAGGACAGTGAGGATGCGCGCGAAGCCGTCACTCATTACGAGGTGATCGAGCGCTTCCACGAGAAGCCGGATGCCACCACGCTTGCCTCGCTGATCGAATGCCGGCTGGAAACCGGCCGCACGCACCAGATTCGCGTCCACATGGCCCATATCGGCAATCCATTGATCGGCGATCCGGATTATTCGGCGGGCTTCAGGACGAAAGCCAATCTTTTGCCGGAACCGGCGAAGAGCGTCGTCAACCGCTTTCCGCGACAGGCGCTGCATGCCTATCTGCTGGTTTTCGAACACCCGCGCACGGGCGAGGTGATGGAATTCGAAGCCCCCATGCCGGAAGATATGGAAGAGTTGATCGACGCCCTCCGCTAGGTCGCCCCGGGCATCGCCTCCCGCCGCCGCAGGTCAAAAAGCACGTGGAGAAGAACCGCTGCCATCACCACGCTTCCGCCAAGCAGCGTCGCCTCCTCCAGCCTCTCTCCAAGGAAGAGCCAGACCCAGAAGGGCGCGAGCGGCGCATCGAGCGCGCCGATCAATGCCGTCTCGACCGGCGGCAGCAGCCGGGCGCCGTATAGGAGAAGACCGATGCCGAGCGCAAAACCAAGGATGCCGAAAAGCGAGACGATCGCGATATCCTGCAGCGAGGCGGCAAGGGGTGCCGAAAACGGCAGGGAGAGAAGGGCGCTGAGGAGAGCGGCAAGCCCCGCCGTGATAAGAACCGGCTGATCCGGGTAGCGCCGCATCAGCACCGTCATCAGCGCCACGCAAACCGTCATTCCGAAGGCCAGAAGATCGCCGAGGAGGCCGCCGGCCTCCCCCGCCCCGACCATGACGATCACCCCGGCCATCGCGGCAAGGCTCGCCACCAGCGCACTTCGCCCCGGCCGCTCGCCCAGCAAGGCAAAGCCAAGGCCCGCGGATACGAAGGGACATGTCGCGAAAATGATCGAGACATGCGCGACACTTGTCTCCTGCAGCGCTGTGATGAACAGCATCATGCCGACGCCAGAGGCGATGCAAATCGCCAGCCCGGGTCGGCCCAGACGAGGGAGCGCATGAAAGCCACGCTGCGGCGCGATGATTAAAAGCAAGAGGAACAACGCTGTACCGCCGGCGATGCCGCGCCAGACGAGGATCGTCGCGCTGTCCAGCGAGACCAGCCGCGTCATCAGACCCGCCGTGCTAAGGACGACGGTGGAAAAGAGAACGACGATCAGACCGGTTATATATGGCGAAAATTTCATGGGTCTGCCCGAAGCTGCTAAATCGGAGCGAGAACTATCAGATCGGTGCTGACAACAGTCTGTCAGCAATGTTCAATTGGCCGGAATTTCGAAGGAGTGCCGCAATGGCGCGATCGGGCCGCATGTTCGAGATCATCCAGATGCTGCGCACCTCCCGCTCGCCGCTGACGGCAGAGGCGATAGCCGCCCGGCTGGAGGTGACGAAACGCACGGTCTACCGGGACATCGCCACCTTGCAGGCGACGCGCGTGCCGATCGAAGGCGCGGCGGGTATCGGCTATGTGATGCGTCGCGGCTTCGACCTCCCTCCCCTGATGTTCACACCGGAGGAGATGGAGGCGATCACCGTCGGCCTGTCGCTGATTGCACGGACGGGGGACCATAGCCTCGAGGAAGCGGGCGCAACCGCAATGGCGAAGATCAGCGAAGTCCTGCCGTCCTCCGAGCCGTCAACCGCTCAGACGCATCTCTTCGTTTCTTCGTGGCATGCTATCCCGGATCCGGCATTCGACTTGCGGCTGCTGCGCCGAGCCATCCGCGAGGAACGCAAGCTTGAGCTCCGTTATCGCGACGGTGTCGGCAACTTGACGCAACGCATCGTCTGCCCCCTCGCCATCATCTATTATATCGACGGCATCCTGCTGGCCGGGTTCTGCGAACTGCGCCAGGATTTTCGCCACTTCCGCCACGACCGTATCGAGGAATGTGAACCGCTTGACCTACGGTTCCAGGGGCAAAGCGCCGCCCTGCGCAAGATGTGGCGGGATTCGCACGACCTCTTCCATTATGAAACGGAAGAAAATCCGCCCTGATGCATCAAGTCGCCTGCACTGAGCCGAAGGGCATGATTCGGGTGGTTGCAACGCCCGGCAAAGTCTATATTGGCCGGCGATAGTCAGAGGCACCGATGAGCCAGTTTGCGGTTACGAAACTTCTTGATACGGACTTGATCAAGGTCCGCGATGTCGTGTGCAACGGCGACTGCCGTCACCGGAGCGGTGAGGAATGCTCGCATGCGACCAGCCTCGTCTTTCCCTATCGCGGCGTCTTCATCCGCCATGTCGGCCGCGATGACACGGTGGCGGAAGCCAATCAGGTGCTCTTCTTCAACTGCGATCAGGCCTATCAGATCAGCCATCCGGTCGAAGGCGGCGATTCCTGCCTCAGTATGGATGTACCCGAACCAATGCTGGAGGAACTGGTGCCGAAAGCGCATCGCAACTCCAGGGGCTCGCGCTTCATCTTCAACAAACAGCGGCTTCGGATCGATGCCCGTGCACAGGCGCTCGTTGCCCTGCTACGCCATAGCCTGATGCGCGGCACGGCCGAAACGCTGGAGGGGGAGACGCTCGCCATGACGCTGGTGCGCAGGGCAGTCGGCGAACGCACGGCGCGCGCGGCAACTGCCAGCGCCGGACGCCAGAAGCTGGTAGACCGGGCAAAGCTTGCACTTTCCTCCGATCTCGCGCGCCGCTGGACACTTGCCGACATCGCCAGGGAGGCTGGCGTCTCACCCGTCTACCTCACGCAAGTCTTCCAGCAGGTGGAAGGCACGCCGCTCTACCGCTACCAGCTTCGCCTCAGGCTCGCCCGTGCGCTGGACCTGCTCGGCAGCTACGACGATCTGACCCAGCTTGGTCTCGAACTCGGCTTTTCGAGCCATAGCCATTTCTCTTCCGCCTTCCGGCAGGCCTATGGCCGTACGCCGGCAGAATTCCAGCGCTTCGCTGGCCTGAGGTAGAGCAATTCCGGGAAAGTGTGCCGCGGTTTTCCGTCCGGAATTGCGCAAGAACAAGGAGCCTTCGAAAATCGCTAAAGATTCTGACAGCGGAAAATCCCGTCAGGTGTTTTTCTTATCCCGTAAACTCAATACCGGGAGATAATGCCATGAAGGAGAATACCTGTGCGGCCTGTGACTGCGAGCTCGATGCGACGCGGATCGCGGTGAAAATCGGCGGCAGGACGGTCGAGGTCTGCTGCGAGGAATGCGCGGTGGCGCTCCGGGAAGCGGAAGCTGCGACCCGGGCGGTTCAGACCGCCGACAAATAACGCAAGGAGGCGGGCACCGACCGCCCGCCTCCCGATCGCGGCTGCAATCAGCCAGCGTCCTTTCAGGAGACGAACAATGAGGAATGAGAACCGGGCGGTCTTCGACCGCGCCTCGGAACAATGCGACTTTGCCATAAAACTGCCGCCGGCCGTCGATGCCCCCTTCCCGGCCGACGAGGAGGCTATGGCGGAACCGCCAGCCAGGCGATCGATGGTCGGACGCCTGATCGACCTGATCGGCAGGAAACTGCGCCAGCGACGCAACCGCCTGGCGTTGCTGGAACTGAGCGACGACCAATTGAAGGATGTCGGCCTCTCACGCAGCCAGGCCCATAGCGGCGAATACAGTCGTTACCGTCGCAGCGCCTCCCATGCGCTGGAACGGAATTGCCGCTGAGATGGGGCAAAATGGAGAAGAAAAAGGGGTGGCTATCAGCCTGTCTTTGCTGGCATCGACTTCGCCTATCCAGATGAAACACAGACACACTTTCATTTTATTTTTTATATTGCTATCATGTTACTTGGAAATACAAAGAATCAACGCGAAAAATTAGGAATAAACTTCAACATAGAGCGTTTTATTTCCACCGATCGGCGGATATTGGGAGGAAAAGGCGCCAAAGGGATGAATTCGACCATCCGAAAGTTCATCTTTCGCGATCTGCAGACGGTCGAGGGATATATCGATCCTCCCGACGCGCTGGTCTTTCTGTCCCTTTTGAAGGCACAGACGGAAAGGGGGCTGAACGGAGGCATTGCGGAAATCGGCGTCTATTACGGACGCACCTACTTTCTCTTCAGGAGGATAAGCGGGAAGAGAGGCAGGATACTGGCGATCGATCTCTTCGACATCGAGCAGGCGCCGGGCGGAGCGGAGACGCAATACAGCCGCTTCATCGACAATGGCCGGCGTCTCGGTCTGCCCATCGATGAAGACCTGGTCATCAGGAGGGACAGCGCGCGCGTTCAGGCGGACGAGATTGTCGGGAAGATCGGGTACGCTCGTTTCTTCAGCATCGATGGCGGCCACATGCTCCATCATGTCACCGCCGACAGCAGACTTGCAGCCGACAGTCTTGCCGACCATGGGATCATCGCCTTCGATGACACGTTCAATCCAGCCTGGCCGGAAGTGACAGTGGGGCTGGCGGATTTCCTGCGGCAGCGGGAGGGTACATTTTCAGCCTTCTGCATGACGAAGTACAGAACCTATGTCTGTCGCAGCCAGTTTTATGAGTTCTATTGTAACGTGATCAAAAAAGCTCCCGACCTGCTCGCGTTCGAACACTTGGAAACGCAGTTCCTGGGTTCAAAAGTAGCAAGATTGCACAATCCGCTGGGCCGGAGAATCCTGTATGAATTGATGGTACGGTCAGGTATGAGCGTCTTTTCGGAGCGCGTTTACCGGTGAGAACGGACAGCGGAATCATTACCAACATGTAATGATATAACGCTTCCGTGATCACTTGAATCACGGTTCTGCCGCACTTATTTGTTAGCTGGGTTGGTGCGGGGTCGGAAATGACCCGCGCCATTCGGTTCGCCTTCAGCTTGCATCGCTAAATCTTGAGAGGGAGCCGACAACGATCGGAAAGGGGTGCTTTATGGCCCGTAATACTTTGCCTTCCATTACCGCCGGCGAAGCCGGCCTCAACCGTTATCTCGATGAAATCCGCAAGTTCCCCATGCTGGAACCCCAGCAGGAATACATGCTTGCGAAGCGCTATGCCGAACATGGTGACCGTAATGCGGCCCACAAGCTGGTGACGAGCCACCTGCGTCTCGTTGCGAAGATTGCCATGGGCTATCGCGGTTATGGTCTGCCGATCGGCGAAGTCGTATCCGAGGGCAATGTCGGTCTCATGCAGGCCGTCAAGAAGTTCGATCCGGATCGCGGCTTCCGGCTTGCGACCTATGCCATGTGGTGGATCAAGGCCTCGATCCAGGAATATATCCTGCGCTCCTGGTCGCTCGTGAAGATGGGCACCACCGCCAACCAGAAGCGCCTCTTCTTCAACCTGCGCCGGCTGAAGGGCCGGATCCAGGCGATCGATGAGGGCGATCTGAAGCCGGACCAGGTCAAGGAAATCGCCACCAAGCTCAAAGTCTCCGAAGAGGAAGTGGTTTCGATGAACCGCCGCCTTTCGGGTGACGCGTCGCTGAACGCGCCGATCCGCGCCACGGAGGGCGAATCCGGCCAATGGCAGGATTGGCTGGTGGACGAGCATGACAGCCAGGAGGACGTGCTGATCGAGCAGGACGAACTCGATACACGCCGCCGGATGCTGGCAAAGGCCATGGGCGTCCTGAACGACCGCGAACGCCGCATCTTCGAAGCCCGCCGCCTCTCCGAGGAACCGGTGACGCTGGAAGAGCTTTCGGCGGAGTTCGACATCAGCCGCGAACGCGTGCGCCAGATCGAGGTTCGTGCCTTCGAAAAAGTGCAGGAAGCCGTACAAAAGGAAGCGCTTGCCCAGGCAAATGCGCTCCGCGTCGTCGACGCCTGATCCATATAAAGCGAACGTGCAAAAGGGGCTGCTTCGGCGGCCCTTTTCTTTTTTAATAGGTCGGCTCGAAGAAACCTTGCGAACACCGGTACCAAACAAGGTTGTAGCCTGCCCAGGCTTTTCAGCATCCTGCGCTGGAAATTTTCGATTTTGAAATAGGAAGGCCCGGCGTCACAACCGCCGGGCCTTCCTGATATTCATTGGCTGTCGGCAGAATTATTGTCCGCTCGTCGCCGTGCCCAGCGCGTTCCATTCGTTGATCGCTTCGTTGAAGACGCGCTCGCCCTCCTGCCCTTTCTGAAGGGTGAACAGGGCCCGACGTCCATTGCGATAGGCGACCGGAATGTCCATCCAGTTGCGGCTGCGCAGGAGCTCCAGATTGGTCGCGCGCGCATCGGGGAAATCGTTGAGCGCGATCATATGGAAGTCGTCGGTGATCTTGGCCGGCACCGCTATCAGGGCGTTGCCGCGGTCCTGTTCGGTCTGCTTCATGGCAATGCGCTGCACGCTGTCGATCGCGCCGCCTTCGAAGTCAGGCGGTACGGCAAAGACGATTTCGATCAGGTGGCTCGCCGGCAGGGACGAATCCGTGTTGCGCTTCAAGGTAACAAGCGCGCTAAGTCCCCTTCCCGGCACCGTAACGCGTCCCTGAATGACCGGCTCCTGCTGGCCGTTCGCCCCGGCTTCGCGCTGCAGCGACCACGAGACCGCGCCGTCGATTGCCGTCGGTGCCGTCTGGCCGATTCGCTCCTCGTAGAGGAATATCTTCTCGCCCGACAGTGCCGGAACGTCCGCCGGATTTGCCGATGGCGCATTGGCAGACGGTGCAGCGGCATTCGGAGCGGATTCAGCGGGAGCAGACCCGGCTGGCGCGGGAGCGTTCGATGCCGGTGGGGTTGCGGCAGGCTCCGGCGTTGCGGGTGGCGAGTTGAGCTGGGCCACCGACTGGCCTTCGGCGTTCTGCGCCAGGCTGCCGACATCGCCCGGCCCGTCATCCAACTCGCTGCCATCCGGCATAAGGCGCTGCGTGAATTTCGTCCCGGCAGAAGAGCCGTCTGCCGGCGCCGGCGTCGTAGGAGCCGACGGATTCTCCGCGTTGTTCTGCGGAGCCGGTGCCGGCGTTGCAGGTGTCTCGCTTGGTGTGGGATTGGCAGGCGCCGGTGTCGGCGTCTGCTCTGCCGTCTGGCTGCCCGGCAAGCTGGACTGGATCAAGCCATCGACCATGTCGTTCAGCGAATCACGATTGAGCCAGATCGCATAGCCACCGGCGCCGACCAGAGCCAATCCGATGATGGCGAGAATGATGCCGGCGTAATTGCGCTTGCGGACGGGCGTGACCCGGTAGGGCCGGGCCGGCGCAGGCATGAGGTCATCCGCATCGGCTTCCGTATGCAGCGCGCTCTGCGGCGAGGCGGTCGAAGAGGATGCGTCCTTGTTGTAGCCGATGAGTTCCTCAAGATCGCCCCAAGGATCACTTTCGGCTGATTTCACATCCGTCTTGGGCTTCTGATCAAGATAGTCGGCAAAGGGATCGGCACTTGCCGTCGAGCCTGTTTCCGATCGCGGCGGTGGAATATCCGGAAGATCGGAAACCGAAGGCATCCGAACCGTATCCGCAGCAGCATGGGTTTGCGGATGGAAATGCGCATCGACCGCTTCAGCCGTTACCCCCCGGTCGATCGGCTCGACGGGGCCGGTCGGAACGAGTTCCGGCACGTCGTTCCAAACGGCAGCGACATGGGCCCCGTGGCTCGGGGCAGGAGCCGACGTCTCCTGCCAGCCCCAATCCTCGACCGGCTCCGGCTGCCCCACGACGGACCCGGGCGTCTCAGTACCCGAGGCCTGAACGGGCTCCGGCTGCTCCGGCTCCGAATGGTCGTAGGCCGGAGGCGCCGAGACGGGCTCTTCCGGCGGTATGTCATCACGCCAATCGCCGTATTTCGGGACTGCCGGCTCTTCTTCGGCGGATGCGGAAGCGACGGCCTCCTCTTCACCAAAAGCAGGCGGCTCCCCGACAGGCGCATCCTCGGTTGCACGCTCCGCCTGAATGCCGGCCGGCGACGGCTCCTCAAGGCTCTCGTCCTGTTGAACTGGTGCCGGCTCGACCTCAACCGGCTCGGGCTGGGCCTGGTAGGCTTCGGGCGCTTGCTCTGAAGCCTCTGCCGGCTGCTCTTCCTCGTAATGTTCGGCGACCGGCTGACTGGCCTGCTCTTCGAGCTCTTCCGCCGGTTCCCCTGCGGCCCTTTCGGTCCCCGGCTCTTCGCCGTATTGTTCGACTGGCGCCTCTTCCGTGACCGGCGGCGCGGCAGCAGCATCGTCGACAGGTTCAAGCGCTTCGGTATGTTCGCTCTCGACTTCCGTGATCGCGGCTTCGAGCTTCTCCATCTGCCGAAGCAGCATGTCTTCCGGCGGGCGCGGCTTCATGTTCTCGAGCTGCCGCTGAACGGCACCACGAGCCTTATCATACACCTTCGCACGCATCTCCGGCGTATTGTTCGCCAGTCCGTCAACGGCGCGGCGGATCACCGCAACAAAATCAGCCATCAGCACTTTCTCATGATCGCCGGACCGAAAGCCGGCCGAATGGTAACCAATATTTGACTTTAATCTTCAAATGGGTCGGTCACAAGTATGGTGTCCTCCCGCTCCGGACTGGTGGACAGGAGCGCGACCGGAGCACCGATCAGTTCCTCCACCTGGCGAACATATTTGATCGCCTGGGCCGGCAAATCGGCCCATTTGCGGGCACCGACCGTCGATTCCTTCCAGCCTTCCAGCGTGACGTAGATAGGCTCGGCGCGCGCCTGGGCACCTTGGCTGGCCGGAAGATGGTCGATTTCGACGCCATCCAGCTTGTAGCCGACGCAGATCTTCAGCTCGTCGAGACCGTCGAGCACGTCGAGTTTGGTCAGCGCAATACCGGTGATTCCATTGGTGGCGACCGACTGGCGCACGAGAGCCGCATCGAACCAGCCGCAACGGCGCTTGCGGCCCGTCACAGTACCGAATTCATGTCCCCGTTCGCCCAGGAACTGGCCGATTTCGTCCTTGAGTTCGGTCGGGAACGGGCCTTCGCCCACCCGGGTCGTATAGGCCTTGGTGATTCCGAGGATATAGCCGAGCGAACCCGGTCCCATGCCCGAACCGGCAGCCGCCTGGCCGGCCACCGTATTGGAGGACGTGACGAAGGGGTATGTGCCGTGGTCGATGTCGAGCAGCGAGCCCTGCGCACCTTCGAAAAGGATGCGCGCGCCCTTGCGGCGTTCCCTGTCAAGCAGTTCCCAGACCGTCTCGCGGTATGGGAGCACGCGTTCGGCGACTGAGGTCAGTTCTTCCATGATCGCGGCGTGAGAAACTTCCTTTTCGCCGAGGCCACGACGAAGCGCGTTGTGGTGGGTGAGGATGCGATCGACCTTGCCCGGCAGCGTTTCCATGTCCGCAAGGTCCATGACGCGGATGGCGCGGCGGCCGACCTTGTCCTCATAGGCCGGGCCGATGCCGCGACGGGTCGTGCCGATTTTGGTACCGCTGTTGGAAGCGGCATCCTCGCGCATGGCGTCGAGTTCGCGGTGCAAAGACAGAATCAGCGTCGCATTGTCGGCAATGCGCAGCACCTCGGGCGTTACCGCCACGCCCTCACCGCGCAGCTTCTCTATCTCGGCCACGAAGTGATGGGGATCGACCACGACGCCGTTGCCGATGACGCTGAGCTTGCCCCGCACGATGCCGGACGGCAGGAGGGAAAGCTTGTAGCTGACACCATCGATGACGAGCGTATGGCCGGCGTTATGACCGCCCTGGAAGCGCACGACGATATCGGCGCGCTCGGAAAGCCAATCGACAATCTTGCCCTTGCCTTCGTCGCCCCATTGCGAACCCACCACGACTACATTCGTCATTCTTTGCTTCCTATGATCTGGGCAAAGCCCACGCAACCATACGCGCATCGTCCATAAGTCAATATTGATTGACGAACGGTCGATACGCCACTTCGATTTCCTGCACTGCTTGTTACGGCAAACCGTCCAGGCATTGCAAACGGGCGCATCTATAATGCCTTGGCCGGAGGAAAGCGACCTGTTTGTGACTCCGCCGTGGTTTTTACGTGACAAAAGCGCGAGGCCCGCGCTATTTCCCGCCTCGCCCCTTCAAATCGCCGCGATCCCGCCGGCGCCGGAGACGTGTTTTGCATAAAAAAGCCTATCTTGCCCTCGTCATAGCAACCCTGTGCTGGGGCGGCAACGCGGTGGCAGGCAAACTCGCTGTCGGCCATGTGAGCCCGATGATGCTGACCTTCTGGCGCTGGCTCATCGCCACCGTCATCATCTTCGCGATCTCTGCGCCGCAGCTCAGGAAGGACTGGCCGGTCGTCAGGAAGAACCTGCCGATTCTCATCTTCCTCGGCGTCATGGGTTACGTCGTCTTCAACGCCGCGCTCTACACGGCCGTCAATTACACGACCGCGATCAACGTGACCGTCGAGCAGGTGCTCATCCCGATGTTGATCTTCGTGATGAATTTCGCCCTGTTCCGGATGAAGGTTTCCTTGGCACAGGTATTCGGCTTCACGCTGACATTCATCGGCGGCATCATTACCGCCGTCCACGGGGATTTCGAAACGCTCCGGACGCTGACCGTGAACATCGGCGATGCGATCATGATGATCGCGATCGTCGGTTATGCCATCTATACGGTCGCACTCAGATGGCGGCCGATGGTCAATTGGCGAACCCTGATGGCTGTGCCGGCCCTCGTCGCGATGCTCTTCAGCATACCGCTGGCGGCTTGGGAATATTCGAGCGGCCGGATGATCTGGCCGGATACGACGGGCTGGATCGTTGCGCTTTATACCGCCGTTTTCGCCTCGCTCATCGCGCAGGTCCTCTACATCGTCGGCGTCGGAAAGATCGGCGCCAACCGGGCGGGTCTGTTCATCAATCTCGTGCCCGTCTTCGGCACGCTGCTCTCAGTCGCTATCATCGGCGAGGACCTGCAGATCTTCCATATCGTCGCGCTGGCGCTGGCGCTCAGCGGCATCGCCATCGCCGAATGGGGAAAACCCGCCTCCGTCTGAGAAAGCGGGTTGGAGCGGGAAGAACCGCTTGAAGAATCAGATGTCGTAATAGGCCCGCGTGAGGGCCGGCGCGCGCTCGCGAATCAGGCGCGGCGCCTGGCTCGACATGTCGATGACCGGGCTGTCATTGCCAAGGATCACATCGCCGCGGTCTGTTGCCAGCACCAGGACACGCTCGACGCGGCCTTCCTCGCTCACCGCATAGGCAATCCGCATCGCCTTGGCAGACCAGCCGAGCGAGATCAGATGGTCTCGCTTCAGGTCGGCGCAATCCAGGCAACCGTTAACGCCGAAATCGAGCGAGAGGCCGCCGGCGATATCGTCGAAACAGTCGTCCAGATCGGATATCGTACCGTTGACGGCCGAGTTGACCCGCAGCAGTTCGCGTCGCTTGGCGAAGGTCAGGATCAGCACGGCGTCATCGGCATCCTCATGACGCTCGATGGCCGGGACTTCCGACGTATGGATCTGCGCCGCCATGATAGACGAAAGCGACCGGGCGAAACCGCCGGCGCCGGCGGCATTGGCTTCCTTGCCGTAGATGAGGGCCGTCAGGACGACCGCGGAAATAATGAGCTTCTTGATCATAACGCTGCACCCTGTTTCCATCGGACGGCTCTCCGGCCGCCTTGTCTCTTGATGGCACAACTATACGCAGGGATGGTTTTCAGGGCGCTTAAGCAGATAGATGCAATTTTATTGAAATCCGCTTTTTTCCCGCCTTGAGACAGGCGATTGTCCGATGCGTACGCAAAAAGGCAGCATGCCGGGCGGAAATTGATGCTTTTCGAGACGTACTCGATCTCCTAACCCTGTCGCAAACATGGATGAAAGGCAGGAACAGCATGGGCAAGCCATTTTACTGGAATGAACTCAATACGCTCGATTTCGCTGATCTTTCGCCCGAAAAGACCATCGCCATATTGCCGATCGCTTCGACGGAACAGCACGGGCCCCACCTTCCGGTCGCAACCGACGTGGTGATCGCCAACGGCATGCTCGCCGAACTCAACGCGCAGCGTCCGGAGGATCTCGACATCCTCGTGCTGCCGACCCAGGAGATCGGCAAGGCGAACGAGCACGTCTACGGCCCCGGCACGCTTTCCCTCGGCCCGGAAATCCTCATCCCGATGTGGACCGCGATCGGTGCCAAGGTAGCGGAAACAGGCGTGAGAAAGCTCGTCATCGTCAATTCGCATGGCGGCAATGTCGACATCATGAGCATCGTCGGCCGCGAGCTGCGCGTTCGTCATCAGATGGCTGTGATCGGTACGCAATGGGGCCGCTTCGGCCATCCGGAGGGCCTGATCAGCGAGCACGAACAGAAATTCGGCATCCATGGCGGTGAGGTGGAAACGTCGCTGATGCTCCATTTCCGTCCCGATCTGGTGAGAATGGAGAAGGCGGAGAACTTCATCTCCAAGGCGGAATGGATGAAGACGCAGTCGAAATACATACAACCCACCCCACCGCACGCGCTCGCCTGGCTTGCGCATGACCTGAACCCCAATGGTGTCGTGGGTGATGCTTCGAAGGGGACGGCCGAAAAGGGCGCCCTCATCTGCCGCTACCAGGTGGCGGGTTTCATTGAAATGCTGCGTGATTTCGAGGCCTATTCGCTCGACAACCTCTATTCGCGCTGAGCATCCCGCGCAACTGCCTGCATCGGCACATGCCCCTTGGCCTCCAGCTCGCTCACGATCGCGATAAGCTCCGACAGCAGGAATTCCACGAACAGGCTCGTGGCCGTGTCGAGCGTGGCGCGCGAGCGGGCAAAAAGCTTCATCGGCTGGTGGCGCGCGTGCGGATTGGCAAGCGGCCGGAAGACGAGTTCGCCGCGCCGACATTCCGGCAATACATCGAGCGGGTTGAGCAGCGTCAACCCCGTACCGGCCTTGACAAGCTTCTTCAGCATTTCCGATGCATTGGTCTCGACCACCGGCTCGACCGGTGTGGACAGCGGCGAGAGCGCCAGATTGATGACGTTGCGCAAGCTGGTGCCCGGCTGGGCGAGTACCAGCGGTTCCTGTACGACCTCAGCGAGATCGACAGGCCCCTCCTCGCCGGCCAGCCGGTGCCCCGGAGGCATCACGGCACCGATCGGTATATCGAAATTGGCGAGCGTCCGGATGCCGGGCGTCGCCGGGATGTTGAAACCGAGGCCGAAATCCACTTCCCCTGAAATTACCGGCTGGAGAGTGTTGGAAGGTCCGTCGTTCCTCAAATGGATACGCACGCGTGGGTGCTGCGCGACAAATTGGGCTATGATTTCCGGCAGCGGTCCGGCCGCAAGCCCGACGGTCGAGACCAAAGTCACCTTGCCGGCTTGCGGCATCTTCAACCCTCGGATGCGTGTCTCCATCCGCTCGTAGGTCTTCAGCACCTCGCGGATATGTTCGATGCAAAGCTCGCCGGCCGCGGTCAGCTTCAGCCCGCGCGGCATCCGCTCGAAGATCGGCGCGCCCAATTCCTCTTCGAGCGCAAGGATCTGCCGATTGACCGCCGAGGAAGCGACGTTCAGCCGGGCCGCCGCCTTGCGGATCGAGCCGCAGCGGGCGATCTCGTCGATATAAAGAAGTTTTCGCGAGTGCAGCATTTTATCTCCGGCCCTCATTGCTTCTTTTTTGATCATGCCGCACAATTTGGCAGATCAAAACTCGACCGATGCCTGAAAGGCATCAATGTGGACGAATTTTGATGCTTTTCAAAGAGCAACGCAACCGTACAAATGCTGTGAATGGAATGCTCTCACGATGCCGAAAGGCTTAACAGGGGAACGAAGCGACATGTCCAATATACTGACAATAAAGGGTATTCTGGCCACTGCTGGCCTCTTCGCGGCGACACTTGCAGTAACGCCTGCGAGTGCTCTCGATGAAGTCTCGTACGGCACCAACTGGCTCGCCCAGGCCGAGCACGGCGGCTTCTACCAAGCCGTCGCCGATGGCACCTATGAGAAGCATGGACTGAAGGTGACCATCGTCCAGGGTGGCCCGAACGCCGCCAATCGTGCGCTTCTGATTGCCGGCAAGGTCGATTTCTATATGGGCGGACCGCTTGGCGATATGGATGCCGTCAAGCAGGGCATCCCGCTCATCAGCGTCGCCTCGATCTTTCAGAAGGACCCGCAGGTTCTGCTTGCCCATCCGGATGCCGGCGTCGAGAAATTCGAAGACCTTGCCAAGATGGACACGATCTTCATGGGCAAGGAGGGCTACGTCACCTATTTCGAGTGGATGAAGAAGAACTTCCAGGGTTTCCGCGACGACCAGTACAAACCCTATACCTTCAACCCCGCCCCTTTCATCGCCGACAAGAAGTCCGCGCAGCAGGGCTATCTGACGTCCGAGCCCTATGAGATCGAAAAACAGGCCGGCTGGGCGCCGAAGGTCTTCCTGATCGCCGATGCCGGCTACGGCTCCTATTCGACCATGATCACCACCACGCAGCAGATGATCGACAAGAAGCCCGACATGGTGCAACGCTTCGTCGATGCCTCGATCGAGGGCTGGTACAACTACCTCTACGGCGACAACAAGGCGGCCAACGATCTGATCAAGAAGGACAATCCGGAAATGACGGATGGCCAGATCGCCTATTCGATCGCCAAGATGAAGGAATACGGCATCGTCGAATCCGGCGCCGCCATGGAAAAGGGCATCGGCTGTATCACCGACGAGCGTTACAAGAAGTTCTTCGACTCGATGGTGGCGATCGGTGTCGAACCGGCCGACCTCGACTACAAGAAGGCCTATTCGACCAAGTTCGTCTGCAAGGGCGTCGGAATGGCGCTCAAGAAGTAAACGTGGCTGGCTCCTTTCGCCCCTCACCCCGACCCTCTCCCCGCATCCGGGAGAGGGAACCTGCCATAAGCAGCGTCCGAGGGTGAAGGAAGCCGGCATGCCGGCTGAGGGGCAATCTCTTCGCATTTACTGTCGCAAGGCCCGTAATGACCACGTCCCAAGCACCGCTGATCCCAGCCCCCGGAGACACCCGCAGACGCCCGCTGGTCGTGATGCGCAGCGTCTCGAAAATGTTCTCCAGCGGCACGCTCGCACTCTCCGACATGTCGCTGACGGTCGAACCCGGCGAGTTCGTCAGCCTGCTTGGCCCCTCCGGCTGCGGCAAGTCGACGGCACTCCGGATCATCGCCGGCCTAGGCGACACGACGACGGGTACGATCGACTGGCCGAGCTCGCGCATCAATTCCAAGGGATTGCCGGAGGGCGACATCTCCTTCGTCTTCCAGGAGCCGACGCTGATGCCGTGGCAGACGGTGTTCGGCAATGTCTACCTGCCCTTGAAACTGCGCGGCGTTTCAAAATCCGCGGCCCGTGACGAGATCATGGAGACGCTCGAAACCGTTGGCCTTAAAGACTTCGCCGGCGCCTATCCGCGCGAGCTGTCCGGCGGCATGAAGATGCGCGTTTCCATCGCCCGCGCGCTGGTGACCAAGCCGAAGCTCCTACTGATGGATGAGCCCTTCGCAGCGCTTGACGAGATCACCCGCCAGAAACTCAATGACGACGTGCTGAGGCTCTGGCGCGAAACGGGTATCACGGTGATCTTCGTCACCCATTCCGTCTTCGAATCCGCCTATCTTTCGAACCGCATCGTGGTGATGAAGGCCCGGCCCGGCCGGGTGCATGCGGATTTCCCGCTGGTCACGAGCCTCGGTCGCGACGCGCACTACCGAACTTCGGAAGAATACCGCCAGGCCTGCGAAAAGGTCTCCAACATGCTCCTGGAAGCGATAGGCGGGGAGGAACACTGATGGCGACGACCAGTCTTGAAAGCAATCCGCCCCTTGCGCCTCCGAAGCCCGGCTTTTTCGGCCGTCATCGCGATACGCTCCTGCGCACGCTGATCCCGGTCGGCGTGGTGATCGCGCTGATCCTGCTCTGGCAGTTCATCATCACCGTCAACAGCATCCCGCAATATATCCTGCCGGGGCCGCTGGCGGTCGCCAGTTCGCTCTACAACGATTGGGGCACGCTCTGGCCGGCCCTTTGGGTCACGACTCAGATCACCATGCAGGCGCTGGCGCTTGCGTTGATCGGCGGCGTCGGCATTGCCATCTTCCTGGTGCAGTCGAAATGGATCGAAACGGCCTTCTATCCGATCACCGTCATCCTGCAGGTGACACCGATCGTGGCGATCGCGCCGCTGATTTTGATCTATGCGCCGACGACACAGGTTGCACTGCTCATCTGCGCCTTCCTCGTCGCCTTTTTCCCGATCCTGTCGAACATGGTGCAGGGCCTGAAGAGTGTCGACCATAACCTGCTCAACCTCTTCGATCTTTATGGCGCGTCGCGCTGGCAGACGCTGCTTTATCTCAAACTCCCCTCCTCGCTCCCCTATTTCATGACAGGTTTGAGGATCGGCGGCGGCCTGGCACTGATCGCCGCCGTGGTGGCGGAATTCGCCGCGGGTTCGGCGGGCGCGGGTTCCGGCCTTGCCTTCCGTCTGCTCGAATCCCAGTATCGCCTTAACATCCCGCGGCTCTTTGCGGCGCTGATCCTGCTTTCCGTGCTCGGCGTGGTGATCTTTATGATCACCTCCTTCATCGCCTGGCTCGGTCTGCACCGCTGGCATGAAAGCAGCCTGAAGAGAGAGAACTGATGACTGCCGGCTTCATGCAGCTTCCAGACGCCCGCCGTTTCGCGCTCGTCAACGCGATCTTACCCGGCGTTCTCGTGAAAGGTTTTGCCGCGCCTGCAAGAGAGGGCCTGATCTCGGCGGATCTGATCGTCTCTCAAGGCAGGATCGAAAAGATCCTGCCTGCCGGCACCGCGCCTGCCGATCTCGTCAAGGCAGACCTGCGCAACAGCATGGTCTGGCCCTGTTTCGTCGACATGCATACCCATCTCGACAAGGGTCATTTCTGGGATCGCCGCCCGAACCCCGACGGCACGTTCATGGGCGCGCTCGAGAATGTCCGAGAGGACCGCATCGCCAACTGGACGGCGGACGACATCCGCGCCCGCTTCGAATTTTCGTTGAAAAGCGCCTATGCGCACGGCACGAAACTGATCCGCACCCATCTCGACTCCATCCCGCCGCAGCCGGATATTTCCTTTCCGCTGTTTGCGGAACTGCGCGAGGAGTGGAAGGACAGGATCGCGCTGCAGGCCGTCGCCCTCCTGCCACTCGAATGCGTTCCGGATGAAGCCGTGTTCGACGGCATCGTCAAAACGACGAAACAGCATGGCGGGCTGCTCGGCGGCGCCACCCGCATTCTTCCCGATTTCGAAAATATCCTCGATAAGCTGTTTCGCGCCGCGTCCGACCATGGCCTCGATATCGATCTGCATGTGGATGAAACAGAAGACCGGCAGGTCCTCACGCTGGAAGCGATCGCCGACGCCAAGAAACGCAACCGCTTCGAGGGCGCGGTCACCGTCGGCCATTGCTGCTCGCTGGCGAGGCAGGACGACGAGACGGCAAAGCGCGTGATCGACAAGGTCGCGGAGGCCGGGATTTCCGTCGTGTCGCTCCCGATGTGCAACATGTATCTGCAGGACCGCTACGATGGCCGCACCCCTCGCTGGCGTGGTGTGACCCTGTTTCACGAACTGGTTGCCGCGGGCGTCAAGACCGCCGTCTCCTCCGACAATACCCGCGATCCCTTCTATGCCTATGGCGACATGGACCCGGTGGAAGTCTTCCGGGAGGCAGTCCGCATCCTGCATCTCGACCACCCGCTCGACACCTCGGCCCGCGTCGTCACCTCGACGCCTGCTGAAATTCTCGGCCGACCCGATATCGGCTTGATTGCCGAAGGTGCGCCCGCCGATCTCATCCTCTTCAGCGCCAGGCGCTGGAGTGAATTCCTTTCCCGTCCGCAGGCCGACCGCATCGTGATGCGGAATGGCATGGGCATCGACCGTCGCCTGCCGGATTATCGTGACCTTGACCCGATCATCATGAAAGGCTGAGGCATGGCCGATTACGCCAAGATCAAACAGGAGCTCGAAGGCATCGCGGTGGAGGACAATCCGGCGCTGGTGCGCCAGAAGAGCCGTGATTTCTACTGGTATTCGCCGATCCTGAAGGAAGAGCTCGAAAACGTCACCGCCGACCTCGTGGTCTCGCCGAAGACCGAAGACGAGGTGATCCGCACCCTGAAGGTCGCCTATGCGCATGGCGTACCGGTCACCCCACGCGGCGCCGGCACCGGCAATTACGGCCAGGCCATGCCGCTTTCCGGCGGCATCGTCCTGAATCTCATCAACATGAACAGGGTCAAGGAGATCCATCCGGGCCGCGTGATCGCTGAGCCGGGCGTCGTGATCGCTGAACTTGACCGCCAGACGAGAGCGCATTCCGGCCAGGAACTGCGCTTCCATCCCTCCACCGCCCAGACGGCGACGATCGGCGGCTTCGTCGCCGGCGGCTCCGGAGGCGTCGGCTCGATCCATTGGGGCGGCCTGCGCGACCTCGGTAATATCCTGCGCCTGCGCGTCGTCACCATGGAAGCAGAACCGCGCGTGCTGGACCTCACCGCCTGGGACCTGCAGAAGGTCACGCACGCCTACGGGACCAACGGCATCATCGTCGAGGTCGAGATGCCGCTTGCTCCGGCCTATGACTGGGTGGACGTGCTGGTCGGCTATGACGACTTCATGGATGCGGTACGCTTCGGCGATGCGATCGCCCATAAGAACGGCATCCTCGTGAAGGAAATCGCCCCCATAGCCGCGCCGATCCCCCACGACTACTTCCCCCGTCACAAGCCCTTCATCCGCCATCGCGGCCAATCGGTCTGCGTGCTGATGGTGGCGCCGCATTCCATCGATGCCTTCACCGCCTTCACCGAGCGCCAGAAGGGCGAAATCCTCTTTCGTTCCGACAAGGTCGAGAGCATGAAGGGCATCCCACATGCCTATGAACTTGCCTGGAACCACACGACATTGCGCGCCTTGAAGGTCGATGCGAACTTCACCTATCTGCAGGTCCAGTATCCGGGGCCTGACCATGTTGCCAAGGTCGAGAAAATGGTGAAGATTTTTGGCGACGAAGTGCCGGGCCATCTGGAATTCATCAGGTTCGACGGACGGATGCAGTGCTCCGGCCTGCCGCTGGTGCGCTACACGACCCGGGAGCGGCTGGAGGAGATCATGCAGATCCACCGCGACAACGGCTGCCCGATCTTCAATCCGCACCGCTACACGCTGGAGGAAGGCGGCATGAAACAGACGGACGTGGTGCAACTTGCCTTCAAGAAGGAAACGGACCCGAAAGGCCTGTTGAACCCCGGCAAGATGATCGCCTGGGATAATCCGGACTTCGATTTCTCGGCCGGCAAGAACTACCTCTTCCCCGGACTTGCAGCGGCAGGCGGCTGATGCGCGTTTTGCTTCTCCACTCGCATCCGGTCGAATCGAGCTATGGCTCTGCGCTGTATGAGCAGGCGCGCGAGAGCTTGCGGAAAGCCGGGCATGAGGTAGACGACTGCAATCTCTACGCGGAAGGCTTCGATCCGGTCATGTCCCGCCATGACCGGATGATTTATCACACCTATCCCGACAATCTGGAACTCGTGAGACCTTATGTCGACCGGCTCCAGAAGGCCGAAGGCCTGGTGATCGTCACGCCCGTCTGGAATTTCGGCTGGCCGGCGATGCTCAAAGGCTATTTCGACCGCGTCTGGCTGCCGGGCGTGACCTTCGAGATGGAAGGTGGAAAGCTGATCCGCAAGCTCGACAACATCCGCAAGGTGGCCGTCGTGCTGACCTATGGCGCCACCCGCTGGCGTGCCTTCCTTGCCGGCGACCCGCCAAGGAAGCTCGCCAGGCGCGTGCTGCGTGTCCAGACCAACCCGGCCCGGGCGGTCAAATTTCTCGCCCATTACGACATGAACAATTGCACGCCCGAAACCCGCGCAGCCTTCCTCGCTAGAGTGAAACGCGAGATGGAGCGTTTCTGATCTTCACGTCTCGTAGCGCAGATGGACGATGCCGTCGTTGAACGACAGCACATCGATGAGCTTCATCTGGGCCACGGAATATCCCGCCGGAAAGAGCCGCGTGCCGCGCCCGAGTACGGTCGGATAGACCATCAGGTTATACCGGTCGATCAGCCCGGCCGGCATCAGCGAATGCACCAGACCTGCGCTGCCGTAGATCAGGATGTTGCCGTCGAGCTTTTCCCTGAGCTCCCGGACTTTCGCGACGACATCGCCGGAGAGCACCATCGTATTGTTCCAGCCCGCTTCGGAAAGGCTGTTCGAGGCGACGAATTTCGGCATGCTGTTCATCCGGTCGGCAAAGCCTTCCTCGTCCTTCACCAGCGGCCAGACGGCGGCGAAGCTGTCATAGGTCATGCGCCCAAGCAGCACGGCGGAAGCGGAGAACAGCTCCGCACGCTTGAATTTGTCGCCGTCCGGTCCGCGCGTGAAGGGCCCGGTCCAGTCGCCGAGACCGGAATTCTCCATCCCGACCGGGTCTTCAATCACGCCATCAAGCGAGATGTACTGCGAAACGATGATTTTGGCCGTCATTGGCTCTCTCCTCGGGCTTTGCGTTTCAAAGCGCATCCGCGCCTTCCACCCAAGGACGCCGCAGCCCTCACTTCGCCGACATCAGTCTGTGCGAAACAAGATTTTTCCTTGCCTTCAGCATTGGGCACCGCGCCGCAAACGCAAGGCCTCAGCCTCGACCGCGGTAATTCGGGCTCCGGCATCTGTCATTTCCGGCCCGTCGACGTTTTCGGAAATGAAAAGAAACCGATCCGCGTCAGCACCCGCAGACGTCACGGTCCGATAGGTCTCCCACCGATGGTGAATTCTGGCCGCCACATGCAGGGAGGGAACATTCTCCGGACTGACGATCGAGACAACTCGCCGGAATCTCAGTTTGGTGAGGCCGTAGTTCCGGCAGGCGGAGGCGGCCTCGATGGCATAACCACGCCCCAACCATTCGCGCCGCAGATGATAGCCAATCTCCGGCTCCAAGCCTGATGGCGTTTTCTGCAGCGTAATCCCGCAGTCGCCGATCAGTTCGCCGCTCGCCTTCTCGACGATTCCCCAAAGGCCGAAATCATTTTCCGCATAGCTTTGAAAGGCAAGCTTTTCGAACCAGGCGAACGTCTCCTCCAGGGTCTTGGAGCGCGGATAATACCGCATGCTCTCGGCATCGCCGAAGATGCGATGCAGGATAGGCACGTCGGCTCGCTTGAGCTTCCGCAAGACCAGTCGATCGGTGTCAAGAACCTCCGGCATATTCCCTCCGCTGCTCGATGGAGTCGGTCTTTACTTGAGAACGCTTTTTTGCGCTATTCGTCATCTCGACTGTTGATTCAAGGACATGCGAACGATGACGAACCAAGCCTCACCGATCGCCGGTTTTCTCCGCCCCCTTCACTCCCGCGATCCGGACGAACATCACCGCGTCGCGACCTCGCTCGAATTGCTGTTCGACCTCGTATCGGTGATCGCGATTGCCTCTGCCGCCGCCGGCCTGCACCATGCGATTGCGGAAAACCACGCCGCCCAGGGCGTCATCACCTTCGCCATGGCCTTCTTCGCCATCTGGTGGGCCTGGATGAATTTCACCTGGTTCGCCTCGGCCTACGACAATGACGACGTCGTCTACCGGCTCTTGACCATGGTTATCATGGGCGGCTCGCTGACGATGGCCGCCGGCATTCCGGCACTCTTCACGGAAGAGCCGGATTTTACCATGGTGATCTTCGGTTATGTGATCATGCGCATTGCCATGATCGTCCTCTGGCTTCGCGCCGCCTATCACGATCCCAACCGCCGCCGCACCGCGCTTGCCTATGCGGCCGGCATCTTCATCGCCCAACTCTATTGGGTCGCCTTCCTTGCCGTGCAGCCGGTCTCCACCGGCACGGCCTATGCCATGTTCGTGATCGGCGCCATTCTCGAAATCGCCGTCCCCGCGATTGCGGAGCCTCTCAGCGCCAACACGCCCTGGCATCGCCATCATATCATCGAGCGTTACGGCCTTTTGAACATCATCGTGCTGGGAGAAACGTTGCTCTCCGGCTCCATGGCGCTCAGGCAGGTGGCTGGCCATTTCGACATCATGCTGGTGTACACGGCGCTTTCGGCACTCGTCATTGTCTTCGCGCTCTGGTGGGCCTATTTCGCCCGCCAGGAGCATCTCGGCTCCCGCAAGCTCAGCCGGTCGTTGTTATGGGGTTACGGCCATTTCTTCATTTTCGCGTCCGGGGCGGCCGTCGGGGCAGGCTTTGCCGCGCTGGTCGACATCATCACCCATCATTCGGAAGTGCCGCTTCTCGTCGGTGACTATGCGGTGGCGATCCCCGTCGCCATCTATTACGCAAGCCTCTGGTTTGTGCGCGACCGCTTTGCCTGTAACGGCTTCTCTCGTTATGCGCTCCTCATCTTCGGTCTGCTTGGCCTCGTCGCGCCGGCAATCGGGCTCGGCTTGGAAGGCATTGCCGCAACGACTGCGCTTGGCGTCATCGTCCGCAATTCGCTGGCGGCGCATGAAGAATCTGGAGGCCATATCGGCCACTAAACTTTTCCTTAAATTTTACCGGTTATTAATCTCTCGAACTTGAGAGATTAAGCGATGCGTATTGCGTTTTTCATCGCCCTCATGGCCCTCACATTGACCGCCTGCGCCTCCGCGCCGAGCCGGGTCACGAATGCCTGCGCGATCTTCGAGCAGAAGGACGGCCTCTTCAACAACTGGTCGCGCCAGGCCAAGGCGGCGGAACGGGAATTCGGCGTGCCGGTGCCGACCCTGATGGCGACGATCTACGTCGAATCCGGCTTCCGGCCCTATGCCAAGCCGCCGCGCAAATATGTCCTCGGTATCATCCCGTGGGGACGTGTTTCTTCCGCCTACGGCTACGCGCAGGCGCTCGACGGCACCTGGCTCCAGTACAAGAAGGAGACGGGCCGCTGGAGGGCAAGCCGCAGCGATTTCGGCGACGCCGTCCATTTCGTCGGCTGGTATCACAATCAGAGCCACGTCAAGAATGGCATTCCGCTCTCCGACAGCTATAATCTCTACCTTGCCTATTATTCCGGCCAGGCGGGTTATTCGCGCGGCCAGTTCTCCTCCGGCACGCGGCAGGCGGCACGGAAATCCGCCAGCATGGCGGAACGATACGAAGCCCAGCTCAGAAGCTGCGGGTACTGAGCGTCTTCCTAACCGCCAACGATGAGTCGTAATCCGCAAGAAAGGGTCACGTCGCAGATCCGTGCGTGACATGATCTGAAGCAGACACAACAATAAAGAGAAAAGAAATCACCCATCATCCACGGTTGCAGACCAAATAAAATTGAGGCAATATCCGCGGCGGATGGGGGCAGATAGATGCGGAAAGGCATTTATACGACGTTTATTGCTTTACTTGTTTTGGCCGGCTGCGGAACGATTTACTATCGTGATCTGAAACCCGGCTCCTTCAGCGGCAAGCTCTTTGTCATGTGGGTCGGCGAAGGCAATTCCAGCGGAGACGGCAAGTTCGTCTTTGTCCCGGCTCCCGGAAATGAGCTCACCTTCACGCGGCCTTCGGGCAGCCACACGGCAGGCGTCATAAAGCCGGGCGTCATGTACACCGACGGCGGCTCCATCCCGAAGATCGCCCAGATGTTCAAGGGACTTTCACCTTGGGGTTATGCGCCGGCCTACATGATTCACGACTGGCTTTTCGTGGCGAGGCATTGTCTCGTGGACCAAGCTCCGGATGCCCGCTTTCAAGACCTAAGCGATGTCGACTTCGACGAGTCAGCCAGGATCGTCGGGGAGGCCATCCATGCCCTCATCGATGAAAGGAAGGTGGCAAGGAACGACCTTGCCGGAGAAGCGGTGACCTCTGCCGTGAGCAGTGGCATTGCAAGACGTCTCTGGGACGAGAAAGGCGCCTGCGAAAGATCACAGATCTCGAAGGAGCACCTCGCTGAAATAAATGCGGTATTTCCCGATATTTCAACAAGTGCCAAATTGCGAACCTTCCGGCTTCCTCCCGATATGCCGCAAGTTCCCCCGCGACGGCAGGCAAGGATTATATCTGTTGTCGAATTTTGACGGCGCTCAAAACACCTTGGCGGCCGTCACTTCCACTTCGACCAGGAATTCCGCCCGGGTGAAGCCGCTGACGATGATGAGCGTCGACACCGGCTTCGGGTCGAGCGTGTAGCGGTCGCGCACCGCCATATAGGCCGGAAAGTCCTCGCGGCTCGTCACAAAGCCGGAAATGCGGATGACATCCGCATAGGTCATGCCCGCCTCTTCCAGGATCGCGCCGATCGCCTGGAAGCAAAGCTCCGCCTGCCTGGTCACGTCCGGCGGTATTTTCTCGTCAGGCGAAATGCCGAGTTGGCCGGAAGTCACCAGCAGGCTCGCGCCCGGCGGTACCAGAAGTCCATGATTGTAAGCACCGAACGGTTTGCGCACGGAAGGAGGATTGAAAACACGATTCATGGGGCAAGCTCTTCGGTTCGTGCTGGATGCATCGGACGGTAAACCAGCAAATCGATTCTCTCCACCGGATTCAAGGCATCGGTGGTGTTACGCCACGCCGGCAACATTGCAGAGGTGCCGTTGAAGAGGGCACGCGATTTCCGGGCCTCTTGCCTCGCCCCTCTTTCTGATTATCCTTCATCAGGGATTATGCAGGGACAAAGGAGGGGAGATCCATGTCGCGCGCTGTCGCCCAATGGTGGCGTTATCCGGCTTTTGCCCTCGGCATTTTCGGGAGCGAGAAATCCTTTCGCAAGAATCCGCTGCTCGGACATCCTCGCCTCAATGAACTCGGCCTGCACCGCGAGCGCGTTCGCCTCGCCGCCCGCATGGCGAGTTACCGTCGCAAAGTGCTCGGCATATCAGTGAGCGCCGAAGAAAGAGCAGCCTTCGATCAGGACGGCTTCATCATCCGCGAGAACGCCCTCCCCGCAGACGTCTTCCAGCGCATCCGTGATTTTCTCCAGAACGAGCCGCTGCCCGCACGCGAGATGCGGCAGGGACAGGCGGTGACGCGGATGATCCCCATCAATCCACAGCTTCTGGCGAAGATGCCGGATATGGCGCGCTTCAGCCATGATCCGTCGATCGCCGGCCTCATTCGTTATGTGGGAGGCGCCGGAGGGGATCCGGTCTATTTCATCCAGACCGTCATTGCCGAACCGGCGGTCAAGCAGGCGGACCCGCAGACCGCCCTGCACGCGGACACGTTCCATTCAACATCCAAGGCCTGGCTGTTTCTGCAGGACGTCGGTCCGGACGACGGACCATTCGTATTCGTGCCCGGTAGCCACAAGCTGACCGAAAAGCGGCTGGAATGGGAATACCGGCAAAGCCTGCTGGCCAATTCGGACAAACGCTCCCACCATGCGGACGGATCGTTCCGTATCACGCCCGCGGAACTGTCGGAGCTTGGCGACTTCGCGCCGCAGAAGGTGGCGGTACCTGCCAACACGCTGGTGGTGGCCGATACCTATGCCTTCCATTCGCGTGCCGTCAGCGACAGGCATACGACCCGGGTGGAACTGCACGCCTATCATCGCGCCAATCCCTTTACGCCGCTGCCCTTCTCGCCCACCAGCCTCATTCCGGGCATCCGCGACCGCCAGCTCGATCTCTATCTCATGTTCGCGGACCGCAAGGCGAAGAAAGCCGGCAGGCAGCCGGTCTGGAAGGATGTCGGCGCCTGCACCGCCTTTTCCGAGCCGCATATCTGACAACGGCCCGCTCAATCCCCGTAGCCGACGATCCCCTTGATTTCGAGGAAGTCGTGGATGCCCCAGTCTGCATATTCGCGACCGTTGCCGGACTGCTTGTAACCGCCGAAGGGTGCGAAAAGGTCCCATTCCGGATAATTGATGTAGACGGAACCGGCCCGCAGGCGCGACGCCACCTTGCGGGCATGACCGAGTTCACCCTGAATATAGGCGGCAAGCCCGTAGGGCGTATCGTTGGCGATCTCGACCGCCTGCTCTTCCGTCTCGTAGGAAAGAACGGAAAGAACCGGCCCGAAAATCTCCTCGCGGGCAATGGTCATGTCGTTGGTGACATGCCCGAACACGGTCGGACGTACGTAATAGCCGCGATTGAGCCCGTCGGGCCGGCCCGGCCCGCCGGTCACGAGCGTCGCGCCCTCGGAAATGCCGGCCTCGATCAGCCGCTGGATCTTGTCGAACTGCGTCTGGCTGACGACCGGGCCGAGATCGGTGCCGTCGGCGCGCGGATCGCCGGTTTTGAGCTTCTCCGCAGCCGTCTTGGCAATCTCAAGCGCCTCGTCATGGCGCGTCGCCGGCACGAGCATGCGGGTCGGCGCATCGCAGGACTGGCCCGAATTGCCGAAACAGGCCGTCACACCTTCCGCCACGGCTTTTTCGAAATCCGCATCCGGCAGGATGATATTGGGCGATTTGCCACCGAGTTCCTGCGCGACGCGCTTCACCGTATCGGCAGCCGTCTTGGCGACGACGATGCCGGCGCGGGTTGAGCCGGTGAAGGAGACCATGTCCACATCCGGATGGCCGGCCATGACCTGTCCCACGTCCGGGCCCGTGCCGTTGACGAGGTTGAAGACGCCCTTCGGCGTGCCGGCGGCTTCCATCACCTCGGCGAAGATGACGCCGGAAATCGGCGCGATCTCGGAAGGTTTGAGCACCATGGTGCAGCCGGCTGCGATCGCAGGTCCGACCTTGCAGGTGATCTGGTTGAGCGGCCAGTTCCAGGGCGTGATGAGGGCTGAGACGCCGATCGGCTCCTTGACGACCATTGTCGTGCCGCGCCTCTCGGTGAATTCGTATCTCTCCAGCGCCTCGATCGTGGCGCCGAGATGTCCCTTGCCGGCCGCTGCCTGCGCCTCGCGGGCAAAACCGAGCGGCGCACCCATCTCCCGTGAGACGGCCTGGGCTATGTCTTCGTAGCGCTTTTCATATTCCACGAGGATGCGCTTTAAGAGCGCCAGCCGTTCGCCCTTCGGCCATTGGGAAAAGGAGGCGAACGCGGCTCTCGCGGCGACGACCGCCTTGTCCACATCCGCCGTCGAACCGAGCGCGATCTGCGTATAGGCCTCTTCGGTCGAAGGGTCGATGACATCGAGCGCGACGGGGATTTCGGGCTTCACCCAGGCCCCGTCGATGAAGAACTTCAGATGGTTGCTCATGGAAGACCTCCGGACAGCCAGAGAAACGGCATGGCCACTATCGGCCAAGCCCCTATCCCTCGCAAGTCCGGAGTTTCCCCTGAGACCCTATACCCCGTAAGGCGTGAAAAACGTCTTGATGGCTTCGATCTCGTTCGGCCGGATTTCGTGGCCGCCGCCATGCCATTCGAGCGTCACCGTATCGCCCTGCCGCTTCAGATAGTCGGCAAGCGCCACCGTTTGCGGCACCGGGCAGATCGGGTCGTTCTCGCCGGCCGTGATCAGCACATGCGCTTCTTCACCGGCCTTGCGGTCCTTCGGCGAAAACGGGATCAGCGGATGCATCAAGACCCCGGCCTCGAACAATCCGGGCTTCTCGATCATGATATTGGCGAGAATGTTCGCACCGTTCGAGAAGCCGAGGCCGAGCACGGTCGAGGATTCGTAGCGGTCGCGGTTGGCGGCCACGAACTCGCTCATCCGCTCGGTTGCACGCGCCAGGTCGTCGCAATCGTAGACCCCCTCCGCCTTGCGCCGGAAGAAGCGGGCCGCGCCGTGTTCGGACACGTCGCCGCGCGGCGAGATCACCGTCGCGCCGGACAAAAGCCTGCCGCCGAAATCGAAGAACTGGTTCTCGTCGCCGCCGGTGCCATGGAAGACGAACAGGATCGGCGATCCGGGCGCACCGGCCTTTGCCCGGTGCACGTAGCTGTCGTAACTCATTGGATTCTCCTGAAATCTGCTTGATCCGGCGGCGGGTCGAAAACGCCTTGCGCTTTTCGGCCCGCCTCTGCCGGCTTATTCGATCGGTTCGAGATGCTGTTCGAGGGCTTCTCTCAGATGTGCATGCTGCTTCGGCAGCTTCAGCGCTTCGCCGAGATGGGCCGTATCCTCGTCCCGGTTGAAGCCGGGCTCGTTTGTGGCGACTTCGAACAGCACGCCGCCCGGCGTACGGAAATAGATCGCCCAGAAGTAATCGCGGTCGATGACCGGGGTCACCTGATAGCCGGTTTCCATCAGCGCCTTGCGGACTTCGAGCTGCTTCTCGCGGTTTTCGACCGCAAAGGCGATATGGTGGACCGAGCCGGCGCCGAGATGGGCATGGGCGATGTTGGGCATGGTTTCGATGTCGATGACGTCGGCGCCGTTGCCGCCAGGGATACCGAAGCGCGTCACGCCGTCCTTCGCATCGATCTGGCTGTAACCCATGTATTTCAGCAGTTCACCGGTGGCGCCCTCATCGCGAAGCCTCAGCGAAGCGGAATGGAAACCACGGATCGCATTGTCCTCGCCAACGCCGTTGCCGGTCCAGGGCGCACGCGGATCGTCCTTGACCTCGACGAGCGCGAAACCATCGCCGTCCGGACCTGCGAAATACAGCCGGTTTTCGCCGAAGGCGCTGTCGGTCTTCAAGCCGTCGACGCCTGCCTTGCTCAGCCGGTCGGTCCAGTAGCCGATCGAACCTTCCGGGACCGAAAAGAGCGTTGTGCCCACTTCGCCGGTGCCGGGGCGGCCGCGGGCGATATGCGGGAACGGGAAATAGGTCATCACCGAACCGGGCGTGCCCACTTCGTCGCCGTAGTAGAGATGGTAGACATCAGGCGCATCGAAATTGACGGTCTTCTTGACCCGGCGGAGCCCAAGCGTATCGGTGAAGAACCTGTTGTTGGTGCCGGCGCTCGCAGCCATCGATGTGACGTGGTGGAGGCCCTTGATCTGGTCGAGCATTTCAAACCCCTTTCTGGCTCAGCGAGCCGTTATCTGGGGCATTATTTGGTCGATCGGGTGCGGATTGGATAGACTGCCCTATCCGAACGCATTGTTCACTTTTCGAAGATGGCGAGCGGTTAATTGTTCACAGATACGCGCTCGGGCAATTGCCAGTCGATCGGTTCTTTGCCGCGCGAAATCAGGAAGTCGTTGGCCTTGGAAAAATGCCGGCAGCCAAAAAACCCGTTATGGGCCGAAAGCGGCGAAGGATGCGGGGCCTTGAGCACAAGGTGCTTTTTCGTATCGACGAAGGCCGCCTTCTTCTGGGCATAGGAGCCCCAGAGCATGAAGACGACGCCGTCGCAATCCTCGTTGACGGCGCGGATGACGGCATCGGTGAAGCGCTCCCATCCCCGCCCCTGGTGCGAGGCCGCCCTCGCCTCCTCGACCGTCAGCACGCTGTTCAGGAGCAGCACGCCCTGGCTTGCCCAATGCTCCAGGAAACCGTGATTGGCCGGTCGGATACCGAGATCGGTTTCCATCTCCTTGTAGATGTTGACGAGCGAGGGCGGGATGCGCACGCCCGGCCTGACGCTGAAGCAGAGCCCGTGCGCCTGGCCGTAGCCGTGATAGGGGTCCTGGCCGAGGATGACGACCTTCACATGCTCGAGCGGGGTGAGATCGAGGGCGCGGAAATATTCGCTGCCCTTGGGAAATATCCGCTTGCCCGCCTGCTTCTCGGCGACGAGAAAACGCCTCAGTTCGCTCATGTAAGGATTTTCGAATTCCGGCCCGAGCACGTGCTTCCAGCTTTCCTCGAGCCTGACCTCGCCCTCCGCCATCGCTTGTTCTCCTATTGGAACCGGCCGCCTCGCTGCAGGACCTCGATCTTATAGCCATCAGGGTCGGTGACGAAGAAGAACCGCGCAAACGGCTTGCCGTTATACTGCATGTCCACAAGTTTGCCGACCGGCAACCCGAGATCGACAAAGCGCCTGTATTCCAGATCGATATCCTCGACCGAGACGGCGATATGCCCATAACCGTTGCCGAGGTCGTAAGCCTCTTCCTGGCCGGCATTGACCGTCAGTTCCAGTTCGAACCCGGTCTCCCGATTGGCCATGTAGATCAGTGTGAATCCGTCGAACGGCACCCGCTCGGCGATCTTGAGGCCGAAAGCCTTCTCATAGAAATCGACCGAACGCGCCTCATCCAGCACCCGGATCATCGAGTGGACCAATTTTGCCATGACCGGCCTTCCCTATTTCAGAACGTGATTGCTGCGCGAATGCCAATTCCAGGCGGAACGGATGATGTCTGCGAGCGTATATTGCGGCTCCCAGCCGAGCACAGCCTTCGCCTTGTCGTTATTGGCGACGAGCGAGGTGGAATCGCCCTCGCGCCTTCCGACATATTCCACCGGGAAGGGCTTCCCCGACACTTCGGAAATCGCCGCCAGCAGTTCCTTCACAGTCGTGCCCGTGCCGGTGCCGAGATTGAGTTCCATCGTCTCGCCGCCCGCGAGCAGATAGTCCACGGCGCGGACATGCGCATCGGCAAGGTCCAGCACATGGATATAGTCGCGCACGCAGGTGCCGTCGCGGGTGTCGTAATCGTCACCGAACACCTTGAAGCCCTGGCGGCGGCCGAGTGCGGCCTCGATCGCCAGCGGGATGGCGTGCGTTTCCGGCGTATGCCATTCACCGATCCTGCCCTCGAAATCGGCGCCGGCGGCGTTGAAATAGCGCAGCATGACGGACTTCAGGTCCTTGTACTGGCCGTAATCCTTGAGCGCCTGCTCGATGATGAACTTGGTGCGGCCATAGGGATTGATCGGCGCCTGCTTATGCGTCTCGTCCATCGGCACCCGGTCAGGCAGGCCATAGGTGGCGCAGGTCGAGGAGAAGACGAAGGCCTTCAAGCCCGCATCCATCGCCGCCGACAGCAGCGTGAGCGCACCGATGACATTGTTGTCGTAGAAACCGACCGGGTTCTTGACCGATTCCCCCACCTCGATCAGCGCCGCGAAATGCAAAACCGCATCCGGCTTATATTTTGCGAAAACCTCGTCGAGGCGCGGGCGATCGCGGATGTCGCCCTCTTCCAGCGGTCCCCAGCGGACGAATTCCGCATGGCCATTGGAGAGATTGTCGAAGACGATGGGCTCGTAGCCCCGCTCCGCCAGCACCAGACACGTGTGGGAGCCGATATAGCCGGCTCCGCCGACCACGAGCACTTTCTTCTTCGACATCATGTCTCCTGAAGGCTGTTGAAACCGGCGGGCACTATAACGGGCATGAAACAAATGGGAAGGGCAGACTGCGCGGTCAATCGCACTGCACAAATTTGTCGAGACTCGGCCCTCAAACTTCTCTATCCTGCTCAGGATTTATTGTAGGTCATTCATGCGTCCCCTGCTTCTCAGTCTCGGCTGGTTCTTCGTAGCTGTCGGCGTGATTGGCGTTTTCCTGCCGGTCCTGCCCACGACGCCCTTTCTGCTGCTTGCGGTCGCCTGCTTTGCACGCTCCTCGCCGAAGCTCGAAGCATGGTTGCTCGAACACCCGAAATTCGGCCCGCCGCTCAGGGACTGGCGGGAAAAGGGTGCGATCCCGCGGAAGGCGAAAATCGCCGCGGTCGTGATGATGAGCGTCAGCTATGCCATCTTCTGGTTCGGGACGTCGCCGCCCTTCTGGCGTGCTACCCTGGTCGCAGCCCTGATGATCGGTCCGGCGATTTTCGTCGTCACCCGTCCGGAACCCGGTGCCTGAGGTCCGCGGGGGTCAGCGATGCCGCGATTGCGGCAGCACATATGGGATATGTTCGGCCGGCAGCCGCCCGACCGCGCCGGCAATCCCATAGACGCTGGCGATGATCTCGTCATTGACCGTCTCCGCACACGCGCCTTCCGCGACGATCTTGCCGTGGTTCAGCACCACAAGTTGATCGGCAAATTCCGCAGCGAGATTGAGGTCGTGCAGGATGGCGAGCACGATCCCGCCGGCGCTCGCGAAATCGCGGGCGATCTCCAGCACCGAAATCTGGTGACCGAGGTCAAGGCTTGCGGTCGGCTCATCAAGGAAGAGCGCCCGCGGTACGCCATCGACAATCGGCTGTGGTACCTGGGCAAGCGCCCGGGCAAACTGCACCCGCTGCTGTTCGCCGCCGGAGAGCGACGGATAGGGCCGGCTTTCGAAACCACGCAATCCGACTTTGGCGAGCGCCTGCCGCGCCTGCTCGGTCGGGTTCAGCGCTCGCTGCGCCACCGCCCCCATGCGGGCGATTTCAAGTGCCGTAAAGGGGAAGGCAAGCTGTGTTGCCTGCGGCAGCACGGCCCGACGCTTGGCAAGCTCGGCCGGCTGGCAAAGACCGATACTCGTTCCGTAGTAGGAGATGAAACCCGTATCCGGCTTCATCTCGCCGGATACCACCTTCATCAGCGTCGATTTGCCGGCGCCATTCGGACCGATGATCACGGTAAACCGACCAGGCCTGAGGTCGATCCCGACATTGTCGAGAAGCTTGCGGCCCGAGCGGGCGACGGTGATGTGTTCGCCCGAAATCATGGCATGTCCCGCATGCTCACTCCCTTCTTCCCGATGAGCAGGAAGAGGAAGACCGGTGCACCGAAGAGCGCCGTGATGACGCCGATCGGCAGTTCCGCAGGCGCGGCGACGGTGCGCGCCACGCTGTCTGCGATGAGCAGCAGCGCCCCGCCTCCGAGGGCCGAACCGGGTAGCAGGAAACGGTGGGACGGCCCTATGGCGAGACGCAGGAGATGCGGCACGACGATGCCGACGAAACCGATGGAACCCGCCACCGCGACCGTCGAACCGCAGGCGGCAGCCACCGCCACGATGACAATCGTCTTCAGCCTCTGCACCGGGATGCCCATGTGGAAGGCGGCAGCATCGCCCAGGATCAGTGCGTCGAGCCCTCGCGCCACGAAGGGCATGATGGCGAGCACGATGGCGATGAACGGCAGGATCGAGAGCACGCGACCGAAGGTGGCGCCACCGAGCGAGCCGAGGCTCCAGAAGGTGATGTCACGGAGTTGCCGGTCGTCGGCCATGACGATCATGAGGCCCATGATCGCCGCTGAAAGAGCGCCGATCGCGATGCCGGAAAGGATGAGTGTAGTGGTCGACGTCCGGCCGTCGCGGGTTGCGATCATATAGAGCATCCAGGTGTTGAAGAGGCCACCGAAGAAAGCCATCAGCGGCAGGAACTGGTTGCCGAGCAGCATGGAGACGGGCGCAAGTACCGTATTGCCAAGTACGATCGCCGCGACCGCCGCCACCCCGGCACCTGACGTCACGCCGACGATGCCGGGATCGGCGAGCGGATTGCGAAAGAGGCCCTGCATCATTGCGCCGGAAACGGCAAGCCCCGCGCCCACCAGCAGCCCGAGCGCCGTGCGCGGCAGGCGCACGGCCTCGAGGATTACCCGCTCCTGCGTCGAAAGGCTTGCAGCGTTGCCGGTCGCGTAGGCCCAGAGATCGCGAAGGCCCACGCCAGTCGGACCGACGCCGAGCGAGATGAGGCAGGCGACGAAGAGGATCGCCGCGAGCAGGATGAGGACCAGAACGCCCTGCTGCGTCCGGTCGCCACTGCTTGCCGGGCGAAAGGCCATCGCCAGCGCTTTCATCAGTTGATCGCTCCCGGATAGATCTGCGCGGCCAGCGCGCGGGCGGCCTCCGGCGTGCGCGGACCGAAGCCGAGCAGCAGCAGGCCATCCATGGAGATGAGCGCCTTGTTGGCGGCTGCCGGCGTCGTCTGCATGGAAGGAACCGCGAAGACCTGTCCCGGTGTAAGTTTGTGATCGCCGCGCGACATGGAAAGGATCACGTCTGGCTGGGCGGCGATCACCGCCTCGTCGGCGAGCGGCTTGTAGCCGTTGATCGTCGGCGCGGCATTGATGCCGCCGGCCATTTCTATCACCGCACCGGCTTCCGTGTCTGCGCCGCCGGCCATCACACGGCCGTTCGAGAGCGACAGGACGAAGAGCACCTTCTTTCTCGGCCCAGGAACCTTCGCAACGTCTTCGGCAAGCTTCTTGAGGTCCGCTTCCGTCTTGACCGCCAGCGCCTCCGCCTTGTCGGAAAGGCCTACGGCGGCGCCCACGTCGCGGATTTTCTGGCCGATCTTGTCGGCCTCGGGCGGCGTCGGGATCGTGACCATCGGCACTTCGCTGGCTTTCAAGATTTCAAGCACGGGCGGTGGGCCGGACCCCTCTTCCATCAGGATCAGATCCGGCTTCTGACCGAGAACGCCTTCCGCGGAAAGCGCTCGCATGTAACCGACATCCGGCTTGCCATTCGCAGCATCGGGATAGAAGCTGGTGGAATCCCGCGCAACGATGCGGTCCTCGGCGCCAAGCGCGTAGAGAATTTCCGTGATCGTGCCGCCGACCGAAACGATGCGCTTCGCCTCGGGATTGCCCTTTTCGGCCGCCGCGGCATGGCCGGCAGCAAGACCCGTTGCAAGAGATGCGACCACGAAAAATCGGCAGACGGCGGAAGAATATGTCATAATGCCTACCCTGATTGTACCATTCCCGGGCTTGCGAAAATCCACCCGGCGCCACGCCTTCGACGACATAACTTGAGTTGACTACGCAAGTTTTTTCGGCTTTTCAAGAGCGCCGGCCGTAGATATCTTGAGCCGAAAATGAAACTTATTGTGAGGACCGATAAATGTATATCGCCATGAACCGATTCCGTGTGGTGCCGGGCTATGAAGAGGCTTTCGAGAACATTTGGCGCAGCCGGCAGGGCCGCCTGGCCGAACTCCCCGGCTATATCGAGTTCCACATGCTGAAGGGTCCGAAGGCGGAGGATCACACCCTCTATGCATCGCACACGGTCTGGGAAAGCTTCGCGGATTTCGAGGCCTGGACGAAGTCGGAGCAGTTCCGCGCCGCCCATGCCAAGGCCGGCGAAAACCGCGGCAAGGTCGAATATCTCTCGGGCCCGCATTTCGAGGGTTTCGAAGTCATCATCCACGAAGACAAGAACGGCGCACGCGCCGACGCTGCCTGAGGCAGGCCGATGAATGCTGATTCAGACGTCAAGCCGGACCGCCGTGAACGGGCGCTCGCAGCACTTGCAGAAAAGCCTGACGGCGTGGTCGAGGCGATTGCCGCAAAGGCCGAGGTGACGCCGGCCGAAATTCTCGAAATCCTGCCGAGAGGTGCCGCGGTTATCGTCGGGAAGGATCATTTCCTGGATATCTGGTCCGAGATGGGCACCTGGGGCGAAGTCCTCTTTATCGTCCATACGGAGGACATCGTGCTGGAGGCAGAAGGCAGCCTTCCGGCCGGCTCCGAGGCACACGGCTGGTTCAACATCCACGGAGCCAGTCCGATCGGCGGCCATATCCGGAAGGATAACTGCGCGTCGGTGACGTTCGTGGACCGTGCCTTCCACGGCCGCCGCTCCTGTTCGGTCTGGTTCATGAATGACAAGGGTTCGGCGATGTTCAAGGTCTTTGTCCGCCGCGACGCAAACCGCGAACTGATCGCAGAGCAGCTCAATAAGTTCGAAGCCCTGCGCGACCGCTACGTTCCTGCGTAGACCGGATCGGAACAACCATAAGTGACCCGGCGGAAACATATTTTAGCCGGGTTGCATTTTCTCCGGAACCACCTGCCGGTCTGCTCGTTAACGGCGATGGGACCGGGTATCATGTGGTCCGGGACCGCCGGTGACGGCGGCTTCCCGTTTTGTCGTTTGTCGGTCCCGTATGATTGCGTGGAGTGCTGCCGTGTCTCTTGGCGGACCGTTCGCTCGCTCCAGCGGCGTGGAGGAGAGCGATCTCGAACGGCACGGCAGCCTTCCCGTTCTGATAGGGCCTGGAGCCTTCACCGGTGCCCTCAAAGGGCCGGAACCCATTTCCAGAAAACGCCTTCCATCCGCTCGGGATAATATTTGAACTCGCATTCGAAGCGCCGGCCATAGGCTTCCGCCGCGGTCAGCGCCGCCGCGCTCGCCGGCTTCATGCCGGTGCCTGGTGCAAACCAGTCTTCCAAAAGATCGTCCGGAACATAGACTCCGATCCGGAGCGGCAAGGCGGTCAATGTCGCATCGAGTTCTTCCGGCGGCATGGCTTTTCCTCCTCCACGAAAAGACGGCGCTCCGAAAACGTCCGTCTCCCCGGGAAGTTCCGATCTGGCTGCAAAGCCCTTGGGATCAGGGATCAGCGGTGCGCGGCATGCTCCGGCTTGCCCTTGCGCTTCGCCGAAGCCATCTCGTGCAACTCCTTTTCGCTCATGGATTTTTCCATGCCCTTCGAAGCGCCCTTGAGCTCGCCCTTCTTGATCTCGCCCCGCTTGGCGGCGAGCGCCGCGCCGGCGGCCTTCTGCTGTGATTTCGATTTCGCTGGCATGTCTGCCTCCTCGGTTTCACATCCGAGAAGAACAGACCGGCATGGTTTTGGTTCCCGCCTTTGAGGTGGAACATCTCATTTACCCACGGGTTGTTCTGATAACCAGCGGCGCCCTTGGGCGGCGCGATAAGAGGAAGGGACAACTATGAATGCGGACAATCCGGAACGTTGAACCTGTCATCCGCAAACCGCCCAGGGCGGAACTCAAGAACCCGCACGAGTGTTCTCCTGCACGCAACCGAATCGGAGATCGTCAATGAACGCCGAAGCCAATGCCGCGCAGAACCTGATGCCGAAGCCGGCGAAGGCTATACTGGGGAACGAGCCCGAGATGGAAGTCAAGGCGTCACCGACGCTTGCCGATCCGGATTCCGAGTCCTTCGTGGCCATGGCGCTCGAAGACCTCGTCAAATGCCATATCCCCTTCCTCGTCGCCGGCACCTTTGCGGTGAGTGCCTATACCGGCATTTCCCGGCAGACGAAGGACCTCGATATCTTCTGCCGCGCCGGCGATTACGCCCGCATTCTCGCTCACTTCAAGGAGAAGGGCTACGAGATCGAGGTGGAGGACGACCGCTGGCTCGGCAAGGTGAAGAAAGGCCCGCACTTCTTCGATGTCATTTTCGCCGGCTCGAACGGCACGATGCCAATCAGCGACGCCTGGTTCGAGAATGCCCGGCAGATCGAGATGGGCGGCCACAAGGTGAGCATCATCGCGCCGACCGAGCTCATCTGGTCGAAATGTTTCGTGCAGCTCCGCCACCGCTATGACGGCGGAGACATCGTCCATGTCATCCTGCGCGCTCACGACCAGATCGACTGGCAGCGGCTTCTGAACCACATGGAAGTGCATTGGGAGGTGCTGCTGATCCACCTCCTGAACTTCCGCTGGATCTATCCGACCGAGCGCGACAAGGTGCCTGACTGGCTGCTGGACGAGCTGCTCGACCGGTTGAAGGCGCAGCGCGAGCTACCGCTGCCGCAGATGAAGATCTGCCGCGGCCGCATGTTCAGCCGGGTGGATTTCGAGATCGACGTGAAGGAATGGGGCTTTGCCGATGTGGGCGGCGAAGGCGACCTGCGCGACGACCTGCCAAAAGACTTGCCTAGGGACTTGCAAGGAGTATCGTCGTGACCCGGACGACCGACGCAAAAGACGACACCGGGATGAAATCCAACGGCAGGCTGAAGATCGCCGCCATGGGCGACCTGCATGTGAAGGAAAACGACGGCACCTCGTACAAGGAGCTGTTCAGCGAGATTTCCCAGATCGCCGACATCCTCGTGCTCACCGGTGACCTGACGGACCTCGGCAAGCCGAGGGAGGCGGAAATCCTTGCTGCGGAGCTGCGCTCCTGCTCCATCCCCGTCGTCGGCGTGCTCGGCAACCACGATTACGAATGTGGTCATGTGGAAGAGGTGACGGCAATCATCAAGGATGCCGGCGTCCAGCTGCTCGAAGGCCAGGCGGTCGAGATCGACGGCGTCGGGTTTGCAGGCGTCAAGGGTTTTGCCGGGGGCTTCGGCCGTTACATGCTCGGCTCCTTCGGCGAACCGGCGATCAAGGCCATGGTGGCGGAAAGCGTGGAAGAGACCATGCGGCTCGAAAACGCGCTCAGGCAGGTGCGCTCTGAACGGGCGATGGTCGTGCTGCATTATGCCCCGGTTCTGGATACAGTGGCGGGTGAGCCGCAGGAAATCTATCCCTTCCTCGGCTCCTCGCGTCTGGCGGAAACCATCGACCGCTTCCCGGTGAAAGCGGTCGTACACGGCCACGCCCATCGCGGCACCTATTCCGGCAAGACGCCCGGCGGCGCCCCCGTCTACAACGTCGCGTCCCATGTCGAGAAGCCGACCGGAAGACCGTATGCGCTGCTGGAGTTGTGAAACCCACCTCCCCCTCAAGGGGGGAGGTCGTCGCGAAGCGACGGGTTGGGGTGACCAATTTGATCTCCGACGGTTCACCCCACCCCGGACCTACGGTCCGACCCTTCCCCTCAAGGGGAGGGTGAAATCTCACACATGCAGCGCGTGCCCGAGCGCCTTCATCGACGCCTCGGCAAATGCTTCCGATAGCGTCGGATGCGCATGGATCGTGCCCGCTATATCCTCCAGCCTCGCGCCCATCTCGACCGCCAGCGAGAAAGCCGCGGACAATTCGGAAACCCCTGTCCCGACCGCCTGTATGCCGAGCACCAGATGGTTGTCGGCGCGCGCCACCACCCGCACAAATCCTTCTTCCGATGACAAGGTCATCGCCCGGCCATTGGCCGTGAACGGAAACTGGCCGACCTTGGTCTCGCGGCCGCCCGCTCGCGCTTCGTCCGGCGACAGCCCGACCGACACGATCTCCGGATCGGTGAAGCAGACGGCGGGGATCGCGCGCTTGTCCCAGTTCCGGCGTTTGCCCGAAACGATCTCCGCCACCATCTCGCCCTGCGCCATCGCCCGGTGCGCCAGCATCGGCTCCCCGGTCACGTCGCCGATCGCATAGATACCGCGCATTGACGTGCGGCATTGCTCGTCGATCCTCAGGAACCGCCCGTCCATGTCGAGTTCCAGTTCCTGTCGGCCCCAGCCCTCGGTGACCGGCCGGCGGCCGACCGTCACGAGCACCTTGTCGGCGGAGATCCGTTTCTCCTCGCCATCTCCGGTTTCCGCAAGCAGTGCCTCGCCGGTCGCCGACATGCCCCTCACCTTGGTACCGAGCAGCACCTCGGCCCCCAGAGCCGAAAGCCGCCTTGCAACCGGCTGTGTAAGCTGCGCGTCGTAGAGCGGCAGGATGCGGTCGAGCGCTTCGACGATCGTCACCTTCGACCCCAGCTTGGCGAAGGCGATGCCGAGTTCGAGGCCGATATAACCCGCACCAACTATCGCCAACCTCCCAGGCACTTCGGTCAGCGACAATGCACCGGTCGATGAAATAACCTTTCCGCCGAACGGCAATGCCGGCAGCTCGACCGGCGCGGAGCCTGTGGCAATGACGACATTCTCCGCACGGATGACCTGCTGACCGGTCTCGGTCTCCACCGCAACCGTCTTGCCGTCGCGAAATTTCGCCCGGCCGACGACGATCTTTACGCCTGCCTTCTTCAGGAGGCCCGACACGCCCATGGTCAGGCGGCCGGTGATCCCGTCCTTCCAGGCCACGGTCTTCGCGAGATCGATGGCCGGGTTCTCGGCTCCGATGCCCATGGCGTTCCTACCCGCGGCCATGGCCACGGCTCCGTGGAAATCGTCGGCCGCATGGATCAGCGCCTTGGACGGGATGCAGCCGATATTGAGGCAGGTGCCGCCCGGCTTCGCCATTTCGACGATGACCGTATCGATTCCCAGCTGGCCGGCCCGGATGGCGCAGACATAGCCGCCCGGACCGGCCCCGATGACGAGAAGCTTGCAGGCGATTTCCTTCATTGTTCTTCTTCCACCTCACTCATAGAGCGTCCTTTGTGCATCCTCCGGATTCACAAAGGACGCTCTAACTCTTTGAATCGGCGAATAGTGCCTTCCGAAAATCGGAACCGATTTTCGGGCCTATTCGCTGACGAATATCAACGCCGGCGTTTCCAGGAGCGCCTTCAGCCTCTGCACGAAGGTCGCGGCGTCCCAGCCGTCGATCACCCGATGATCGAAGCTGGAAGACAGGTTCATCATCTTGCGCGGCACGAACTGCGTCCCGTCCCAATGCGGCCGGATCGCGAGCTTGTTGACGCCGATGATCGCCACTTCCGGACGGTTGATGACCGGCGTCGAGACGATCCCGCCCATCGCGCCGAGCGAGCTGATGGTGATCGTCGAACCGGTAAGCTCCTCGCGCAAGGCGGTGCCGTTCTTCGCAGCTTCGCTCAGCCGCGCAACCTCGCGGGCACAGTCGAATATGTCCCGCGCCTCGGCATGCTTGACCACCGGCACGACGAGGCCGGAGGGCGTCTGCGCCGCAACGCCGATATGCACGCCGCCGAATTGATGGATCACCCCCGCCTCGTCGTCGAAATGTGCATTGATGCCCGGTTGCTCTGCGATCGCCTTGACCATCGCCCGCATCAGGAACGGCAATATGGTGAGCTTCGGCTTGCCCGGCTTCAGATTGCCATTCAGACGGGTCCGCAATTCCTCCAGCGCCGTCATGTCCACCTCCTCCACATAGGTGATGTGGGGAATGCGCGACTTGGCGAGCGCCATTTTTTCCGCGATGCGGCGGCGAAGGCCGACGATCTTGACCTCCTGCACGCTCTTGTTGGGCTGCAGGCCGGCCGCAACAGCGCTCCCTGTCTCGCGGCTCAGGAACATATCGAGGTCTTCATGGGTGATGCGCCCGGCCGGACCGGTTCCCGGTACCTGCCTGAGATCGATACCTGCTTCCCTGGCCCGCAGGCGGACGGCTGGCGGTGCGAGTGGCCTTTCGCCTCCGGAGCGCGGTGCACCGACACCTGGGGATGCCGCCGCTGCAGACGGTTTTGCCGGAGTGCCCCCCGCTGCGGGTTCCCGCTTTTCCGCGACAGGCTTCGGCTCATCTTCGAGCTCGGCCGAACGCGGCGCCCGCTCAGGCGAAGTCAGCTCGATCGCCGGCTCCTCCTCACCCGCTTCACCGGCGGTCTTGATTTTGAGAATGGCTGCCCCGACGGCAATCATGTCGCCAATGTCGCCATTCCTCCAGGTGACCTCGCCTTCCACCGGAGAGGGAATTTCCACGGTTGCCTTGTCGGTCATCACGGCGGCGAGCATCGTGTCCTCCCGCACAAGGTCGCCGATATTCACATGCCATTCCACGAGCTCGGCTTGCGCGACCCCTTCGCCGACATCCGGCAGCTTGATGATTTTCTCACCCATGTCAGGCCTCCATCATGTCGCGCAGTGCCCGGCCGACACGGGCCGGCCCCGGGAAGTAGTCCCATTCCTGCGCATGCGGATAAGGTGTATCCCAGCCGGCGACACGGATGACCGGCGCTTCAAGATGGTAGAAGCAGTGTTCCTGCACCAATGCCACGAGCTCCGCACCGAAGCCGGAGGTCATTGTCGCCTCGTGCACGACCATGCAGCGGCCGGTCTTCCTGACTGACGCCACGATGGTTTCGAGGTCGAGCGGCAGCAGCGTGCGCAGGTCGATCACCTCCGCATCTATTCCCGTCTCCTCCGCCGTCGCCTCGGCCACATGCACCATCGTGCCATAGGCGAGGACCGTGACCGCCGAACCCGGCCGGCGTACGACCGCCTTGCCGAGCGGCACCGTGTAGTGCTCCGCCGGCACCTCGCCGAGCGGATGCGAGCCCCAGGACGTCACCGGCCGGTCGTGATGGCCGTCAAAGGGGCCGTTGTAGAGCCGCTTCGGCTCCAGGAAGATCACCGGATCCGGGTTCTCGATCGACGAGATCAAAAGGCCTTTGGCGTCATAGGGATTGGAGGGCACCACGACCTGCAGGCCGCAGACATGGGTAAACAGCGCCTCCGGGCTCTGGCTGTGCGTCTGCCCGCCGAAGATGCCACCGCCGGTCGGCATGCGGATGGTTATGGGGCAGGTGAAATCGCCATTCGAGCGATAACGCAGTCGCGCCGCCTCCTGGGTGATCTGGTCATAGGCCGGATACATGTAGTCGGCGAACTGGATTTCCACACAGGGCTTCAATCCATAGGCGGCCATGCCGATCGCGGTTCCGACGATCCCGGATTCATTGATCGGCACGTCGAAACACCGCGTCTTGCCGTATTTCTGCTGGAGGCCCTGCGTGCAGCGGAAGACGCCGCCGAAATACCCGACGTCCTCGCCAAACACGACCACGTCGTCGTCACGCCCCATGGAAACGTCCAGGGCGCTGCGGATCGCCTCGATCATCGTCATCCGTGCCATATCTCACACCCCCGCCTGCTGGCGCTGGCGTTTCAGGTGCGGCGGCATTTCGGCATAGACACCCTCGAACATGTCACGCATCGAGGGGCGGCCGCCGGAATGCAGCGTGCCGTGACGCTCCGCCTCCTTCTGGGCGGCTACGACCGTGTCGCGGATTTCCGCCTCCATTTGGCTGTGGCGCTCCTCGCTCCAGGCACCGATGCGGACCAGATGGTTCTTGAGGCGAATGACCGGATCGCCGAGCGGCCAGGCCTCCGACTCCTCCTTGGGGCGGTAGGCGGAGGGATCGTCGGAGGTGGAATGGGCGCCGACACGATAGGTGACGTATTCAATCAGCGTCGGGCCGATATTCCGCCGTGCCCGCTCCGCTGCCCATTTGGCGACCGCATGAACGGCGAGATAATCGTTACCGTCGACCCTGAGCGACGGCAGGCCGAAACCCAGACCCCGCGCCGCGAACGTGCCGGAGCCACCGCGAGCGATGCCCTGAAACGTGGAAATGGCCCACTGGTTGTTCACGACGTTGAGGATGACCGGTGCCCGGTAGGTCGAGGCGAAGACCAGCGCCGCATGGAAATCGGATTCGGCCGTCGATCCGTCGCCGATCCAGCCGGCGGCGATTCTCGTATCGTTCTTGATGGCCGACGCCATGGCCCAGCCGACCGCCTGCACGTATTGCGTGGCGAGATTGCCTGAAACCGTGAAGAAACCGTGGTCTCTCGCCGAATACATGATCGGCAGCTGCCGGCCCTTCAACGGGTCGGCGTCGTTGGAATAGATCTGGTTCATCATCTGAACCATCGGATACCCGCCGGCGATCAGGAGGCCTGCCTGACGGTAGGTCGGGAAATTCATGTCGCCCGGCTGCAGCGCCTTGCGGAAGGCGCAGGAGACCGCCTCTTCGCCGAGATGCTGCATGTAGAAGGAGGTCTTGCCCTGCCGCTGCGCCATCAGCATGCGGGCATCGAAGGCGCGAAGCAGCATCATGTGCCTCAGCCCCTCCATCAGTTCCTCGTTGGTGAGCGTTCCGGCCCAGGGTCCGACGGCCTCCCCTTCCCGGTTCAGCACCCGGATGATCGAGAAAGCAAGATCGCGGATCGTCTCCGGGTCGACATCCACTTCCGGCCGGCGCACGGAACCGGCCTTGGGAATGGCTACGTTGGAAAAGTCCGGTCTTCCGCCCGGCCTCACCTCCGGCTCCGGCACATGCAGGCTTAGTTTGCCGGGCAGGCTGGGCCTCATTCCATCTTTCATATTCGCTTCTCCTCCCAAAGAACCGACAATTGCCGCGTCACCTCAACTCAATTCGCCAAACCCCGGGCGATGATGATCTTCTGGATGTCGGACGTGCCCTCGTAGATCTGGCAGACCCGCACGTCGCGATAGATACGTTCGACCGGGAAATCGGAAATATAGCCGTAGCCGCCAAGCGTCTGGATCGCTGCGGAACAGACCTTTTCCGCCATTTCCGACGCGAAGAGTTTTGCCATGCAGGCTTCCGAAAGGCAGGGCTCGCCGCGATCCTTGAGCCTTGCCGCATGCAAGACCAGTTGACGCGCTGCCTCGATCTGGGTCTTCGCCTCGGCCAGGCGGAAAGCGACCGCCTGATGATCGAGCAGCACCTTGCCGAAGGCCTTGCGTTCCCTGGCATAGGTGAGTGCGACGTCGAACGCCGCCTGCGCCATCCCGACACATTGGGCTGCAATCCCGATGCGGCCTGCCTCGAGGCCGGAAAGGGCTATCTTCAGCCCCGCTCCCTCCTCACCGATCCGCTGGCTTTCGGGAATGCGCAGGTTGTCGAACATCAGCGCCGCTGTATCGGATGCGCGCTGGCCGAGCTTGTCCTCGACTTTGGAAATGGAAAAACCGGGCACATCGGTGGAGGTGACGAAGGCGGAAATGCCGCGTTTTCCCGCAGAGGGATCGGTGACGGCGAAGATGATCACGGTACCGGCGATCCTGCCCGAGGTGATGAACATCTTCGAGCCGTTGATGATGTAATCGCCGCCATCCCTCGTTGCCCGGGTGCGGATCGCTGCCGCATCGGAGCCGGTATCGGCTTCGGTCAGCGCAAAGGCGCCGATATGCCGGCCCTCGGCGAGCGGCCGCAGGAATTTTTCCTTCTGTTCGTCGGAGGCATGCGCGTCGATGAGCGAGCAGACAGGGGAATTGTGGACGCTGACGAGCGTCGAGACCGCCCCGTCGCCCGCGGCAATCTCCATCAGGGCGCTTGCATAGGCGACATAGGAACAGCCGACGCCGCCCCATTCCTCGCTCGTTCGCATGCCGAGAAAGCCGAGTTTGCCGAGTTGCTGCAACACCTCCGGCTCGATCGCATGCGCCTTGTCGCGCGCCGCGGCACCGGGTTTCAGCACATCGCGGGAAAACTCCGCGGCCGTCGAACGGATGAGCTCCTCCTCATCGGTCAGCATGCAAAGATCTCCTCCTCGAAACCGTCTGCACCAGCTTTAATCTAGAGCCGGAATCGATGGCGGACCACTCCTGCGAACTTGTTATTTGTTACGCCTTTCAGCAATTTTCTTGCGCGTATACGGCCCTATGGAACTCGAAAGCAATTCAGCCGTTTGCCGGTCTCTCTCAATCAGGGACAGGTCGATATGCCGGAACTGGATGCCGTCACCGAATTCCGCGTTTTTCCAAGAACATGGGGGGCGGAATATGTCGCCGCCGGCGAGGTGCGCTTCCGGCTCTGGGCGCCGGGCCAGAAAAAAGTCTGGCTGAGGCTCAACGGCGAAGACACCGAGATGACCCGCAGCCCTGACGGCTGGTTCGATCTGCTCGCGACCGGCGTCGTGCCGGGCACGGAATACAGCTATCTGCTCGCCAACGGCATGGTCGTCCCCGATCCCGCTTCCCGCGGCCAGAAACAGGACGTTAACGGACCATCGCTGGTGATCGATCCGACCAGCTATGCCTGGCAGCATCCGGACTGGAAAGGACGTCCCTGGGAAGAGGCCGTCATCTACGAACTCCACATCGGCACCTTCACCAAGGGAGGCACGTTCCGCGCCGCGATCGAAAGATTACCCTATCTGGCCGAACTCGGCATCACCATGATCGAGGTCATGCCGGTTGCTCATTTCGGCGGCAACCGCGGCTGGGGATATGACGGGGCACTGCTCTATGCTCCGCATGCGGCCTATGGTCCGCCGGAGGATTTCAAGGCCTTTGTGGATGCTGCCCATGGCCATGGCCTGATGGTCGTGCTCGATATCGTGCTCAACCATTTCGGTCCGGAAGGCAATTATCTGCCAATGCTCGCGCCGTCTTTCTTCCACAAGGAAAGAATGACGCCCTGGGGTGCAGCGATCGCCTACGACATCGATCCGGTGCGGCGCTATATTGTCGAGAACCCGCTCTACTGGCTGGAGGAATTCCATCTCGACGGCCTGCGCTTCGATGCCGTCGACGTGATCGAGGACACATCTGAAAAACATGTCCTGATCGAGATCGCCGAGCGCATCCGCGCCGAAATCACCGGCCGGCCGATCCATCTGACGACCGAGGACAACCGCAACGTCACCTTCCTCCATCCCCGCGACGAGAACGGCAACGCTCCTCTCTTCACGGCCGAGTGGAACGACGATTTCCACAATGCCGTCCATGTGCTCGCGACCGGCGAAACGCATGCCTATTACGAGGACTTCGCCAGGGATCCGGAAAAGCTGGCGGCCCGCGCGCTGACCGAGGGCTTCGCCTATCAGGGCGAGGTCTCACCCCGAAAAGGCAGGCCGCGCGGCGTCAAAAGCACAGATCAGCCGCCCGTTGCCTTCGTCGACTTCATCCAGAACCACGATCAGGTAGGCAACCGGGCGCAAGGCGAACGACTGCTCCCACTCGCCGGCGCATACAAGACCAGGGTGCTGTTCGCCGCCCTGCTGCTTTCTCCGCATATCCCGCTCCTCTTCATGGGCGAGGAATATGGCGAGACCAACCCTTTCCTGTTCTTCACGGATTTCCATGGTGATCTTGCGAAGGCGGTGCGCGACGGCCGCCGGAAGGAATTCGAGGGCCATGCCGGCCATGACGACGATACCCTGGTGCCGGATCCGAATGCGAGGCAGACCTTCGACTTCTCCACGCTCGACTGGAACAAGCCGGACTCCGTCGACGGCCGGGACTGGCTGGAATTCACCGGAAAGCTGCTTGAGCTTCGCAAGCAATATGTCTTGCCATTGCTCCGCTCGGCGCACGGTGGCAGCGGCAAAGTCCTGAAGACGGAAAAGGGCTTCCTTGCCGTCACGTGGACCTTCCCGAAAGGCACGCTTTCGATGGCGATCAACATCGGCGAAGAGCCGCAAACCCTGCCCGGGCTGTCCGGCAAGGTGATCTTCGCATGGCCGGAACAGGCCAGGGATCTGCCGCCGAACTCCATCGTGGTGAGCTTTGCACCGACCGGAGACACGGAATGAAGGTCCCGACCGCCACCTACCGCATCCAATTTCGCAACGGCATGACCTTCGACCGCGCCGCGGCGCTGGTGCCCTATCTGAAACGGCTCGGCATCAGCCACCTCTATGCCTCGCCGATCTTCACCGCCACGACAGGCTCTACGCACGGCTATGACGTCACCGACGCCAACGAGATCGATCCAGCGATCGGTGGCCGCGCCGGCTTCGAGCGCATGGTGCGGGCGCTGAAGGCGGGCGGCCTCGGCCTCATTCTCGACATCGTGCCCAACCACATGGCCGCATCGCTCGAAAACCCGTGGTGGCGCGATGTGGTCGAAAACGGCGAAAACAGCCGTTACGCCCGCCATTTCGACATCGACTGGAGCCGTCGTCTCACCCTTCCCTTTCTCGGCGACACGTTCGAAAAGGTGCTTGAAGCCGGCGAGATTTCCATCAGGCTCGATCCCAAAACCGGCAGGCCGGCGCTTGCCTACTACGAAACGCTCTATCCGTTGACGCCGTCGAGCTATGCCGGCTGCGGGACGGCGGTGCTCGCGACCACGGACAAAGCTGCGATCGCCAGGCTTCATGACCAGCAGCCCTATCGGCTGATGTCCTGGCGGGACATGCCGCGCGAACTCTCCTACCGCCGCTTCTTTGAAATCGCCGGCCTCGTCGGCGTCCGGGTTGAGGACGGTTCGGTCTTCGACGATACCCATCACCTCATCCTCGAACTCGTCCATGGCGGCATGGTCGATGGCCTGCGCATAGACCATGTGGATGGGCTTGCCGACCCGAAGGGATACCTCGAGCGGCTGCGCCACGAGACCGGACCGGACTGCTACATCATCGTCGAAAAGATCCTCGGCGAAGGCGAGCATATCCCCGCCGACTGGCCGGTCTCCGGTACGACCGGCTACGAATTCATCGCCGCCGTCAGCAACGTCCTCATCGATGCGGGCAAGCTCGATACGCTCCGGGAGACCTATCATCAGGTCGTCGGTCATCCCGTCAACATGGAGGCCGAACTCCGCGCCGCGAAATTGATGATGGTCGACAACAACTTCGCCGGAGAAGTTGCAACCCTGCTGAAGCTCGCCATGCAGATCCAGCAGGTGGAGGATCGGGAATCGGCACTTGCCGAAGCCTCCGTGAGATCAGCCCTGCGCGAATTGCTGGTTGCCTTTCCTATCTACCGGACTTACGGCACCCGGGAAGGCCTGCCGACGGAAGACCGGAGGGTGCTGGGAAAAGTTCTGGACACGGTGCGAAACGGACCGAACGCTCCGCCGCTCCATGCTCTCGCTTTCCTGGAGCGCATTCTGATCGGCGATGTCGAGCAATCCGTCGCCGGCCGCGCTTCAGTCTTCCGCACCCGCTTCCAGCAACTGACCGGTCCGCTTATGGCAAAGTCCATGGAGGACACGCTTTTCTATCGTCACCATATGCTGCTCGCGCTGAACGAAGTCGGCGGTGAACCGCTCCCTCGCGCCTCTTCGCTCGGGCGGTTCCATGGAGCGATGGAGACGAAGCTTGAAAGGGAACCCGACGCCCTTTCCGGCACCTCCACCCATGACACCAAACGCGGTGAGGATGCCCGCGCACGTCTTTACACACTGAGCGAAGCTCCCGAACTTTGGGCCGAAGCCGCCGCGCGCTGGCATGAAATGAACAGAGCTTTAATCTCGGCATTGGATGACGGCCCCGCCCCCGAACCTCCCGTCGAATGGATGCTCTATCAGGCGCTCGCCGGCGTCTGGCCGGCAACCTTCGATCCGGGGAACCTGGAAGATCTGAAGGCCCTGGAGGAGCGCTTCGCCGCTTACGTCGGGAAGGCGTTACGCGAGGCGAAACTCCGCACCAATTGGGGTGATTCCAACGAGGCCTACGAGAAAGCCGTCATCGGCTATGCCCGCGGACTTCTTTCGCCCGGGAACCAGACTTTTCGGGCGGATTTTTCCGATACGCTCCGCCCCTTCATCCATGCCGGTCTGGTGAACAGCCTCACCCAGACCATCATCAAACTCACCGCTCCCGGCGTGCCGGATATCTACCAGGGATGCGAAGGCCTCGATTTCAGTCTCGTCGATCCGGACAATCGCCGTGAGCCGGATTTCGAGACGTTGCAGACCTGGCTTTCCGAGAGTGAGATGCGTCCATCGACAAATGAGGAATGGCAGAGCGGCCGGCTGAAACAGCATGTCACCGCCGTCCTTCTGCGGCTGCGCCAGGAAGCACCGACGTTGTTTCGCAAGGGCGAATACCTGCCCCTTGAAGCCGTCGGCAAGCGCGCCGACAATATCGTTGCCTTCGCCCGCGCCGACGCCGAAGATGCATTGATCGTGATCGCCCCCCGGCTCGTCTTCAGCGCCTTCCATACGGCATCCCCTCAGTTCGGGGCAGACCGCTGGGCCGAAACTGAGGTTTCGCTGCCGGAAAAACTCGCCCATCGCCGCTATCGTGACATCTGTGCCGGAAAGACGATGCATTTCGGAGAGCAGGTCGCCCTCAGCAGGGTCTTCGCCGACTATCCCTTCGCGCTCTTGCTTGCGGAATAGCTGTCGGTTTCGTCAATGGAGAAAGCGCCGATCTGCTTCGAGACGGCGCCTTGATTCTCTTGCAGAGGTTGAGATTCCCGTAGATTTCTCAACGAAATCAAGCGAATCCGACGAGATTCAGAATCGCGATGACAATAACGATGGCGCCGACCAACCAGATGATGCTGTTCATGTCTTTCTCCTTTCGATGTTGTGGTGTGAACGGCGCGGGACTGAAAATGTTCCGGTAGAATGCCTTTGGAACAAACAAGGTCGGCACGTGTTGAACGAGCGTCGTGCGGAGCTTCGACCTCCGTCAGGAAGGGTGGGGTGAAATGGCCGGAGAAACGCCTCAGGGCGACAATATGACCGGAGCGACGACGCATCGCGTGGTCATCGTCGGTGCAGGCTTTGCCGGTCTGGCGGCCGCCCGCACCCTCGGCAATACCGGAATCGACGTCACCGTCATCGATCGGCGCAACCACAATCTCTTTCAGCCGCTGCTTTATCAGGTTGCGACCGCGGCGCTGTCACCTGCCGATATTTCCGAACCGATCCGCCGCACGCTCGGCCGCTTCCGCAATATCAAGGTCATGCTGGCGGAAGTGACCGGCATTGATCCCTCGGCGAAAACGGTTCAGCTCGATCACGGCGCCTCGGTACCCTACGACCAGTTGGTGATCGCCACCGGCTCCGAATATAATTACTTCGGCCACGAGGATTGGCGCGCCTGGGCGCCGGGGCTCAAGACGATCCATGAGGCGCGGCTGATCCGCCAGCGCCTGCTGCTTGCCTTCGAAAAGGCCGAACTCTCACAGGATTCGGAGGAAAAGAAGGCGCTTCTGACCAGCGTCATCATCGGCGGCGGCCCGACCGGGGTGGAGATGGCAGGCGCGATTGCCGAACTCGGCCGCTTCATGATCACCCGTGATTTTCGCAAGCTGGAGCCCGACCATATGCGGGTGATCCTCATAGAGGCTGGTCCGAAGATCCTTTCAGCTTTCCCCGATAATCTCGTCCAGTATGCGCTTCGGGAACTTGAGAAAACGGGCGTCGAGGTGCTGACAAACCTTCCCGTGGAAGCAATGACCAAGGATGAGGTCGTGGCAGGCTCGCGGCGCTTCCGCGCCGGCTGCATCATCTGGGGGGCAGGCGTGAAAGCATCCCCGGCCGGCAGGTGGCTCGGCATTGAAGGCAAGGCCGGCGGCCGTATTCCGGTCGAGCCTGATCTCTCCGTCACGGGGTTTCCCGATATCTTCGCGATCGGCGATACGGCACTTGGCCTTGCCGAAGACGGTAAACCGTTGCCGGCACTCGCCCAGGTCGCCAAGCAGCAGGGCGAATATCTCGGCCGCGCACTCAAAGAGAAATTGCTGGACGGCAAACCTGTCGGACCTTTCCACTTCCAAAACCGCGGCAATACAGCCGTGATCGGCCGCAATGCCGCGATCTTCGACTTCGGCAAATGGACGCTCAAGGGCTGGTTTGCCTGGCTTCTTTGGGCGATCGTGCATGTCTATCTGCTCGTCAATTTCGAAAAGCGCCTGCTCGTCAGCATTCAGTGGATCTGGCGCTATCTGACCCGGCAGCGCGGAGCCCGGCTGATCGACGAGAATGCCGCTGCCTTCGTGCCGTCATCCACGCAAAGGACCGAGACATGAACACCGCCAACCCGCAGCTCGAAGGTCTTTATCTCGCGCTTGCCGCGATCAACCGCCTTCTGGTCGAAAAGGGCCTCGTATCCCACGTCGAAATCCAGGATGTCCTGCAGACCACCGAACGTGCGGTGCTTGCCGACGACAAGCCGCTCAGCATTTCGAGCTCCCATCAGAAAGCCGTCGCGTTCCCGATCCGCCTTCTGCTTCTGGCGAACGAGGCACACGAACAGGGCAAGACATTCTGTTTCGATGATCTGGCGCGGGAGATCGGTCGGCGAACCTGAGATATTGGATGGATCGCGGGCTCCGAACGGTGGCATGAGCGCATGCCGCCGCTGTTCTCGATGGAGGAAGAAGAAGATCAGAGGATCGGCTTGCCGCCCGTCACTGCGATCATCGTGCCGGAGACGTAGCTGGAAAGCGGGTCGGCAAGCATCACATAGGTCGTTGCAAGCTCCGCCGGCTGGCCTGGCCGCTTCATCGGCACCTGTTTGCCGAACTCCTTGACCTTGTCTTCCGGCATGGTGGAGGGAATGAGCGGCGTCCATATCGGGCCAGGCGCCACGGCATTCACCCGGATGCCCTTTTCGGCGAGAAGCTGCGCCAGCCCTGCCGTAAAATTCTGGATCGCGCCCTTGGTGGTCGCGTAGGCAAGCAGGCCCGGGTTCGGATTGTCCGAATTGATCGACGCGGTATTGATGATGGTGCTGCCTGGCTTCATATGCGGTACGGCGGCCTTGGAGAGATAGAACATCGCGTGAATGTTGACCTTGAAGGTGAGCTCCCATTCTTCGTCGCTGATATCTTCGATCGAGGAGAAGCTCGCCTGATGCGCCGCATTGTTGACGAGGATGTCGATACCGCCGAATTCCCCCACCGCCTTGTCGATGATCGCTCGGCAATGGGAGGAGGCCTTGATGTCGCCCGGCATGAGCACAGCCTTGCGTCCTGCTTCTTCAACAAGACGCTTGGTGTCTTCGGCATCCTCGTCCTCATCGAGATATGAAATCAGAAGATCGGCCCCCTCGCGCGCATAGGCGATCGCGACCGCCCGGCCGATGCCGCTGTCGCCGCCGGTAATGACGGCGCGTTTGCCGGCAAGCCGCCCCGACCCTCGGTAGGAAAGCTCGCCATGATCCGGCACCGGATCCATCCGGTTCGTAAAGCCGGGCATCGGTTGCTGCTGTTCGGGAAAGGGCGGCGTCGGGTACCGGGCCATGGGAAGCGTCCTCCTTTTCGGTTGGGAAGTTGCTTTTCCAACTCGCTGCAAAGGCGGATGTTCCCGACCGCAAACACGGAAAAGGAAGAAGGCGCCGAGACCGCGGCGATGCGGGAGCTGAACGCTCCCTGGAACATTGACGGCGCCGGAGGCTTAGCTTTTGTGCTGCGTATCATCCGCCTGCGGACTGCCGGAACCTCGGTCCAGTTTGCCCTGCTCGGCCTTGTAGAAATACTGGCTCGCGATCAGCCACCCTTTGAGCGGCCGGAGTGGCAAGAGGCAGGTGATGAGCAGCACCGGCAGAGAGATCAGGAGATGCACCCAGAATGGCGGCTGGTAGGAGACTTCAAGCCACACGGCCAACGCGATGCTGGGCACGCTGCCGAAACAGACGACGAAGAAGGCCGGACCATCCGCCGGGTCGGCAAAGGAATAGTCGAGGCCGCAGACCTCGCAATTGGGCCTGAGCGTCAGGAAGCCGTTGAAAAGATGTCCCTGGCCGCAACGCGGGCACCGGCCACGCATACCGGTGCTGGAGGGAGAAAGCGGGGGCCAATCGGCGTCATATGCCATGACATCTGCCTTTCGTGACAGGACACAATCTGTGGTTCATCTCTGGCTCGGCAATACCGTTCAAGCAAGGTCTTCTCTTGATACGCGTCAATTCGCCCCGCATGCGAACTGCCATGTCGAACCATGAAACTTCTGTGACAGGTCTATGGCAGGAGAAGCGAAATGCATAGTCTGAGGGCAACCGAATCGTCCTGCTGCTCTCGACGGAATCCCATGACATCCGAATTTCCAGGCCTCGGCATCACGTATCGCGGCCACTTCACGCGGCTCAAATGGCACCGGCTGCGCCGCAGCCTGACAGATCCCCTGTTTTCCGCCGAGATAATGGCCGAGGGGTTCCGATTGGGTGCCTCAACCGAACTCGATCTGCGCATACGCACCGATGGCGGCTTCGTCGTCCTGCACGACGCGGAGCTCGAAGGGGAAACCGATGGCGGCGGCCTCATCCGCGAGGCCTCCGCGGATGCCATCCGCCGACTTCACCTCAAGAGCGGCGGCCATCCGCCTATCCTCAGCGAAGATCTGGCATCGATGCTTCAGACCGCTCATCCAGACGCTCTTCTTCAGTTCGACATGAAAGACGAGCTTGCCGCCATCGGTCCGCGTGGGATGGACCATCTTGTGCATTATTTTGCCGATGCCGGCTCATCGATCATCATCAGCGCTCATGACCTCGACCTGATACTCGCGGTCAAGCAAAGGCTGCCGGATTTGAAACGCGGCATCGATCCCAGCGACAAGTTTGGCGACATTTACAAGGCCGGCGGCTGGAGCGCCGTCGAGAAGGACCTGCTCGCCGACATTCATGGCCCAACCGAACCGGACACGGTCTATCTCTACTGGCCGATCCTGCTCGACGCCGCCAAAGCCGGTCTGGACATGATCGGCCTCTGCCACGATGCCGGCAAGCTGGTCGACGCCTGGACCTTCAACCTCAGGAACCCGGATGCGGGGTTCGACGAGGGAGAAGCGCGCGATTTCGCCGCCCTGATGGCGCTGAAGCCGGACCAGATCACCACCGACGAGGCCCCCGCCACGGAACGCGCCTGGGCCGGGCTCGTAGGTTGAACGTCTCAATCGTCCCAGAACGGCTCGCGATAGACGCGCCGGCTGACCAGTTTCAGGCTTCGATCCGGCTGCAGGATATATCGCTCCTCGACCCGCTGGCCGAACTCGTTTCGGAACTGATGGCTCACGACGCTGCCGATCGGAGACTTGGTGAGCCGGGTGCGCGGCTGACCGCCATAGGTGATGCTGCCCGGAATGGGCTCGATCCCCGGTCCGATTTCGAGAGCTGGACTAGGCCTGCCGACGCTATCAACGGTACAGCCGGCGAGCGCAAGCACAAGGCCGGCGATGGCGACGATGGTTCTCATGAGTGATCCTTCCCGGTTTGAAGCAGTGGCGGATTGTCTCAATTCAGAAGTCGATCCGAAGTTCCCAACCGGCCCGGCCGATAAATATTCTACCCATCGCCAGAATATTCGTTACACATTTCAATCGCCAATCACTGAATGGGGAGAATGCGTGCCGTGACGAAACCGTATGGAGCCATGTCGATCGCCGAGCTTTCCGCGCTGATCCAGACTGGAACGGTCGACCCCGTCGCGGTGACCGAAGCAGTGCTTGCGGGCATCGAGGCCTACCCGGACAAGGCGGTCTTCATCTCCCTGCTGAAGGACCGGGCGCTGGCAGAGGCCGAGGCGTCCTCGAAGCGCCTGAAGGACGGCCGCTCGCTTGGCCTGCTCGATGGTATTCCGATCGCCTGGAAGGACCTTTTCGACGTCGAAGGACTGCCGACCACCGCAGGCTCCAAGGTGCTGAAGAAGGCCGAACCTGCCAGGAAGGATGCCGCGATCGTCGACCTTCTGAAACAGGCGGGCATGGTGGCGGTCGGCCGCACCAACATGAGCGAGTTCGCCTTTTCCGGCATCGGCATCAACCCGCATTACGGCACTCCTCGCAATCCGCATGGAAAGGATGTGCCGCGCATTCCGGGCGGTTCGTCCTCCGGCTCCGCCGTCGCGGTTGCAGCCGGCCTCGTTCCCGTCGCCATGGGTACGGACACCGGCGGCTCGATCCGCATCCCGTCGGCACTGAACGGTATCGTCGGTTACAAGGCGACACGCGGTCGCCATGCGATGGACGGGGTCTATCCTCTGGCGACGAGCCTCGATTCGCTTGGCCCCCTCTGCCGTACGGTCCAGGACGCCGTCTGGATCGATGCCGCCATGCGCGGCCTTGCCGCCCCCCAGACCGCCCGCCGGTCGCAAGAGCCGCTCGACATCGTCATCCCGACCAACATCGTCTTCGACGGTGCCGAACCGGGCGTCGTCACCGCCTTCGAAGCTGCAATTGGCCGGCTCGAAAGGGCCGGTGCGAGGATCACCCGCATCACCATTCCGGCCTTCGATGAGATCCCGGCCCTGATGGCAAAGCGCGGCGCGCTCGTCACGGCGGAAGCCTTTGCGCTTCACCGGCAGCGGCTGTCGGGACCGGAGGCTGCCGAAATGGACCACCGGGTCGTGGCCCGGACGCGTCTTGGCGAGAAGATCAGCATGCCGGACTATATCGCCATTCTTGAGACGAAAGCACGCCTGATCGCCGAGACCGAAGCGCTGATCGGCGACCGTTTCGTCGCCATGCCGTCGGTCGCTCATGTTGCGCCGCCGATTGAGGCGCTCGAAAAGGATGACGAACTGTTCTTCGCGACCAATGGCAAGACGCTGGGCAACACCGCGCTCGGCAATTTCCTCGACTGGTGTGGTGTTTCGATCCCCTGCGGCACGGGCGACGCCGATATGCCCGTCGGCTTCCTGCTGTCGGCAGGCGCCAACCATGACGAGGCGCTGCTGCAGGCCGCGATGAGTTGCGAGGAGACCGTCAGAGGGTAGGAAACTGCGGCGAAGAGGACGTCCTGACACGGACTGCCAAGCACCTCGTCAGACAGGGACCGGCACCATTGACTCTGCTGTCCATCGTGGCACTTTGGTTCGGTGAGCGCGGCGGAACGGTGCATCGTGCCCGCCCGCCTGATCTGCACGATCGAAAGCTCACCGGATAGAGGAATGGCTTGATGTCATCGGAAGAGGACGATCGGTCGGACCAATCGCGAAGAGTAGCGGAGGCCGCGGCTAAGGTTGTCGATCCGGAGCTCATGGACGCGCTACGGCAGGCGGCAGCGCACGCCTGGAACACCGGCGAAGTCAAATTCGATCTGCAGATCGCATCTGCCATTCAGGCCATCGCCAAAGAGTTGGGCGTCACTCGAGACGAAGCAGTCCGGCTGATGGTACGGGAATGGTTGGAAGGGAATGCCTATTCGCCTGTGCGCCGGCAAGGGGAAGATGACGATACCGGAGGAAAGACGTAAGCGAACCGGCGCTCATCGCGCAACCGGCTCAGCAGGCCGGGAAACGATGGCGGAATGGAAGGCAACCGCTCCAACGCCGGGGATAGCCAACGTATCCGCCTCGCCAGATGATTGGAAGTAGGCCGTGCTGATGCGCCTACTCCTTTAGGCCAGGTTCACCGGCAGAAAACATCGGACTAAAATCCATGATTGTAAGCCGAGCATAGAAGAGGCTCGACTTTCGGCGAAGCCCGCGCTGGGGGAAATTGCGCGGGCTTCGTCATTCTGATGATCCGGCGGCAAATTACATTTTCCTGAGAATATCTTCAGATCAACACCTCCCGTCGCACGCGGGCGACGAGGAATTCCAGCAGGATGGCCCGCCGAACCATATAAGCTCGGCATCAAGGATATCTGTCGAGCCTGTTCGGCCCGGAGGATTCGGTGATGGATTGGTAGCGGGAGGCAGAATTGAACTGCCGACCTTGGGGTTATGAATCCCACGCTCTCACCAACTGAGCTATCCCGCCACAGGATTTGCGGTGTTCCGAAAGTCCGGTCCGCTTTGGTCGTGCGGCTTATAAGTCGCCCGTCACCAAAGTGTCAAGCGCGGTTTTGGCAAATCCGGCGGCTATTTTAAAGACCGCCGGAAAGCGCCGGATCAGGCCGCGACAGGGGCGGAAAGCAGCGCCTGGAGAGACGCTTCAGCCGCAGCCGCGCGTTCCGAACGTTCGATGAAACCGCCGCCATAGACGCGTGCATCCGGCCCTTCCGCAGAATAGAGGACGCAGGCCTGGCCCGGTGCCACGCCCGCCTCGCCCATCATCAGGTCGACATAGGCGCCGCGGTCGTCGCAATGGACGGTGGCCGGCGTCGGCGGACGAGTCGAACGGACCTTGGCAAAGCACGCAAAGCCGTCGCGGGCATCTTCATCGAGCGCGCCGTCGCCGATCCAGTTGACGTTGCGCAGATAGACGCGATGCGTATCCAGCGCCTCCTTCGGGCCGACGATCACGCGACGCGAGCGGGCATCGAGATAGACGACATAGAGCGGTTCGCCTGTGGCCACCCCGAGCCCTTTACGCTGGCCGACCGTGTAATGCACGATGCCTTCGTGGCGCCCGAGCACACGGCCGTCCATGTGCACGATATCGCCGGCAAGCGCCGCATTCGGCTTCACCTTGCTGATGATGTCGGCATACTTGCCCTGCGGCACGAAACAGATGTCCTGGCTGTCGGCCTTCTTCGCGACGACGAGGCCCATGTCTTCGGCCAGCGCCCTCACCTCCGCCTTGGACATGCCGCCGAGCGGGAAGCGCAGGTAGTCGATCTGCTCCTGGGTGGTGGCGAACAGGAACCAGCTCTGGTCGCGGTCGCTGTCGACCGGGCGGAACAGCGCGCGGCGGTTCGGATTGTCCGCAGTCGGATTGCGGCGCGAACGGATGTAATGGCCGGTCGCAAGCGCATCCGCGCCGAGCTCCCGCGCCGTCGCCAGAAGATCGGCGAACTTGACCGTCTGGTTGCAGGCAACGCAGGGGACCGGCGTTTCGCCCATCGCATAGGCTTCGGCAAAAGGATTGATCACCGTCTCGCGGAACCGCTTTTCGTAATCAAGCACGTAATGCGGAATGCCGAGCGTTTCGGAAACCCGACGCGCATCGTCGATATCCTGGCCTGCACAGCAGGAACCCGCGCGATGCACGGCCGCACCGTGATCGTAAAGCTGCAGCGTGATGCCGAGCACGTCGTAGCCCTGGCGTTTCAGAAGACCGGCGACGACGGAGGAATCCACGCCCCCCGACATGGCAACGACAACGCGTGTGTCTTCCGGCCTCTTGTCAAAATCCAGCGTATTCACGGGTAACTCTCTCGGTATATCGGGCCGCCGGTCCATGTCAGGAAGGGCGGGAAGTCGGGGCCTGGCGCGGGATCGGCCGCAAACCGGGCTATTCTTGCCGGATATAGAAAGGATTTGTGGCCGGCGCAAGGAGGATGGGTATTTCGGCGGCTTTGGCATGGTTTCGGTCCTGCCCTCGGATCGCATTTCGCCTTCCCCCGGACTGAACCTGTGACCGGATGACGAGCGGACAGACTCCTCCCTTGGTACGTTGCGTCTTTTTCAATCGGCCGGGACACGTCGTGTGCCTCGATTTAAGTTTTTATGGGTGACACCCGACGTGTCCCGTTCGGTGTGTTTTTCCGCGCAACTCCGGTTCCTCTGCGGCGATATGGTCTTACGTCCTTGCGGATGCCATACCGGGTTGTGTGCGACACACGCACGCCCCGCCTGAAGACGGGAGGGGAACCATTTTCTGCGCAGCCCCTGGCGACCCACCTGCATCAACGGCAGACCGAAAGGGCACCGGTCCCATCTCGCCGGCGATGCGTAACCGGTGTAGCCGAAACGGAACGGGGAGATTGTAGGCGTGAGTTGAGAGGGCGGGGATGAACGGAAGTGATTTTTCCTGCCGATTTCTTCCAAGGCCTTGATTTGCCTCACCATCCCCCCTCTGCCCTGCCGGGCATCCCCCCTCAAGGGGGAGATGCCCGGCAGGGCAGAGGGGGGCGCGGCACGGAACAGCCCGTCGCTTTGGCGCCGGGCGTTCAGAACTGCAATCGATTCATTGGATCGATTGCTCGGGTTTCGCCCAACCGCTCTTCACCCTCACCGATCCGAAGACCGGTTCATGTCGCGGACGACCCAGCGGAAAAAGAGATAGATAACCAAGAAGAAAAAGATGAGAGGCAACAGATTTTCGAATGCCGACATCATTAAATCTCAAGCCTGCCCTTCCCGATTCGCAAGCTAGCTTCTTTGATCTGCGACAACAAACGCTAATTCACCCTAGCTAACAAATGTTAATTCGCATTCGGTTGCACACCGAAGTTCAACAAGAAATGTAGCTTGCCGCTCCATCATGACTGAAGCGTCCTGGGCTGCGCCGCCTCGCCAACGACCGCGCCGTTGGTCGCCCCCTCCGCCCTGACCCGCGGCAATGCCGATGGATATTCCCGCTGGATGAAGTCGATCAGCTTCTCGCGCATTTCGCAGCGCAGGTCGAAGGTCCTGGGCGCGTTGGAAGCGGAGGCGAGGATGCGGATCTCCATGACGTTTTCCCTGAAGTCCGTCACCTGCACCGCAACGACCCGCTTGTCCCAGAGTTTCGAGGCGGCCGCGATCTCCTCCACCTTCTTTCGGATGACGTCCACCGGCACGGAATAATCGAGGTAGATCATCACTGTGCCGATCAGCGCCGCCCCCTCGCGCGTCCAGTTCTGGAAAGGCTGTTCGATGAAATAGCTGAGCGGCAGGATCATCCGCCGCCAGTCCCACAATTTCATCACCACATAGGTGGAGGTAATCTCCTCGACATTGCCCCACTCCCCTTCGACGATCAGCGCGTCATCGATCCGGATCGGCTGGGTGATCGCAAGCTGGATGCCGGCAAAGATATTTTTCAGCACCGGCTGAAGCGCCAAGCCGAGCACGATACCCGCGACACCGGCGGATGCAAGCAGGCTGACGCCGTATTGCTGCACCGCCGGGAACGTCATCAGCGTGGCGGCGATGGTGATCGCCACGATCATGAAGCTCAAGATGCGCTCCATGATGCGTGACTGGGTGACATGCGCCCGGGCAAGCAGGTTGTCTTCGGCGTCGAGCTTGAAGCGGCGCAGATAAACGACCGTCCAGACATGCAGGGCGATCTTCGCCATCCAGCCGACCACGACGATGAAGCAAAGCAGCAGGATATGGCGGATCACCGACGCCTGATTGCCGGTGAGAGGCGCGACGGTCGCGCCGAAGGACAGCGTCCAGGTGAGGATCGCAAGCCGCATGGGCCGCCGCGTGCGGGAGACGAGCGAGCGCCAGAAGAGATCCCGGTTCGCGACGAGCCGCGTCAGGAAGCGGAAGCCGAAGCGTTGAATGGCCAAGCCGATAAGGAAGGCGACCACGAGCACACCGATGCTGACGAACCAGTCCGGCAGCCAGGCCGTGTCGCTGCGGAATTCCTGAATGAAGTGCTCCATAGGTCATGACCTAGAGTGCGATGCAGCATAGAAAAGAGTGGCCGCAAAAATATCATGTTTGGGGGGCCTGATGGCGTGGGGCGATCAAGGCACGAAAAACAGGGCGGAGGAGAATGCGATGGAATTCGATCTCATGCGCTTTGTCGATGCGCAGGCGCCTGTCTATGACCGGGTGATCGACGAATTGCGGAACGGCAGGAAAGACACTCACTGGATGTGGTACATCTTCCCGCAGGTCGCCGGGCTTGGCTTCTCGATCATGTCGCAGCGTTTCGCGATCGGCTCGAAGGAAGAAGCCCTGGCCTATCTCCGCCATCCGCTGCTCGGACGCCGGCTGCTTGAATGCACCGAGGCGATGCTTGCCCACAAGGATCTCTCGGCCCACGCGATCCTCGGCTCGCCGGACGACATGAAGTTCAAAAGTTCAATGACATTGTTCGAAACGGTCAGCGAAAAGGGCTCCCCTTTCGAGAGAGCCCTTGAACAATTCTATCACGGTGAGCGCGACGAAAAGACCATCGCGCTGTTGCGCGCCTAGGCCGCGACCTGGATCGCCGAGACCTTCCAGTCGTTGGCGGGTTTGCGGACAAAGGTCCAGATCTCCACGGTCTCCGTGGCGTTGTCCGGATCACCTTCAGTCACCGCGCCGCTATCGCGATCACGCATAAAGTCGATGCTCGAATAGCGCATGGCCACGGTCGCATATTCCTGGCCGTTCTCGCGCCACGCTTCTGCAAGGTCGCCCTGCAGGAGCTTCACGTCCTTCACCTCGTTCCTGCGGCCGCTGGTCGCGTTCTCGCCAAGCTCCTCAGCCAGGTAGGACATGGCTTCCGGCGTGGTGAGGTTGCGCAGCTTCGCATAGTCCTCGGCAGCGTAAGCCGCCTGCACGTCCGCCAGCATTTTCTCGAACTGGTCGAGGTCGCGGTTGGTGATGCCGATCTCGTCGGTTTCAGGCCCAGCCTGACGGGGTGCAGAGCTGTAACCGGTAGCCGTACCGCCGCCGCCCAGAGAACCGATCTTGGGGATCTGGAAGGAGGACGACGTGTTCTGATGCGACGTCTCGTAAGCGTTGCGCTCTTGGCCGTAGCCTCCGGCCGGACCGGCCGGCTGCTGCCGGCGCGCAAACATGCGGAAAGCCAGCATGGCAAGCCCGGCGATCAGCGCGATCTGCAGCAACATGCCGAGGAAGCCGAAGCCGCCGCCGAAGCCGGTGCCCATCAGCATGCCGAACAAACCGCCGAGCAAGAGCCCGCCGAAAAGTCCGCCTGCCAGGCCACCGAAGAGACCGCGGCGAGGCTGCTGGGCCGTCTGCTGACCGAGGCCGGTCTGCGGACGCGTGGCGTTCTGCTGCGTGTTCGGGGTCATGGAGCGTTCAATGCCGGTCGCCGGTGCCGGCGCCGTGCGGGTGACCGGCGGAGCCGAATAGGTGCGCGTACCGCGACTGCCGAAGCCGCTGAAACCGCCGGCGCGACGCGCCTCTGCCATGTCGACGGCGGTGAGAGAAACCGCCATGCCGATCGCAAGGACCGCGAACAGTTTCTGGAATCGCCGAAGCTTGGATAACATCTCTTTCTCCTCATAACCGCATGGATGCGGCATTCCCGGATTATATAGCGATGCACCCTTTGCGATTTTAGAGGGCATCGTCGCTTTTCGCGCTGAAGTAGATAATGGACGAAGAAACGAGAGGCAAGCCTCAAAAATGCAACCTATGAGGGATTCCGGAAACGTTGGGTAAGCTCGAATTACATCCGGCCTTTGCATGCCTGGAACAATCATCCCCTCGCCCCTGTTCCCGCCACAGGCATCAAGAAAGGTTTTCATCCATGCACTATGCGCGCTTTTTTACGATGATCGCGACATCGACCGTCGTCATGTTCGGTCTGATGTATCTCAACACCTACCAGTTGGATCATGTCTTCTTCAGCGAAACACGCGCCTACATGGCCCTCGTGATGGGCGCCGTCATGGCGATCATCATGCTCGCCTTCATGCTGCAGATGTATACGAACCGGATGGCCAATATCGCCATTTTCATAGGGAGTGTAATCGTTTTCGCGGCAGCTCTTTTTCTCGTCCGCAGCCAGACGACCGTGGACGACGTCTCCTATATGAAGGCGATGATCCCTCATCACTCGATCGCCATCCTGACAAGTTCCCGGGCCAATATTTCCGATCCGCGCGTGCGCCAGCTCGCCGATGACATCATCGAGACGCAGCGACGGGAGATCGATGAGATGAAGGGCCTGATTGCCGATCTGCAGAAACAGTAAGCCCGGCACGAAACGCGCCGGGCTTCTTGCACTATCCTTGGGAGGACGACTTTCAGTCGATGTTGAAGACCAGCGGCTTGGCCTGCCGGATCGCCGGATTGGCGGTGAGCTTCTCCAGGACTTCCGGGGCCACCGGGCCGTCGACATAAAGCAGCGCGATCGCGTCGCCGCCTTCCTTGTCGCGGCCGAGCTGGAAGTTGGCGATGTTGACGCCGGCGTCGCCAAGCGTGGTCCCCATGAAGCCGATCATGCCGGGCACGTCCGTGTTGGCGATATAGATCATGTGCTGGCCGACTTCGGCATCCATGTTGATGCCCTTGATCTGGATGAAGCGCGGCTTGCCGTCCGAGAAGACGGTGCCGGCGACCGAACGGGTCTGCTTCTCGGTGGTGACGGTGAGCTTGATATAGCCGTCGTAGACACCCGTCTTGTCGCGCTTGACCTCGGACAGGATGATGCCCTTTTCCTTGATCATGATCGGCGCCGAAACCATGTTGACGTCGGAAACCTGATTGCGGATGAGGCCGGCGAGCAACGCGGAGGTCAGCGCCTTCGTGTTCATCGTCGCGGTGATGCCGTCGTAAAGGATTTCGATTTCCTTGATCGGGTTTTCCGTCACCTGCCCCGCAAACGAACCGAGCACGTCGGCGAGCTTGATGAAGGGCTTCAGGATCGGCGCTTCCTCGGCGGTGATCGACGGCATGTTGATGGCGTTCGAGACAGCACCCTTGACGAGATAGTCCGACATCTGCTCGGCCACCTGCAGTGCGACATTTTCCTGCGCTTCCGTCGTGGAGGCGCCGAGATGCGGCGTGCAGACGACATTGTCGAGGCCGAAAAGCGGGCTCTCGGTGGCGGGCTCCACCTCGAAGACGTCGAAGCCGGCGCCGGCGACATGGCCGGACTTGATGGCTTCGGCAAGTGCTGCCTCATCGACCAGGCCGCCGCGGGCGCAGTTGATGATGCGGACACCCTTCTTCGTCTTGGCAAGGGCTTCCTTGTTCAGGATGCCGCGCGTCTTGTCGGTCATCGGCACATGCAGCGTGATGAAGTCGGCCCTGGCGAGCAACTCATCGAGTTCGACCTTGGTGACGCCCATTTCCTCGGCGCGTTCCTTCGAGAGGAACGGGTCATAGGCAAGAACATGCATGCCAAGGCCGATCGCCTTCTTGCAGACGATCGAGCCGATATTGCCGGCGCCGATGACGCCGAGCGTCTTGCCGGTGATCTCGACACCCATGAAGCGCGACTTCTCCCACTTGCCGGCCTGGGTCGAACTATCGGCAGCCGGAAGCTGGCGGGCGACGGCGAACATCAGCGCGATGGCATGCTCGGCCGTGGTGATCGAGTTGCCGAAGGGCGTATTCATGACGATGATGCCGCGGCGCGAGGCGGCCGGGATATCGACGTTGTCGACGCCGATGCCGGCGCGCCCGATGACCTTGAGGTTGGTCGCAGCCGCGATCAGCTTCTCCGTCGCCTTGGTGGCGGAACGGATGGCAAGGCCGTCGTAATTGCCGATGATCTCGGCAAGCTTGTCCTTGTCCTTGCCGAGTTTCGGCTGGAAGTCGACTTCGACGCCGCGATCGCGGAAAATCTGGACGGCGGTTTCCGACAATTCGTCGGATACGAGAACGCGAGGTGCCATGTCTGGGCTCCTTGAAAAGGGGTTCTGTCTTGGATGAGGAAGCGGGCTCCGCCTCGAAAAGCGGAGCCGAAGCGCGATCGTTTATGCGGCAGCCTTGGCGAGCGCGGCCTTCTGGGTATTGAAGGCGTAAGCGAGCCACGGCATCAGGGCCTTCATGTCGGCCTCATCGATCGTGGCGCCCGCCCAGATGCGCAGGCCCGACGGCGCGTCGCGATAGGCGCCGATGTCGAGGGCGACGCCTTCCTTTTCGAGGATCGCGACGATCCCTTTTGCGAATGCGGCCTGCGCATCGTCATCGAGCGCCAAGATTTCGGGGTCGACGATCTTCAGGCAGACGGACGTGTTGGACCGCGTCGCCGGATCGACTGCAAGATTCTGAAGCCAGGAGTTCGCGGCGCAGAAATCGAAGATGACCTTGGCATTGGCATCGGCACGGGCGATCAGCGCCTTGAGCCCGCCGACCTGCTTCGCCCAGAGAAGCGCATCGATATAGTCCTCGACGCAGAGCATCGACGGCGTGTTGATCGTCTCGCCGGTGAAGATGCCTTCGATCAGCTTGCCGCCCTTGGTCATGCGGAAGATCTTCGGCAGCGGCCACGCGGGCGTGTAGGTCTCGAGACGCTCGACGGCGCGCGGGGAAAGGATCAGCATGCCGTGACCGCCCTCGCCGCCCAGGACCTTCTGCCAGGAGAAGGTGACGACGTCGAGCTTCGTAAAGTCCATGTCCTGCGCGAAGGCCGCCGAAGTGGCGTCGCAGATCGTCAGACCCTTGCGGTCGGCGGGGATGAAATCCGCGTTCGGAACGCGCACGCCCGAGGTCGTGCCGTTCCAGGTAAAGACCACGTCGCGGTCGAAATCGACTTCCGCCAGGTTCGGCAGCAGGCCGTAATCGGCTTCGAACTTGCGGACGTCCTTGAGCTTCAGCTGCTTGACGACGTCGGTGACCCAGCCGGCGCCAAAGCTTTCCCAGGCGAGCATGTCGACGCCGCGTTCGCCGAGCAGCGACCAGAGCGCCATCTCGACGGCGCCGGTATCGGAAGCCGGCACGATGCCGATGCGGTAATCCGCCGGCACGTTCAGGATTTCGCGGGTAAGATCGATGGCCTGCTTCAGTTTCGTCTTGCCGACTTTGGCGCGGTGCGAACGACCGAGCGGGGCATCAGCGAGCGCTTCGAGCGACCAACCGGGGCGCTTCGAGCAAGGGCCAGAAGAGAAATGGGTATTGTTCGGACGTACGTCCGGCTTTGCGGTATCCGCCATGATGCTATCCTTCCAGATAGATGGCTCCTCGTTGGGGAGGAGTGTCCCGCCGCCGTGGATATTCCTGTCCGCTTTCACAGTCAAGCGGGCGATGTCGCTCTCGGATAAATTTCTACCGCAGGCGCCGCCCGATACGGCGAGATCAGCAGATCACCGGGAAATACATCCATCCGAGAAAGGCGACGTTCGCCTGCCGCAAACGCCGCAGGATGACCCATTTCAGGGGTCTCACCGCCTGCCAGATGGCGGTGGAGCGAATACCCGCGGCGACACGGCGTCGCATGAGGAAGATCCGGCCACGCAGTGTAACGGGTTGCTCCCGGGCCGTCAGGGGAAAGGTCGTCTCGCAGCTTTCGAGCTTCCAGGCCTCATCGCCGATACCGAGGTCCAGCCATTCGAAGCCGTTTTCGCAGAGCCATCCGAGCGTGCGGCTATAAAGCACGCTGCCGGGCGAATATTTCGCCCAGGCGCCCGCCTCGAAGGACAGCATGATTGCATAGTAACGCCGGCCGGCCACAAGGCCCCAGATGGTCGCGATGATTTCCTCTCCCGACTTCAGGTAGAAGAGCCGAAGCATGCCTTCGCGGGCGAAGAGCTCGGTGCCTCTGTCGAAGAAGTCGCGCTTTCCGGCATCGACGTCGAAACCGGGAACGCGGGTCTGCTCGAACCGCCACTGTTTCTGGCGCATGAAGGCCAACGTCGCCTGGCGGCGTTCCGCCTCGTCCGCCGCGATCCCGAAGGAAAGCGGCGCGATCTTTTCCAGGTTGCGGATCTTGCGCATCAATGTCTTGCGTTGCGGTATCCCCGCCTCGATCTCCGCCCAGGGCCGGCGCAGGTCATTGCAGTGACAGGAAACTCCGTTCGGACGATCGCCGATAAGGCCGAGCGGATTGACGATGCCGTCGATATCGCCCGGCATCTTGCTGAACATCACGACATCGAAGGGCGGCAAGGCGTCCGTGACAGCCCGCCAAAGCTCCTCCGCCGTCTCGCGTGACCAGGCGATCGGTGTCGGAAACAATACCGGTGCGTTGTAATCGGCCGCATCGGCATCGATGAATTCAAGGATTCTCGCCCCCTTCGACAAGCTGATGCAAAGAGGGATGAAGATGACCGGGCGGCCGGCAGCGTCGCGCACTTCCACGAAATGCAGGCTGCGGCGGCCGGTTCGTCCGAGACTCGAAAGCCACACCTTGAGAAACGCGACGCTCTGGAAAGGGTGAAAGCGTGCGCCGTTCCCGGCCGTTGCGCCCTGCGGCCAGTCCTGCGAGACGTCGTCGACGTCGTCAAAGACGGAGATCTTGAACACCAGCACCATCTGCAAGCCTTTTTGGAATGTCCCGGCATTCGATAGCGGCTCAGGCCCGAGTTTTGAACCCGAAACCGGATACATCGTTAATTTCGACGACGCTTCATCTGTCGCCTCAAACGCAAAAGCCGCCCGGAAGGCGGCTTTTACTTTCGGATATCTGAAACTCACTTGTAAACGATCGGCTCCGGCGGGGGCTCGTAGGGCGGGACGTCGCAGCCACCGAACGTGTAGCGTGCGCCGATGCGGGCCTCATGCATGTCGAAGCCCTTGTCATCGCCGGGACCGCCGCCGAGATTGTAGCCGAACATGTCCCCGCCCATGATGTGGCGGTAGCGATAGCCGATATCGGCCTTGAGGTTGCAGGTGATGTCGATGGCCGCGCCCGCCATGAGAGCATAGGTGAAGCGCCAGCTCTTCTGGCCTTCGTGTTCGCTGGTATAGCAGCCGGCGGCATAGGGATCGTCGCAGATCGTGTTGCGGAGCTTGCCCCACTTGACGTAGGCACCGCCGATACCGCCGCCGACATAGGGCGTGATGTAGCCGTAAGTGCCGAGGTCCACATAGACGTTGGCCATCAGCGAATAGGCGTGCATGTAGGATTTGTCGCTGGAGGAGCATGCAACGAACGGGTTGCCGACACCATCACCGCAGACACCCGACGTGCCGCCGCGGAAATCCGCCGAGGTGAGGTAGTCGAAAGTCACGTCAGTGCGCAGGTGGTTGTTGATCTGGTAGCCGACACCTGCCCCCAGCAGGAAACTGTCTTTCAGCGACGTGTGGTCGAAATTCGTCAGCGTGGAATTGGAGCCCTGATAGTAATTCGCCCCGCGTATGTCGTTGAAGGAATAGCCGACATCGCCGCGCAGATACCACCCGCTGGCTTCCTGCACGGTTACTTCCGGAGCATCCATGATCGGCTCGGGTTGCGGCTGATAAAGATCTGCAGAATTGGCGGTGCTCACCGTCAGCGCCAGCACGAATGCGCTGGTCAAGCACTTTTTCATGGCTTCATCTCCAAAGCTCGTATCGCGTATGGCTGGCGGAGCGCGCAGCCAACGGGTTGATCCGCGAAAGATGATGAAGAAGAAAGGTTAAGCGCCGCTTAACCATGCTTGTTTACCGCATGTTTTCCTTAATTTCAGTCAGGGCCGCAGACGAAAGCTTGGCTTTGACCAAGTTAACCATGGCGCTGCACGGCTTCCATTGGCAAAAGCTTCCGCGACGTTTAAGGAAGGCGACATGCCAGACAATGTCATCAAGTTCCAGCGTCCGCCAAAACCGAAGCCACCACGGCAAACGCCGCCATGGCTCAAGCGCCTGCTGATCGCGCTCGGCATCGCCGCCTTCTTCGCGGCGGCCTTCATCTATTTTTCGCTGACAGGCGCGGCGCAGCCCTGAGGCGCGCCGCGTTCAAGCAAGCCCAAGCCTTATGTGCGCAAGACGCGTTCAGGCCGCAGCGCTGCGGGCGCTGGCTATGGCACCGACAAGGCCGTCGACGATGCGTTCGATCTGCGCCCGATCGTCTCCTTCCGCCATCACGCGGATCAGAGGTTCGGTGCCGGAGGGACGGATCACGAGGCGACCATGCGAAGCAAGCTCGGCCTCCGCATCGGCGATCGCCTGACGCACGGCGTTATCCTCCAGCGGCTTGCCCCCCTGGAAGCGGACGTTCTTCAGAAGCTGCGGCACAGGCTCGAAACGACGGCAGATCTCGCTGACCGGCCGTCCAAGACGCTTGACCCGCGCCAGGATCTGCAGCGCGGCGACCAGACCGTCGCCGGTCGTGCCGAAATCCGAAAGAACGATATGGCCGGACTGTTCGCCGCCGACGTTGAAGTCATTGTGGCGCATGTGTTCCACGACGTAACGGTCGCCCACCTTGGTGCGGTGGAGGTCGAGGCCCTTCTTCTGAAGGAACCGTTCCAGTCCGAGATTGGACATGACGGTTGCGACAACGCCGCCGCCCCTCAGCTTCTCGTCCTCGGCCCAGCTCTCGGCAATCACCGCCATCAACTGGTCGCCGTCGACGATCTCGCCACACTCATCAACGATGATGACGCGGTCAGCATCGCCGTCGAGCGCAATGCCGATATCGGCGCGCACTTCATGGACCTTCTTCTGCAAATTTTCCGGGCTGGTCGAACCGCAGTCGAGGTTGATATTCGTGCCGTTCGGCTCGTTGCCGATCGTCACCACCTCGGCCCCGAGCTCCCAGAGCGCGAGCGGCGCCACCTTGTAGGCCGCACCATTGGCGCAATCGATCGCAACGCGCAGGCCGTGCAGCGTGACATCGCGCGGCAGCGTGCGCTTCACATGCTCGATATAGCGGTAGATATCGCCCTCGACGCGTTTCGCGCGGCCGATATCGCCGGGCTTGGCGAGCTGAGCATGCATGTCCTTGTCGAGCAGATCCTCGATCTGCATCTCGATCTCGTCGGAGAGCTTGTAGCCATCCGGACCGAAGAGCTTGATGCCGTTGTCCTGATAGGGATTGTGGGAGGCGGAGATCATCACGCCGACATCGGCGCGCAGGGAACGGGTGAGCATGGCGACCGCCGGCGTCGGGATCGGTCCGAGCAGAAAGACATCGAGGCCTGCGGCGGTGAAGCCCGCCACCATCGCATTCTCCAGCATGTAGCCGGAAAGACGCGTATCCTTGCCGATCACCACCCGGTGGCGATGATTGCCGTTGCGGAAGATCGTGCCGACGGCAATGCCGACCCGCATCGCAAGATCGGGCGTCATCGGAAAGACGTTGGACTGTCCGCGAATACCATCGGTGCCGAAATAGCGGCGTGTCATGTAAACTCCTTCGTCATCGCGCCTCACATCGCGCGGTCCTGGCGCGATCCCGGGCGAAGTCCTGGCAGGGATCGGACCCGCGATCCTCTCGACGGCCGGGCCGGCCTCATGGTCGGCTCATGCCATAGATCGCATGAATAAGCACATAAATTAGCGTCAAAATCGCTTATATCCCGTTACCAATAAGGCTAAGGCCCGTCACTCATTGAGATAGCCGGGGAGATAGACAGTCAAACAAAAACCGCCGCGGATCGCTCTGCGGCGGTTTTGAGTTATGTTTGAATGGCTCAGTGCGGCTGGGGTTCGAGACCGCTTTCAGGCTCGCCGCCCTTCGGCTCGTCCTTTTTGGAACCGCCGGTGCTCGGCACTGCCGAACCACGGGCGGGCGGCGCGTCGTCGCCGAGATCGCGTGACGGCTTATGCCCTTTGAGCAGTGCCTTGATCTCCTCGCCCGACAGCGTCTCGTATTCGAGCAGGCCTTCGGCGAGAGCCACGAACTCGTCGTGCTTCTCGGTGATGATGCGGCGGGCCTCTGTATAGGCCTCGTCGATCAGGCGACGCACTTCGGTGTCGATCTTCTGGGCGGTCGATTCCGACACATTCTTCGACTGCGACACCGAATGGCCGAGGAAGACTTCCTGCTGGTTCTCGCCATAGGCGACCTGGCCGAGCACGTCGGAGAAGCCCCATTGCGTGACCATGGCGCGGGCAAGCTTGGTGGCCTGCTCGATGTCGGACGAGGCACCCGAGGTGATGTTTTCCTTGCCGAAGGTGATTTCCTCGGCGACGCGTCCGCCCATCATGATGACAAGGCGCGACACCATCCACTTGTAGCTCATCGAATAGCGATCGCCTTCGGGAAGCTGCATCACCATGCCGAGCGCACGGCCGCGCGGAATGATCGTCGCCTTGTGGAGAGGGTCGGCGACAGGGACGTTCAGCGCGGTGATCGCATGGCCGGCCTCGTGATAGGCGGTGAGCTTCTTCTCCGCCTCGGTCATGGCCGAGGAGCGGCGCTCCGCACCCATCATGATCTTGTCCTTGGCGTCCTCGAACTCCTGCATGGTGACAAGGCGCTTGTTGCGCCGGGCCGCCATCAGGGCCGCCTCGTTGACGAGGTTCATGAGGTCGGCACCGGAGAAGCCGGGCGTGCCGCGCGCCAGCACCTTGAGGTCGACATTCGGCGCCAGCGGAACGTTGCGGGCATGAACCTTGAGGATGCGCTCGCGGCCGACGATGTCCGGGTTCGGAACGACGACCTGGCGGTCGAAGCGGCCGGGACGCAGAAGCGCCGGGTCGAGAACGTCGGGACGGTTGGTCGCGGCGATCAGGATGATGCCTTCGTTCGCCTCGAAACCGTCCATCTCGACGAGGAGCTGGTTGAGGGTCTGTTCGCGCTCGTCATTGCCGCCGCCGAGGCCGGCGCCGCGATGACGACCCACCGCATCGATTTCGTCGATGAAGATGATGCAGGGCGCATTCTTCTTGGCCTGCTCGAACATGTCGCGCACACGGGAGGCACCGACGCCGACGAACATTTCGACGAAGTCCGAACCGGAAATGGTGAAGAAGGGCACGTTGGCTTCGCCGGCAATCGCGCGGGCGAGCAGCGTCTTACCCGTACCGGGCGGGCCGACAAGCAGCACGCCGCGCGGGATGCGGCCGCCGAGCCGCTGGAATTTCTGCGGATCGCGCAGGAATTCGACGATCTCTTCGAGGTCCTGCTTGGCCTCGTCGACGCCGGCGACGTCTTCAAACGTCACGCGCCCGTGTGCTTCGGTCAAAAGCTTGGCCTTGGACTTGCCGAAGCCCATCGCGCCGCGCGAGCCACCCTGCATCTGCCGCATGAAGAACAGCCAGACACCGAGAATCAGAAGCATCGGCAAAAGCGTGCCGAGATAGCTCAGGAAACCGGAAGACCCGTCCGTTTCCGGGCGGGCCACGATGGTGACGTTCTTGGACTGCAGCCGCTCCATCAAGGTATCGTCGATGACGGGCGAATAGGTCTGAAATCCAGAGCCGCTTTCCGTATAGGTGCCGAGCACCCGGTTGCCTGTGACGACGACATCCCTGACCCGCCCCGAATCCACGTCACGCAGGAATTGCGAATAGGGAATCTCACGCGAGTTGGTCTGCGTCGGCGCCGTCTGGAACATGCTGAACAATGCGACCAGCAAAAGGGCTATGATGACCCAGAGGGCGATATTACGAAAGTTTGGGTTCATTGAACTCCCCGGACTGTGACGGCCCGCTTTTTTTCGAGGCGACCGCCTTACTTGCCGCTTAACATAGGGTTGCGGCACGTCCTTGCCAAGGAGAACCGGAGCCGCCGCCTAGCTTTTCCGCGCGGAATCCTTAACCGGCAGCGGGGGAAAAACGTCGCATCCGAGCAAAACAGCAAACTCGCTTGCGAGATTAAGGTCAAACTGCGGCAAAAAGCGGTCGAAGGGGGCAAGGGTTGGCATGATGTGAATTTGGCCGGCGGTGGGCGGCTGGCTCAACGCGATCGTCGAACTCCCCGCTGGAAAGAAGAAGGAGTTCGCCTCAACCCACGGCATCACGCTCATAGCCCGCATGGCGATTGCCGGCGGCGCATCCGGAAAGAGGGCACGCGCCTCCTCCCGATCCGGAGCGGTCGGGCCGATGATGATCTCGGCGGCGCTGCCGTTGGCGATCCGGTATCGGCCATCCCATACCGCGATCCCGCCGGGTGCGACGACAAGCGGCATGAGACCTCGGTTTTCGCGAGCAAGATAAAGCCCGTCGCGGCGAAGGTCGAAGATCACTCGTCCGGCGGTGATGCGTCCGGGCCGGCCGCTGTCGAGAAAGGCCATCACCCTATTCGTGCTCTCGCCGCGCAAGGCATGTGCCCTCCCCCCGAGCACCGCCGAAAGCAGCGACAAGGCGTGGCGGCGCACGGCGCCGTCGCCCGCAAGGCCCGCCGGAGCAAGATGGGCCAGCACGCCAAGACGGATCGTCACATGATCGTGAACGAGACGGGCCGCCGCATCGGACAACGCCGTCCGCCGCTTGACAGCCCGGGTGAGCGCTGCCGCATCGAACGAGCCTTCAGTCGCGAGCTTTCCGCGCACCCTCACCCGCTCGTAATGCGGATTGAGATTGCTGGGATCGTCGATCCAGCTCTCCCCTTCATTGGTCAGAAAAGCGCGGATATCGGCACGTCGGGTTTTCAAGAAAGGTCTCAGAAGCCAGCGGCGTCGTTCGAGAAGCACCGCCTCCGCCATGCCGGCAAGGCCGAGATTGTCTTCTCTGCCGCTTCGGGCGGCGCGCATGGCAACCGTTTCCGCCTGGTCGTCGAGCGTGTGGCCGGTGAGGATGGCGGTGGCATCAATCTCGTCGGCGATCTCCACCAGGAGGCGATAGCGCGCCTCGCGGGACGCGGCGGAAAGGCCCGCCTCCGGCTTCTCGCCCTCCCAGCGGCGGATGACATGCGGAATGCCGAGCCTGCTGCAAAGGGCGGCGACGCTCAGCGCCTCTTCTGCGGATTCAGGCCTCAGGGCATGGTCGACGGTCGCCGCGAAGAGTGAGATGCCGGAACCGGGAGAAATGGCTTTCGAAAGAGCGACGAGCAGGCCGGTGGAATCGCTGCCGCCGGAAATGGCGACGAGAAGGCGCGCCGGTTTCGTAATAACGTCAAGGAGCCGCTGGATCGCTTCGACAGGCGGCAGGTTTGAAGCGGAGGCAGTCACGAGGACGCCGTCAGCCGCAGCGCAAGCGCTTCTGTTCGCTGCCGACCTTGGAAAGCACCGCCTTGGAGGCGGACGGATAACGCTTGGCGACTTCGCGGAGCGTCGCGCAGGCGGTCTCGGTATTGTCGAGGGCGGCAAGCGACATGCCGAGCTTCAGGAGCATTTCCGGAGCCTTCGGCGACTTGCCGTAACTCTGGTGCGCGTTGAGGAAAGTCTTGGCGGCTTCGTTGTATTTTTCCTGCGAATACTGTGCTTCTCCCAGCCAGAAATTGGCGTCCGCGAGGCGCGTGCTCCTCGGATAGGACTGGATATAGCCGGAGAACTCCTGCTCGGCGAGAGAGTAGTCGCCGGTAAGGATGTGATTATAGGCGATCTGATAGGCGTCGCTCTCGCTGCCGAGGGCGGCCGTCTGTTGCGGATCGGTCTTTGCGCGCGCCGCGGCCTTGCCGGGAGCCTGCGAGCCGATATCCACGCCTGGAAGGCCGGCGGCGTTGTTGACCCGGTCGTTGCGCGTGGCAGCCTGCGGATTGCCGTTCTGATCGAGCTCGATGGAGCCAAGCGTGGTCGGCGGCGGCGCCATCCGGCCGTCAGCGGCCTGATCCTGTCCGATTTCGCCTTCGGACGGTGATTCGATGATCCTGGCGACATCGTCGGAAGGCTGGGCGGAGGGCGCGGTTTGTGCGGGAGCACGATTGGACGCCACGGCCGGTCTCCCGGCCGTGGTATCGATTTCACTACGCTTGTTCTTCTCCAGATCCTGGAAGCGGAATTCGTTGTCTTCCTGCGTCTTGCGCAGCTGCTCCTGCATCTGCAGAAGCTGATAACTCATTTCCTCGATCCGGCCGTTCAACTGGCGGACCTCTTCCTGGAGTTGCTGGATACGAACGGCATCAGCGCTCTGCGCAAGAACCACCGGCGGCTGATGAGCCTGAGATCGTTCCGCCGCAGCCTGATCACCCCGGAAAAGTTTCGGCAGCGAGAAAGCCCCCGCAGAAGCGCTCGTCGCCATCAGCCCCAGCATCGCTGCCAAGACAAGTTTCTTCATAAGTGTCCGTCCTGCTCTTTCGTGTGCACCGGATTGGCGCAGCAGGAGATTTTTCCAACTGACGCCAAAAAGCAACCAAGGTCACGTTCAAAAATCCCTGAAATCAGGGCCAAACTATGGAAAAAGCAAAAAGGCGGCCTGGATAGCCGCCTTTTATTCCGGGGACCCGTGGCCTCAGTTACGAACCGGCGCCACCAAGAACCGTGACGGCGCGGCGGTTCTGCGACCAGCAGGAAATGTCGTCGCAGACGGCGACCGGGCGCTCCTTGCCGTACGAAATGGTCTTCATGCGGTTGGCCGGAACGCCGCGGGAAGCGAGATATTCCCTGGTGGCCGCGGCGCGGCGGGCGCCGAGGGCGAGGTTGTATTCGCGCGTGCCCCGTTCGTCGGCATGGCCTTCGACGGTAATTGCATAGTTCGGATAGCGCTGCAGCCACTGGGCCTGACGGTCGAGCGTCTGCTGGGCGTCGGCGCGGATCGAGGAACTGTCTGTGTCGAAGAAGATGCGGTCGCCGACATTGACGGTGAAATCCTGGCTCGAGCCGGGCGTCGCAGCCCCGGCGCCGCCAAGCCCGAGTTCACCGGCGCTGTTCGGCAGGTTCTTCTTGTTGGCGCAGCCGGCGAGCGCGAGTGCGAGCGTGAGCGCAATGACGGCAGGGTTGCGAGCGAGATTCTGCATGCGGCTCATGGCCGGTCTCTCCTTAGATCAATAAATTCCGAAATTTCAGAGTTGCCAGACTCTAACCGGGCTCGGTTAACCATGACCAAACACTTATGGTTAACGGAATGTTACCGCGCCCCTTATTAGGTCGTTTCTCAGTAGATTCGGGCGCAAAAGAGGCGACAAGCCGCCTCTTTTGTGTTCATCGGTCCTACTCCAGAAGCGGAGACCAGGCCGGGTCGGACGCATAGGAGGGGGTCTTGATGAGTTGTTCGTTGTAGCCGGTCAGGTCGATGGAATAGAGCTGCGGACCGCCCGAGCCCGCCGCCTGGCGGAAGAACATCAGGACGCGGCCGTTCGGCGCCCAGGTCGGGCCCTCGTTGTGGAAGCCGGTCGTCAGGATGCGCTCGCCCGAACCGTCCGTCTTCATCACGCCGATCGAGAACTTGCCGCCCGACTGCTTGGTGAAGGCGATCAGGTCTCCGCGGGGCGACCAGACCGGCGTGGAATAAGAGCCGTCGCCGAAAGAAATGCGGGTCTGGCCCGAACCGTCGGCATTCATCACATAGATCTGCGGCCTTCCGCCGCGGTCGCTTTCAAACGCTATGCGCGTGCCATCCGGCGAATAAGACGGCGACGTGTCGATCGCCTGGGTCGAGGTGAGCCGCGTCGTGGTGCGCGAGCGAAGATCCATCGTGTAGATGTTGGAATTGCCCTCCTGCTGCAGGCTCATGATGACCTTCTGGCCATCCGGCGAGAAGCGCGGCGAGAACGTCATGCCCGGGAAATTGCCGACCACCTCGCGCTGCCCCGTCTCCAGTTGGAGAAGATAGACGCGCGGCTGGTTGCCCTCGAAGGACATGTAGGTGACTTCCTGCCGGCTCGGCGAGAAGCGCGGCGTCAGCACGATGTTCCTGGCATCGGTGAGCGTGCGGACGTTGAACCCGTCCTGGTCCATGATCGCGAGCTGGCGCTGGCGGGCCGTCTTGGGGCCGCTCTCCGAGACGAACACGACGCGGGTGTCGAAATAGCCCTCCTCGCCCGTGATCTGCTTGTAGATCGCGTCGGCAATGATGTGGGCGACCCGGCGCCAGTTCTCCGGCTGGGTGTAGAACTGCTGTCCGGTCATCTGCTGGCCGGCGAAGGTGTCCCAGAGACGGAACTCGGCGCGAAGCCGCCCGTCGCCTTCGCGGGTCACGCGGCCCGTCACCAGCGCTTGGGCATTGATGACCTTCCAGTCCTCGAATCGCGGTGCACGGTTCGGGTCGGCAATCTTCTCGATGAAGGCTTGTCTGTCGATCGGCGCAAAAAGGCCGGAACGCTTCAGGTCGGCGGCAACGACCTGGGAAATCTGCGGCCCCAGTTCATTGTTCGACAGGAAATCCGTAATCGCGATCGGCAGCGGTTCGACATTACCCTTGTTGATGTTGATTTCCACGCGCGCCTCGGCCGGCGCGGCAAACATCACGGCCATGCCGGCAAGCGCGATCACGAGGCGGATGAAAGAACGTTTCATCATGATATCAGAGCCTTTCAAAGCAATTCGCTTGGGTCGAAGTTAACGACGACTTCGCTCCAGGCGTCGTATTTGTCGGCGGGCAGGTTCCTGAAGGGCGACGAGCGCATGACCGCACGAAGCGCGCTGCCTTCGAGCGTGCGGCGGGCGCCATCGGAGCCGCCCCTGGCCGTCACTTCCGGCCGCCCGACAATCGCGCCGGTTTCGTCCAGTTTCATGGTGACGGTGATGATCACGCCCTCCGCCCCTTCGATGCCGGCGATGACGGACCAGTTGTTCTCGATCTGGCCGCGCAATGCATCCATTTCGCTCTGACTGAGCTTGGAGCCGCCCGTGTCCTTCTTTCCGCCCATGGCCGCCGGTGCGCTGGAACGTTTCGCGCCGCCGCCAGATGCCTCCTGCTTGTTGAGCAGTGCGGCAATCTGATCTGCGTTGAAGTCGCTCTCCTTCGAGGAAGAAGACTTGGCGGTCTCCTGCTTCTTGCCTTCCTTCTTGTCGGTCGGCTTCTCGGCAGCCTTTGCGGTCTCCGTCGGCTTCGGCGTCTCAGGCTTTTTCTCGGGCGGCTTTTCGGCAGGCTTCTCGACGGGTTTGGCCTCTTCCTTCGGCGGTTCCGGCCGCGGCTTGGCCGCGGGGATCGGCACGGCGTCCGGCAGCGGGATCTCTTCCGCCTGGGTTTCGGCGGGTGCGGGTGTCGGCTGGGGCTGCGGCGCCGGTTCGGGTTGGGGCTGCGGCGGCGTCACCTCGGGCTTCGGCTCCGGCAGGGCGGCAACCTCGGCCGGTTTCGGTGCCGTCTCCTCCGGTACGATGTCCTTGACCTCGTTCTGTTCGGGGGTCGGGGTCGGCACCGGCTTCTCGGCCGGCTTCGGCGCAGCGGCCGCCTCCGTCGGCACCGGCTTCTTGGCGGGCGTCGGCGGCGTCTTCAGATCGATATCGTTGTCGCCGGCATTTTCGGCATTCTCGACGATGTTCGGCTTGGTCGTCGGCTTCGGCGCGGCCTTTTCGGCAACGGGCGCCTTCTTGTCACCCTGCTGGATCTGGGTGATCGACTCGACCGGAATGATATCGACAGGCAAAGCTTCCACGTCGGCCACCTCGAAGGAGGCCGGCGCGCTGATGGACACCAGCGCATAACCGAGCACCAGTGTGTGGAGAACCAGCGATGTGCCGAGACTACCTCTCATGGCGCCGCGATCACTTCTCCTGTTCCTGAAGCGTGACGAGGCCGATATTCTTGTAACCGGCCGAGGAAATACGGGCCATGACCTTCATGACGACGCCGTAGGCCGCGGTCGTGTCGCCGCGCACATAGATGCGTTCGTTGTAGCCAGTCGTGGCGATCGCCTGCAGCTTCGGTACGATCTCGTCGATGCCGATCGGCGTTTCCTGCAGGTAGATCTCGCCCTGCGGATTGACCGAGACGGTGATCGGCTGCGTATCGGCATTCATCGCACTCGCCTGCGTTTCCGGCAGGTCGATCGGCACGCCGACAGTCATCATCGGCGCCGCCACCATGAAGATGATGAGCAGCACGAGCATCACGTCGACGAGCGGCGTGACGTTGATCTCGCTGATGGCGCCGCGCCGACCGCCGCGCCTGCGACGGCCACCACCCGATGCCTTTGCTCCTCCAGCCGACATACCCATGATACGTTACTCCTTGCGGATCGCTTTACTGCGCCGCCTGGCGCGGCTGGAGCTTCTCATCGATCTGGCGCGACAGAATGGCGGAAAACTCGTCCGCGAAACCTTCCATGCGGCCCGAAAGCTTGCCGGCATCTGCGGTGAACTTGTTGTAGGCGATGACCGCCGGTATGGCCGCCACGAGGCCGATCGCGGTGGCAAGCAGCGCTTCGGCAATACCCGGGGCGACGACGGCGAGGTTGGTGGATTTCGAACCGGCGATCGCCTGGAACGAGGTCATGATACCGACGACCGTACCGAAAAGGCCGATGAACGGACCCGCCGAACCGATCGTCGCGAGCGATCCGAGACGGGCTTCATAAGCCTCGCTCTCACGTGCCATGGTGACGTCCATCGCCCTGTCGATGCGCATCTGCAATCCGATCGGCGCGCGTGCGCCGCGCTCGAAGCTCTTCTTCCACTCACGCATGGCAGCGACGAAGATAGCGGAAAGCCCGTTGTTCTGGCGTTCCGAAAGCGTGCGGTAGAGCTCTTCCAGCGACTGGCCGGACCAGAAGACCTGTTCGAACTGGTCGAACTGGCGTTTCGCCTTGTTGAAGCTCACGTATTTGTCGATCACGATCGCCCAGGTCCAGACCGACGCGCCGATAAGACCGATCATGACCAGCTTGACGACAAGACCGGCCTGCATGAACAGCGACCAGAGGCTTACTTCGCTTGCCGCCGCCGCCAAACCTACCTGTTCCATCTACTACTATCCCCGAATCCAAACGCCCGGTTTTTAAGGACCGGGCGGGTTCAAAAGCGCGCTCTCGCGAGAATGTCCTTGATCGCTGAATGCGCCCGCCGTAACCCCAAGATGCCCTGAGTTTCCAGCTTGGCTTCTCGCTTTCAATTTTGGTCAAAGGAAGGCGTGCGTTGCACAAATTCCTCACCGGCCAGTAAGACATCATTATCGTTAAGGATGTGTTACAGCCGAGGATGCCGGTTTACTTCATTTAGCTAAACCGGGTGCCCCAGAAACTTTTCCGCCACGCTCTCCGGAAGGCGGCGCGGGCGGCCGTGTTTGTTGATGACGGCAATCACCACCTTTGCCGCAATCAAGAGCGTGTCGCCGCGGCGGATTTCCTGATTGAGCACCATTTTCGCGCCGCCCGCCTTTTCCGTCATCGTCTGAATGACGAGGATATCGTCCATGCGGGCCGGCTGCTTGAAATCGATCTCCATCCGATGGACGACGAAGACGAGCCCCTCCTCGTCGGCCGAAAGAAGCGCGCTCTGCTCGCAACCGAGGCAGCGCAGATAGTCCGTGCGGCCGCGTTCGAGGAAGTGCAGGTAGCGCGCGTGATAGACGAGGCCCGAGAAATCCGTGTCTTCATAATAGACGCGCTGGGCAAGCCGATGGCCTCCCTCGACCAATTCGCCCGATAACAAAAAATTGTGTGCCTGCATAAGCTTGCCTTGGAAAAACCCCATCGCCCACTGGATAATCGTGGAACACTGAACCAGCTTTCAAGAGCTGTCACAGTTCCTCCCTATCAGGAAATTCATCGAAAACCAGCGGAGAGTACGTCATGAAGATTGCAGTCCTCGGCGGAGACGGTTTCGTCGGCTGGCCGACATCGCTTCACCTGTCCGATGCGGGCCACGAAATTCACATCCTCGACAACCTCTCCCGCCGCTGGATCGACACAGAGCTCGGCGTCCAGTCCCTCACCCCGATGGACAGCATCCAGGAGCGCACCCGCATCTGGCACGCGGAGACCGGCCGCCGCATCCATTTCCACCTGATCGACCTCGCCAAGGACTACGAGCTCCTGAAGGGCTGGCTTGCAAAGCATCGACCGGACGCCATCATCCATTTCGCCGAACAGCGCGCCGCGCCCTATTCCATGAAAAGCGACCGGCACAAGAACTACACGGTCAACAACAACGTCAACGCCACGCATAACCTTTTGAACGCTCTGGTCGAACTCGAACTCGACGCGCACCTCGTGCATCTCGGCACAATGGGCGTCTACGGTTATTCGACGGTCGGCGCGGCAATTCCGGAAGGCTATCTGCCGGTCGGTATCGAGACCCCCGATGGCCGCACCGTTTCCCAGGACATCCTCTATCCCGCCAATCCCGGCTCGATCTACCACATGACGAAGTGCCTGGATCAGCTTCTCTTCCAGTTCTACGCGAAGAACGACGGGCTGAGGATCACCGACCTGCATCAGGGCATCGTCTGGGGCACCCATACGGAGCAAACGCGGCGGCATACGCAATTGATCAATAGATTCGATTATGACGGGGATTACGGGACGGTCTTGAATCGTTTTCTCATCCAGGCGGCGATCGGTTATCCGCTGACCGTGCACGGCACTGGCGGCCAGACGCGCGCCTTCATCCATATCCAGGATTCGGTGCGCTGCATCGAGATCGCACTGAACAACCCGCCTGAGCGCGGCAGCCGCGTCGAGATCTTCAATCAGATGACCGAGACTCACCGGGTGCGCGATCTTGCCGAATTGGTCGCGAAGATGACCGGCGCGAAGATCGCCTGGCTGCCGAACCCGCGAAAAGAGGCGCCGGAAAACGAGCTGATCGTCAAGAACGAGAAGTTCCTCGGTCTTGGCCTTGCTCCCACCACGCTCGGAGAAGGCCTGCTCGGCGAGATCGTCGATGTTGCGAAGAAATACGCCTATCGCGTTGACAGATCACGCGTTCCCGCCGTTTCTGCCTGGACCAGGGACATCGCCGCCAAGGTGGAGCACGACCCGGAAGGCAAGCGGCTGAAATCGGTATCCTGATGACTGGGAATTTGCTCGCCGTCATCCTCGGGCTTGTCCGAGGATCTGCCGTTCACGGAGAATATTGAATGGCAGCAGATGCTCGGGACAAGCCCGAGCATGACGATCGGAGGGCTAAAAAGGGACTACTGCACACCATGAAAAACGCCTTCGTCACGCTGGTGACCAATGCCGATTACGCGATGGGTGCCGTGGCGCTCGCCCGTTCGATCCAGCGGACGGAAACGGCGGCGGACATCGTCGTACTGCACACGGGCGGTGTCGGAGCAAACGATCTTGCGCCGCTAGAAGCCCTCGGCTGCCGACTGGTCGAGGTCGACCACTTGCCGCTCTCCGACGCCTTCAACGAACGGCATGCCAGACAAAACCTGCATGGCGCGGCCCCCTTCACCAAGGGCCGCAAGCCGGACTTCCACACGCCCCTCGACAACTTCTGCAAGATTCGCCTCTGGCAGCTCACCGAATACGACAAGGCGGTCTTCATCGATGCCGATGCGCTGGTGTTGAAGAACATCGACAAGCTGTTCGATTATCCGGAATTCTCCGCCGCGCCGAATGTCTATGAAAGCCTCGCCGATTTCCACCGGCTGAACTCAGGTGTCTTCGTTGCCAAGCCTTCCACAGAGACCTTCGAGCGGATGCTGGCCGCGCTCGACCGGCCGGATGCCTTCTGGCGGCGCACCGACCAGACCTTTCTCGAAAGCTTCTTCCCGGATTGGCACGGCCTGCCGGTGTTCATGAACATGCTGCAATATGTATGGTTCAATATGCCGGCGCTCTGGGATTGGGAGAGCATTTCGGTGCTGCACTACCAGTATGAGAAACCCTGGGAAAGGGATCATCCGAAAGCGGATCGCCTGCGCCCGCTGATCGACCTTTGGGATGCCTTTCATGAGGGTCGGGATGTCCCGGATCTCGCGGCACTTCCCAAACCCGGGGAGCCTTCATGAAAGTCCTGGTTTCAGGCGGGACGGGCCTTGTGGGGCGTTACATCGTCGAAGGCCTGCTGGAAGCCGGATACCAGGTCATCGTCGGCGGGCGGACGCCGCCCGCACCCGACCTCTTCTCCAGACCGGTCGGTTTCGCAGCCCTCTCCCTTGATCCGGATATCGACCGGATGGAGGCTTTCGACGATGCCTATTTCTTCGTGCATGCCGCCTTCGATCACCTTCCCGGAAAATACCGCGGCGGCGAAGGCGACGATCCGGCCCGCTTCCGACGGCTGAATCTCGACGGGACGGTCAAGCTCTTCGAGACGGCCAAACGGGCGGGCACGCGGCGCGCGATCTTTCTCTCCAGTCGTGCGGTCTACGACGGACTGCCGGCTGGTACGCCGCTGACCGAAGACCTCGTCCTCAGGCCGGACAGCCTTTACGGAGAGATCAAGCTCGACGGCGAGCGGGCACTCACAGCTCTCTCCGGCCCGGGTTTCGTCACGGCGAGCCTGCGATTGACGGGCGTCTACGGCGACTTTCAGCCGAACAAGTGGGACGCGCTTTTCGAGGACTACCTCGCCGGTCGACCCGTGCCGTCACGGGCAGGCACCGAGGTCCACGGCCACGACGTGGCTGCTGCCGTTCGCCTGATGCTCGATACCGAGATAGGGAAGATCGACGGGCAGGTTTTCAACATTTCCGACATCCTGACCGATACAAGGGAAATCCTGGGCAATCTGCCGCATCGACCGCATGAACTGCCGCTCCCTGCCGACCGTCATTCGATCAATCCCATGTCGACGGAGAAGATCAGAACGCTGGGCTGGAAGCCGGGCGGCATGATGCTTTTGAGCGGAACTGTCAGGAATCTGGCGAACGCCCGTGCTCCGACTGTTTGAAACGCCGCATCCTGCCCTCGTTTCTGGCCGTTTCGATCGCCTTTTTGTGCTCTTCGGCCCATTTCTGACCGGCATCGCCTCCCCAAAGCAACCAGGCGATATAGCCGGTTGATGGATTCTCATCGTCACCGAAGTTCTCGGCGCGCTTGTCCGCCTTATGACGATGGAAGTAACTTACCATCTTCCTGATCGTCTTCTCGGAAAGCGGCTTGCGGTTCTTCAGATCGCGGGCCCGGGCGATACCCGCCATCGTCCCGCCGCGCCGATATTGCGCGCGCAATTTCAGCCCCTTATCCGCATTTTCTGCCACCTCGGCCGGGGGGATGCGATCGGGACCCTGGTCAGACATGGCAGAACTCCGACCGGCTCTTCGGAAGCTCCCCCTCGCTTCGCTGCCATGTCCGATGAACTGCGTTCTCGATATCGATCGTCCGCATGGCGTTCTCCTTTTCAAGGAAAACCCAGGCAGACAGCGAAGGTTCCGTTGGCCGGGACCGGAGATCAAGATCGGGTCAGCCGGGACCGCCGGAGGTGATCGCTTACTCGTCCTCGGTGAACATCCGGAATTGCGCGGCCTCAAGATCCTTGGGCGGCTGCATTCCGAGATGTTTCCAGGCATTTGCAGTTAAAACGCGGCCGCGCGGCGTGCGCTGGATGAAACCCTGCTGGATCATGTAGGGCTCGATAATGTCCTCGATCGCATCGCGCGGTTCGGACAGGCCAGCGGCAATCGTCTCGATGCCAACCGGCCCGCCACCAAAATTCACGGCGATCATGTTGAGGTAGCGCTTGTCGAGCTGGTCGAGACCCGCATGATCGACCAGAAGCCGCGTCAGCGCCTCGTCGGCGATCTCCTTCGTCACCGCCTCCGCCTTCGCGACCTCCGCGAAGTCACGCACGCGGCGCAACAGCCGGCCCGCGATGCGCGGTGTGCCGCGCGCACGCCGGGCGATCTCACGGGCGCCGTCGTCCGTCATCGGCAGGTTCATCAGCCGAGCGCCGCGCCGCACGATGAGTTCCAGTTCCTCGACGGTGTAGAACGACAGGCGCACCGGAATGCCGAAACGGTCCCGCAACGGCGTGGTAAGCAGGCCGAGACGGGTGGTGGCGGCGACTAGCGTGAATTTCGAAAGGTCGATCTTCACCGAACGCGCCGCCGGCCCCTCGCCGATAATGAGGTCGAGCTGGAAATCCTCCATGGCGGGATAAAGGATTTCCTCGACCGCCGGATTGAGGCGATGAATTTCGTCGATGAAGAGCACATCGCGCTCTTCGAGATTGGTGAGCAGTGCCGCAAGATCGCCCGCCTTGGCGATGACCGGGCCGGAGGTGGAACGGAAATTGACGCCGAGTTCCTTCGCCATGATTTGCGCCAGCGTCGTCTTGCCGAGTCCGGGCGGGCCGACGAAAAGCACGTGGTCGAGCGCCTCGCCACGCCCCTTCGCCGCCTCGATGAAGACCTTCAGGTTGGCGCGCGCCTCCGCCTGGCCGGTGAACTCGTCCAGCGACTGCGGGCGCAGCGTCGCATCCAGGTCTTCGCCCCGCTTTTCCGGCGTTATCAGGCGGGCGGGTTCATTCATGTGAGAAGTTCCATTCCGGGGACGCGCGCGGCGGCTTTCTTGTCGAAGGTAAAAGTCTTACTGCAGTCATCGATACGATTCATCTCACTCAGCAAGGCATCGGCGAAATCGACGTTCGACATACGGCAGATATGGATAGCATTGCCGACCGCCTCATAATCCGCCACCTCGAACTCGCGCCGTTCCAATATGGCCTGAATGAAGTCCAAGATACGATCCCTGGGATAGCGGTATTTGCGGTTCAGGACCCAGCTCGCTTCAAGGATGACGGATACATTGATGAAAAGAATATCGTCGGCATCCAGCCGATCCAGAAGCCTGCTAACGGCATCCATCTGCCTCGCATCATCCGGAATGGCGATCCGCAATAGGACGTTGGTATCGATGCCGATGCGTCCACTCATTCTCCGCCGCTCTGTCTGATCGCGTTTTCGTATCGCTCGACGGCGGCGTCCATAACAGCATTGTCGATATCGTTCTGCGAAAGCGGTCCATTTGCCAGCGGCTTGCCGAGTACGCCAGCCAATTCACCAAGAGGCTTATTACGCGGAATGACAACCATCTCGCCGTTGCGAACCCAAGCATAGCATTTGTCGCCCGGCTTGACCTTCAACTGGTCACGCAGGTCTTTCGGTATGGTCATCTGTCCCTTGGATGTGATCGTGATGCTGAAACCCATATCGCAACTCCGCTACGCCTTACATTCCGAGAATAGTAAGGCGAAATCTCTCTTTTGCAATCCCCTCACCGCGCCAGTTCCTTCAAGCCCAGCCGGATCAGCTTGGCGCTGTCACCCCCTTCGCCGCCGTTCTTCAACGCGGCGGCCACCGCATTCGCCGCCTGGTCACGTGAGTAGCCGAGATTGGTCAGCGCCGAGACCGCGTCCGCGACCGGCGCCGAAGCGACACCCTCGCCGATCTCCTGCTTGAAGCCGATATTCGCGGACGCCTCGCCCGCAAAGGCCGGGGCCTTGTTCTTCAGTTCCGTCACGATGCGCATCGCCACCTTTGGGCCAACGCCCGGCGCCCGCGACACGGAAGTCCGGTCCTGCAGCGCGATCGCATTGGCAAGCTCGGATGGCGTCAGCGTCGAAAGCACGGCGAGCGCCACCTTGGCGCCGACCCCCTGCACGCTTTGCAGCAGGTTGAACCATTCCCGCTCCAGCGCCGAAAGAAAGCCGAAGAGCTTCAACTGGTCTTCACGCACATACGTCTCGATGAAGAGCACCACCGCCTCGCCCACCGAGCCCATTTTCGAAAGCGCGCGGGACGAGCAAAAGACCTCGTAACAGACGCCATGCACGTCCACGAGAACGTAGTCGTCGCCGATCTCGTCGATAGTGCCTTTGAGCTTGCCGATCATAAGAAAGTCCGTCAGGGATGAGTTTCGGGGGAGATGATGTCGAGCGAAGGAAATAGGCGCGATAGCGGGACGCGTCGCGCGTAAGAAGACACGTTTTTCAGTGACGCGCACGATAATACCTCTCAAGTATTACCTATTGACCCAACGTGAACAAGTCAAGAACAAACTACCCCGCCAATGCCTGCCGCATGCGTCTTCCACCCCTGTGATGGGCATGGCAGATGGCGATCGCCAGCGCGTCGGCCGCGTCATTGCCTTTGAAATCCGCCTTCGGCATCAGGATCTTCAGCATCATGTGAATCTGCTGCTTTTCGCCATGCCCGACACCGATCACCGACTTCTTCACAGCATTCGGTGCATATTCGGAAACCGGCAGACCGGCACGCGCGGGCACCAGCATGACGACCCCCCTCGCCTGGCCTAGTTTCAGTGTTGCCACCGCGTCCTTGTTGACGAAGGTCTGTTCCACTGCCGCCTCGTCCGGCCTGTAGGCATGCACGATCTCTGCAAGCCCGTCATGGAGCTGGCAAAGGCGCGAGGCGAGGTCCATGTCGCCATCCGAGGTTACCGTGCCCGATGCGACGAAGCGCAAGCTGTTGCCCAGCGTCTCGATGATCCCCCAACCGGTGCGGCGAAGCCCCGGATCTATACCGATGATGCGAATCGTCTCTGTCATGCGCATGAGCCTATCGCCTTCCCGCAAAAGGCGCCACGCCGACGTGACGGCCATATCGGCGACTTCGGCCTAACTCGTCCGCCGTTAACTATGTGGAAAAGGATTTGGGCAGAACCTTAACAAATCCGGCAACTGCCTTTCCTTCACCGCGTTGGTTGAGCACAAAGGGGGGAGCCGAAGCATAAAGGAGGCGCCCGAATGATACGGGATCGAGATCCGAATGAATTGGAACTGCAGCATATGCGTGTCGTCGTCAACGCGCTGGACAGTGGGCTGAGACGGTTTGCCGTCGGGGACCTGGAGGCGACAATCGATGCGCCCTTTCCCACCCACTTGGAGGGCATGCGGCGGGATTTCAACCGCGGTCTGCGCGCACTGAGCGGCACGGTGGATTCGGTCATCGGCAATGCCCGTCTCCTGCGCCGCGAATCAGATGCACTTCGGAAAAGCATGACCGAAAACGCGGGGAAAGAAGCCGAGGAATCCACGCGCCTTTCCAAAGCGGTCGCGGCTGCCGGCACCGTGGCCCTGGGCCTTCGCCAGCAGAAGGCACTTGCCCAGCACGCGGCCACCATCGCCGAGAACGCCAAGCTCGACATACACCGTCCCAAGGAGGCGGTTGCCGCCGCGCTGAGGCTTATTGAAAAGATCGGCAGCGACCCCGGCGGCAAGGCATCACCCGGCCGCATCGAGGCGCTCTCGGAGAAGACTGAGCAGATCGGCCGGGAACTGGACGCCCTCAGCCTTTATCTGGACGCTCTAGGCGAACACATCGGCAATCTCGCGGAGGGGGTTGAAACCCAGGCCGGCACCGCATCCTCCACCTATGACGAACTGAACGAACTTGCAAAATCGAGACGCTCCGCAAGCCTGAAGGCCGATATCGAAACGCTGACGCTCGACCGCATGGACCGGGAGATCGCCGAGATCGACCAGAAGGCGAGCCGCTTCATGCATGTCACGGTCATCACCCCGCCGCCGCGCGATCCCGGTACGCGCGGTCCGCATCTGCGGCTGGTCAAATCGTGACCTGTCGGGGCCGCCATCGCGGCCCCTTTTTCCGTGGATCGGAGGGGTCGCATTCCTGGACACGGCTGCCTAAATAGATGGGACACCCTGTCACCCATCCGTTCAGGACATGCCGATGATCCCCTTTTCCATTCTCGATCTTTCGCCAATCGGCGAAGGTTATTCCGTGCGCGATGCACTCGACCAGTCCCGCCGCATGGCGATCAAGGCGGAAGAAGAGGGCTATAAACGGGTCTGGCTCGCCGAACACCATGGCATGCCGGGCATCGCAAGCGCCGCCACATCGCTGGTGATCGGCCATGTGGGCGCCGCGACCAGGACAATCCGCGTCGGCTCCGGCGGCATCATGCTGCCCAATCATTCGCCGCTCGTCATTGCCGAACAGTTCGGCACGCTGGAAGCGCTGCTGCCCGGTCGTGTCGATCTCGGCCTCGGCCGTGCACCGGGAACCGACATGCGCACCGCGAGCGCGCTTCGCCGCAACCTCGAAGCAGGGGCGGAAAATTTCCCGCACGACATCCTCGAGCTGCAAAAACTGCTCGGCACGCCGGAAAGGGACCAGGGCCTCATCGCCGTTCCCGGCATGGACGCCCATGTGCCGATCTGGCTGCTTGGATCGAGCATCTATAGCGCCCACCTCGCCGCCGCGCTGGGCCTTCCCTACGCCTTCGCCTCGCATTTCGCGCCCGACATGCTGATGGAGGCGATCGCAATCTACCGTGAGCGGTTCCAGCCCTCGCTTGAGCTCGAAAAGCCCTATGTGATGGTGGGCGTCATGGGCGTCGCGGCAGAAACCGATGCCGAAGCCGAGCGGCTTTTCACGTCCTCGCAGCAGCAGTTCGTCAACCTGCGCAAGAACGTCCGAACCCGCTTCCCGAAGCCGGTCGACAGCATGGAAGGCCTCTGGACGCCGATGGAGAAAATGAACGTCGAGCACACGCTGCGTTACGCAGCAGTGGGCTCCGTGCCGAAGATCACGGCGAAGCTCAGCGATTTTCTCGAAGAGACCGAGGCCGACGAACTGATCATCTCCATGCCGATCCACGACATCGACAAGCGCCTGCGCTCGGTGGAACTGTTCGCGACCTTGCCGATGATGGAGAAGATTTCACCCTCCCCTTGAGGGGGAGGGTCGAACCGAAGGTTCGGGGTGGGGTGACAGGCAAGACAGCTTATGTTTCACCCCCACCCATCGCTTCGCGATGACCTCCCCCCTCGAGGGGGAGGTAGAGGAAAGATCAGGCCGAAAGCTTGGCCATCACCTCGTCGGAAACCTCGAAGTTCGAATAGACGTTCTGCACATCGTCATCGTCTTCCAGGTTGTCGATGAGCTTCATCAGCGACTGCGCCTTTTCCTCATCGACCTCGATCGTGTTCTGCGGCCTCCAGATCGCCTTGACGGTCTCGGCTTCGCCGAGCGTGGCTTCCAGCGCTTTCGATACTTCGCCAAGGCTTTCGAACGCGCAGATGATCGTGTGGCCGTCCTCGTCGGAGGTCACGTCGTCGGCGCCCGCCTCGATCGCCGCCTCCATTACCTTGTCCGCATCGCCGGCGCCCGGCTTGTAAGTGATCTCGCCCACATGATCGAAGGAGAAAGAGACCGAACCGGTTTCGCCGAGCGCACCGCCCGCCTTGGTGAAGATCGAACGGACGTTCGAGGCCGTGCGGTTGCGGTTGTCGGTCAGCGCCTCGACGATGACTGCCGTGCCGCCCGGACCGTAGCCTTCGTAGCGGACGGAATCATAGGTTTCAGCATCCGCGCCGGACGCCTTCTTGATGGCGCGGTCGATATTGTCCTTCGGCATGGACTGCGCCTTGGCGTTCTGGATCGCCAGACGCAAGGCCGCATTCATGGTCGGATCGGGCAAACCCTGCTTGGCGGCGACGGTGATTTCGCGCGCGAGCTTGGAGAACAGCTTCGACCGGATCGAGTCCTGCTTGCCCTTCCGGTGCATGATGTTCTTGAACTGTGAATGGCCAGCCATGGCACCCCTGACGCTTTAGCTTGCTTTGGAATGGGCGCCTTATAATTTCGAAGCCCAACAGGTTCAAGGCTTTTCCGTTCAAGAGCATTTCCGGTTGGGGCGCGGGCTTTTCGCCGCCCCGATCCAGGAACAAAGCCCGAGCCTCGCTGTTTCTTCATCTGAACGAAGATAGAGGAGACAATCTATGGCAAGCCTGACAGAAGCCCGCGAAGCGCCGGAACGCCAGCTCTGGGACGAGATCGACAACATCCATGCAGGCATGCTCGGCATCGAAGGCTCGCATATGCATTTCCAGCCGATGGCGCCGCATGTGGATCGGAAGACCAGCACGATCTGGTTCTTCACCAAGACCGATACGGACCTGGTGCGAGCCATCCGTCCGGGTACACGGGCGCATTTCTGCGTCGTCGGCAAGAACCACGACTATCATGCCTGTCTGGCCGGCACGCTGGAAGTGCGCAAGGATCCGGCAAAGATCGACAACTACTGGAGCGCCGTGACCGCCGCCTGGTACGAAAACGGCAAGGAGGACTCGCTGCTCACCATGCTCGCCTTCCGCGTCGACGATGCGGAAATCTGGGCGTCCACGGACAGTTCGCTGAAGTTCGGCTGGGAAATCGCCAAGGCGAACCTGACGGACGAGAAGGTGCCGGAGGTCGGCGTCAAGCAGCACCTCGCCTTTCCGCAATTCCATTAGATCGATACGTCGCGGCGGGAATGCTCAAAGCCCTTGCGGCACCAGAATGGTCGGCTTCTTCGGCAGTGTCCGCATCGAAACCCTGATCACCGGTTCTCTCGCATAGGCGATATCGAACCGCCCATCGAACATGGCAAGGAAGTTGTCGAGCGGCGGCCCAAAGCGGTGCATGGGCAGGATGAGCGAGGAACGCAGGCGCTGGACGACGCGGCTCATGCTGTCCGCTCCCATCGTGAGCCCGCCATCGACCGGCACCATCAGGATGTCGAGCCGGCCGATCTCCGTATATTGCTCCTCGGTGAGCTCGAAATGCAGGTGGCCGAGATGGCCGATGCAGAGCCCCGCGACCTCGAAAATGAAGATGGAGTTGCCGTTTTCCTCGACGCTTCCACCCCAGGAGCGGATGTCGGAAACGACGTTGCGGATATAGACATCCCCCACCATCAGGCGATGCTCGGCCTTTTCGCTGGGAACGTCACTCCAGCCGTGCAGGACATGCTTGATGCCGGTATCCGGGCTGAGCGTATAGTGGGTGGAATGCGCCTTGTTCATCGTCACCACATCCGGCAGACGCGGCGGCGGATAGACGCCGCTGTAGTCGGTTGCGATCCCGACACCCTCCGGAGTCTCGATGAAATAGGTGGAGTGGCCGACGAAGGTGATCTTCACCTCCTCCTTTTCGGCGAGCGCGAGATTTTTCCCCGTCTGGACGAACTGCAGGTCGGAAGGTCTGAAACTCGCGAACATCACGCCGGGCAATTTGCTGGCGATCGCCTGGCACTGGCTGACCGGAAGGCCGGCATCCTGCGCGAACACGGCGAAGGCCGAAAGAAGAAGGCTGGAAAGACCGAATGCGAGAGCCCGTAGCATCGTGCCACTCCCAAGAACTGCAGTTCATGCTCATTCCCGGCGAAAACATGCGGCAATGCGAAAGACCGGTCCAGCGGAATTGGCTCGCCGACCCTCACAATTCTGTCATTGGTGAAGATCATGGAATTGACTATTGAAAAGCTTTCGCACCGACCGAGATAACCTCGCCGGCGCATGAGGCAGGAATGCTGGAGGGAGATTTCATGAAGCACGACATTGAGATCAAGACGGCCGACGGCACCGCCAGGGCTGCCGTCATCAAGCCGGAAAACCGCGCGGCGACGGTTAAGGGCGTCGTGATGTACATGGATGCCTTCGGCCCGCGTCAGGCACTCTACGACATGGGCCGGCGCATCGCCGATGCCGGCCATATCGTGCTCGTGCCCGATCTCTATTACCGTTCCGGGCCCTATGAACCTTTCAATGCCAAGACCGCCTTCAGCGACGAATCCACAAAGACAAAGCTCCGGAGCATGATGCAGGCGACTACGCAGGAACTGACCGCCCGCGATGGCGCCGCCTTTATTGACGCCCTGGAAGCGGCAGGCGCGACCGGCCCGATCGCCGTCGTCGGCTATTGCATGGGCGGCGCACGTGCGCTCACCGCCGCCGCCCGTTATCCCGACCGCGTCAAGGCGGCGGCGAGCTTCCACGGCGGCAATCTGGCGAGCGACGCCGATGACAGCCCGCACAGGCTCGCCGATAAGATAAAGGCGCGGGTTTATGTGGGCGTCGCCGGCGTCGACAACTCGTTTCCGCCCGAACAATCGGGCAGGCTCGCGGAAGCCCTTCGCAGCGGCGGCGTCGACCATACGATCGAAAACTACGTCGGCATGGCCCATGGCTGGGCCGTTCCCGACCACAGCGTCTACAACGAGCAGGGTTCCGAGCGGCATTTCAAGCGCTTGCTGACACTACTTGAGGAAGCGCTCTAACGCAAGATTGCACAAGGAGGGGACAATCCATGTACTACGCTATCCTGGCCTATCACGCAGAAGGAGTGGTCGAATCCTGGACCGAAGAAGAGGATGCGGCACTGATGACCGATCTGCTCCGCATCAACGACCGGCTTGTCAGGGAGAAGCATCTGGGACCGGCCGCGCGGCTGGGTCCCACGCGAAGCGCCGTGACGCTCCGCGGCAAGGATGCCGGCATCGTCACCGACGGCCCCTTTGCCGAAACCAAGGAAGAGTTGCTCGGCTTCTATGTGGTGGATTTCCCCACACTTGACGATGCCGTCGCAGCAGCCCGCGACCTGCGCCGCGCCAATCCGACCGCCGTCTATGAAATCCGGCCCGTCTCACTCTATCTGCCGGGCGCGCCGCTGGAGACCCGGGACGAGGGGTAAGGGTGCTTTGCGAAGTCGCGAAAGGAAAAGGGGCGGCCCGGACCGCCCCAGACCGAAATGTGGAATTCAAGCGGATGTCGATTCCGAGTCCGCTTGCGGCGCGGCTGTTTCAGGTGGGTCATCCTTCCGGAACTATCTTCAGACCGCCACGAATCCGCCATCGACAAATAGCTCTTCGCCACCAACGAAGCTGCTTTCGTTCGATGCGAGATACAGCACCGCCTTGGCGATCTCTTCGGTCTGGCCGAGCCTCCCGAACGGAATAGTTTGCTGCATCCATTCCTCGGCGCCGGCATTGTTCTGCAGATAGGTCTGCATTGCCGGTGTCAGGACCATGCCGGGTGAAACGACGTTCACACGAATGCCCCGGCTTTTCAGATCGGTCGTCCAAGTTCGCGCAAACGAACGGATCGCTGCCTTTGTGGCGCTATAGATGGAGAGGTTGGCGAAGCCCTTGCTACCCGCCCCCGATCCAGTCAGCACAACAGCGCCGCCGGCAGACATCAGCGGTAGAGCCTTTTGCACGGTGAAGACCATGCCCTTCACATTGATGCCAAAGACGCGGTCGAAATGATCTTCTTCAATGCCGCCGATGGGGGCTGACTCGGACACGCCGGCATTTGCGAAGACCACGTCCACGCGGCCGTGATCGCGCTTTATCTGCGCGTATAGCCTGTCGAGGTCTGCAAGATCGCTGACATCGCCTTGAACACCGATGGCACCGTTGCCGATTTCCTCGAGCGCCTCGTCCAGGCGTTCTTGCCGGCGTCCCGTGACATACACATGGGCGCCTTCTGCTGCGAACGACTTGGCTGTTGTCAAGCCGATGCCGTCCGTTCCGCCCGTGATCACCACGACCTTGTCCTCAAATCGCTTCGTCATATCATTCGCTCGCTTTCACAATAAGTGGAGGATTGCTCCAGTTACTATATGGAGATATCCTCCACTTACAAGTCATGGTGAGGCAGATTTTTTGACTGACGAAACCCCATTGCGAGCCGATGCGCAGCTGAACAGGGAGCGAATCCTTGCCGCAGCCGAGGAAGTCTTTCTGGAGAGAGGCACGGGCGTTTCATTGGACGACGTCGCAAAGCGCGCCGGGGTCGGGATCGGGACGCTTTATCGCCGCTTCCCAACGCGGGAAGACCTCTTAGCCGCGACGTATAGCGCCCGCTTCTTGGCTCTCGCTGAGGCGAGCCGTGCCAGAGCAGTTGATCTTGACCCCTCAAGCGCCTTGCGCGCCTACCTTGAAGAACTCGTCCAATATACGAATGTTTATCGAGGTTTTGCGGCGTCTCTCGGGACGGTTCTACAGATTGGAACGCCCGGATGTCTCGCTACCAGTGAGGAAGGTGCCCGACTTTTGCATACTGCACAGGAGGCGGGAGCTATTCGACCTGATATCAGCTTCAACGACATAGTCTGCGTCGCGACCGCAATCTCGCTCGCTACTGAGAAAGACACCTCACCGCAAGCGCACATCGCTCATTTGGTGGGCGTGTTCATGAATGGAATCGGTTTGCGCTGAAGCCACCAGGTTAGGGGCTGGGCCTAGATCATCCCTCAATCGCAGTCCTCTAGTTCCAAAAAGATGGAACTGTTTCGGCCAGCCGCGGGCCGATCCGCAGGGGCGCGATCTTCTCCGCAAGGCCGGTGGCGTCGGAAATCTCGATGCCGAGGCCGCAGAGCGTGGCCGGGCCCGTCGCCGCCTCGAAACGCCCCTTCGGCATTTTCGAGATGAAGCGGTTGAGCGGTTCTTCCTTGTCCATGCCGAGCGACGAATCGTAGTCGCCGCACATTCCGGCATCCGACATGTAGCCCGTGCCGCCATTGAGGATCTGGCAATCGGCCGTCGGCACGTGCGTATGCGTGCCGACCACGAGGCTGGCGCGGCCATCCACGAAATGCCCGAAGCACTGCTTCTCGCTCGTCGCCTCCGCGTGGAAGTCGAAAACGATCGCGTCCGCCTGCTCCTTCAGCGGACAGGCCGCGAGGATCGTCTCGGCGCTCTTGAACGGATCGTCGAGTTCCGGATGCATGAAGACCCGGCCCATGATATTGGCGACCAGGATGCGGGCGCCGTTTCGGGCATAGTAGAGCCCGGCGCCCCTGCCCGGCGTCCCGGCGGGATAGTTGGCAGGCCTGAGGAACTGGTCGTGGCGGGCGGCGAAGGCGATCGCGTCCTTCTGGTCCCATACATGATTGCCGGTCGTCACCACGTCGGCACCGGCATTGATCGTTTCCAGAAAAATCTCTTCCGTGATGCCGAAACCGCCGGCGGCATTTTCGCCGTTGACGATGACGAAATCGAGCTTCAGGTCGGAGACGAGGCCGGGCAGCTTTTCCCACACCGCCGTGCGGCCGGTCTTGCCCACCATGTCACCCAGAAACAAAAGGCGCATTCTTATCCAATCTATGCCTGGCCCGAATGTTCGAAGGGCCGGTAGCCGCTTTCCGTCAGGACCGCGTCCAGTCTGATATCGTGAGGTTCAAACGGCACTGATGCCACTTCCTGGCAGTCGAATGCAATCCCGATCAGCTTCGGCTTCAGGCCTTTTTGCTGCAGACGGTGAATCGCCCGGTCATAGTAGCCGCCGCCGTAGCCGATCCGGTGCCCCTGCCGGTCGAAGGCCGAAAGCGGCACCAGCATGACGTCGGGATCGAGTTCCGCCGCCTCCGGACCCGGGCCGAAGGTGCCGAACGTGCCGGGCACCAGGTCGGCTCCGCGGACCAGTTCGCGGAAGACGATCGTCTTCTTGTCGAGGATGACGGGAACGCAAAGCCGCGCGCTGCGGTCTCTCAAGGATGCCATCAGCGGCCTTAAGTCGACCTCCGAGCGGATCGGCAGAAAACCGGAGACGATCGCGCCTGCTTCAAAGTCGATCGCGCCCGCCCCATGCGAAGCAATCGCCAGGCTCTTTTCGATCCGCTCGACCGGCAAGATGGCGTCACGTGCGGCGAGCCGCTCGCCACGCAGCTCCGCTTTCGTCTTCCCATCCGCCATCACGCTCTTTCCGTGGCCCTGGTGACGAGCAGCTTGTCGATGCGCCGGCCATCGAGGTCCACGACCTCGAAGGTCCAGCCGTTCTTCGTGAAGCTCTCGCCGAGCTCCGGCAGGTGCTTCATCTCGTCGAGCACGAAGCCGGCGACGGTCTCGTAGCCGGGGTCTTCCCCGATCGGAACGCCCATCTGTTCGGCGAACTCGTCGACAGGCATCCAGCCGGCGACAAGGAAGGAGCCGTCGTCGCGCGGCACGATCGCGGGCTCCTCCTCCTCGTCCTCCTGGAAGACGCCGGTGATGGCCTCCAGGACGTCGCCGGAAGTGATGATGCCTTCGAAATGACCGTATTCGTCATAGACCAGCGCCATATGGGCCGGCGCGCGGCGGAGCGCCTGGATGACGTCGAGCGCGCCCGTGAGGTCTGAAACGACCGGCGCCTCGCGCATCAGCCCCGCTACGTCGAATTGCTTCTCGCCGGCGATGAAGCCGTAGGCATCCTTGACGAACAGCACACCAAGGATCTCGTCGGAACTGCCCTTGCGCACCGGCAGGCGCGAGCGCTGCGTGGCGCGAAGCTGGGCGCGAAGCTCTTCCGGGTCATCCTCGGTATCGATGACCTCGACATCCCGGCGCGGCGTCATCAGGCCGCGCGCCGTGCGGTCGGCGAGCCGCATGACGCCGGAAATCATTGCCGATTCCTCCGTCTCTATCACCCCCGCGCTCTGGGCTTCGGCGAGCACGGTGCGGATTTCCTCGTCCGTCACCCTGTCCCCGGATTCGCCCCTCTGGCCGAGCAGGCTAAGCACCATACGGCCGGAAACATCCAGAAACCAGACGATCGGCGCGCCGATCGTTGCAAGCAGCTTCATGGCCGGCGCAACCCGCGCAGCGACCGTCTCCGGCGCACGCAATGCGATCCGCTTCGGCACCAGTTCGCCGATGATCAGCGAGAGATAGGTGATGGCGACCACCACCGAGCCGACGCCGAGCGCATCCGCGGCATTGTCCGACAGGCCTTGCGCCTGAAGCCATCCGCTGAAACGCGCGCCGAGCGTGGCGCCGGAGAAGGCGCCGGAAAGCACGCCCACGAGCGTGATGCCGATCTGCACGGTGGAGAGGAAGCGGCCGGGGTCTTCCGCAAGCCGCATGGCCGTCGCCGCGCCCTTGTTGCCCTGTTCGGACATGACCTTCAAACGAACGGGGCGGGAGGACACGACGGCAAGTTCCGACATTGCCAGGACACCATTCAAAACGGTGAGCGCAATGACGATGATGATTTCGGTTAACAAGAGGAGCTCTTTGGCTAGGACAATATTCCGCACGCGAAACAGAAGCATCGCTCCGAAGAACGGCCCGCCTTGATGCGATTGCGCCGAAGGCGCCTCGCCGGCAAAGTTTCGCGCACAGCTCAGAAAACCGGAGACCGGTTCTCGGAGCTATGCACCTTCACTCGCAGATGGAAATCATAGGGTCGCATCCCGCCCATTGCAATGGCTGGAACAAAATCATGCGAAGTGGCTGAAGCTTTCAGTGCAGGCTGATCGTCAGTTCGGCGCGGGTTCCGGCGATATTCGGCACATAGTGGATGGCCGAACCGAGCGTTGCAGCCATGGATTTGACGATGCGGCTGCCGAGCCCCGTGCCTTTCGGCTGATCGTCTTCGCGCCAACCGATGCCGTCGTCCTCGACGGCAAGAAGCACGCTGTCCTCGCCCTGACGCTTCAGGAGGATTCTCACCTCGCCTTCCGTGCCGGCCGGATAGGCATATTTCAACGCGTTGGTAAGCAGTTCCGTGACGATCATGCCGATGGAAACGGCGCGATCGGACGAGAGCGATACCGGTTCGGCATCCAGCCGGATCGAAGGCCCCTGCCGATTATTGACCGAGCCCTGGACCTCGCGCACCAGCGTGCCGAGATACTTGTCCATCGACACGTGGCGGACGTCGTCGGAGGTGTAGAGACTGCGGTGCATGCCGGCGATGGCGGTAATGCGCGCCTGCGTTTCGGAAAGTGCCGCCTTGACCTCCTCGCTGCCGCTGCTGGAGGCCTGCAGGCGGATGAGTGCGGCGACCAGCGCCAGGCTATTGGCGACCCGATGGTTGACTTCCGCAAGCAGTATCTCGGCGCGCTCCTTGCCGCGGCGAATCTCCTGTTCGGCCTTCTCCTTGGCGCGGCGCAGTTCGGCATTGAAAATGCCCTGATCGATTGCGCTTTCCATCAGCGGCCAGAACTCCTCGCCGACCGTTTTGATGACATAGTCCGAGGCGCCGCTCTTCAAGGCGTCGATGGCGATCGTCGCGTCGCTGGAGCCCGTAACGTAGATCACGGGAATATCCGAACCACGCTCCTTCAGCCGGTGGAGGATCGCAAGCCCGGTGCCGGACCTCAGGTAATGATCGAGCACGACCACGTCGAGGCCGCCCCGATCCACCGCGTCCATCGCGGAGGCCTCATCCAGCGCGTGAACGACCTGATAACCGGCGCGGCCAAGGTGGCGTTCGGCAAGTCTGGCAAGGGCAAGGTCGTCGTCGACGTAAAGAATGGTGCGCGGCATCGCTTCTCGTTATTGTCCGGGTATCTGCATCACGGCAAAAAACAGCCCGAGCTGTCTGATGGCGTGCGCGAAGTTTTCATAGTCGACGGGCTTGGTGATGTAGACGTTGGCGCCAAGGTCGTAGCAACGCTGGATTTCCCGCTCGTCATCGGTCGTGGTCAGGATGACGACCGGAAGGCGTTTGGTGTGAGGATTGGACTTCACCTTCTCCAGGATGTCGACGCCCGACATGTCCGGCAGATTGAGGTCGAGCAGGATGAGCAGGTACCGTTCACGGCTGATCGCTCCCGAGCGGTCCGTCCCGAGAATGTAATCCAGCGCCGAGTTGCCATTGGTGAACGGGACGATCTCGTTGTTGACGCCGGCGCGGCGGACGTTTTTCTCGATCAGCCGCGCATGGCCCTCGTCGTCCTCGACCATCACGATCGTGACTTCTCTTCCGGCAGCTTTCATGACCCGTAACTCCTGACATATTGGGACAGATTGGTCGGCAGGCGGATGATGAACGTTGCACCGCCGCCCAAGGTGGACGTCACCGTAATCTCGCCCCCTAAATTTCTCACTAATGAGCGCACGTGGGCGAGGCCTATTCCTTCACCCGGCTTGTCCTGGACCCCGGAGCGCCGGAAGAGCTCGAAAATCCGCCCGTGATCCTCCGGCGCGATTCCTCTGCCATTGTCGGCGATCTCGATGCGAATGGAATTGCGCCCTGCCGGCATGGCCTTGACCGACAGCGTCAACGGGCGGTCCGGGTGCTTGTACTTGACCGCATTGTCGAAAAGATTGCCGAAGATTTGTTCCATCGAAAATCGGTCGGTAATAAGGCCGCGAGCTGCCGCCACCGAAATATTCACCTCTCCGCCCGCCTCGTTGACCTGATGATAGACGCTCGCCGCGGTCATCTCGAGGAGTTCCTGCAGATTGACGCTCTCCGGTTTCAACTCACGCCGTCCGTCGCGCGAAATCTTCAGGATCGCGTTGATGAGCCCGTCCATCTTCTTCGTCGAGGAGCGGATGAAGGCGATCGCCTCCGGCAGGTCCTCCTCGACCGCCTGCCGCGCTTCCCGCACATCACCTTCCGTCAGCGCGGCCCCGTCGGCGAGAACATAGGTGCTGATCGATTTCAGGGTCTCATCGAGTTCGCTGGTAAAGCCCATGATGTTGACGAGCGGCGCCCGCAGGTCGTGCGATACAATATAGGCATAGCGCTGGATCTCCCGGTTCGCCTGGATGAGATCCTCCGTCCGCTCGTTGACGCGCTCTTCGAGACTGCTGTTCAGGTCCTCCACTTCCGCCCGCGCGCGCTGCAGTTCGCGTATATGCTGAAAGACGACTGCAATCGCGCCGCCGAGCACGAGGATGATCAGAACGCCGCCGCCGACCGTGAACCACTGCAGCGACGACGCCGAATCATGAAGCTCGCCGACACCCGCATTGAGCCGTCCATCCGCGTCTCGGACCAACTGGCTGAGGATGGCGCTGATGCCGTCCATGGTCTGGCGGCCATAGGCTCCCTTGACGATCGCGACGGCGCCGGCGAAGTTGCCATTCCTGCCGAGATCGACCGTGCCACGCAGTTCCTCCAGCTTCTCATCGATCAGATGATCGAGTTCGTCCATCCGGACCTGCACGGAGTTTTGCGCTTCGACGGCTGCCTTGAACCGGGCTCGGGCCTGCGGCAGCCTTGTCGTGGCAACGGTATAAGGCGTCAGGAACTGTTCGTCCTGGGTAAGCAGATAACCCCGCTGGCCGGATTCGGCGGCACGCAGATTGAGCAGCATGTCCGAGGCGGAACTGCGCACGTCGCGCAGCTTCACCACGTCCTGAAAATAGGCCTGCGTCTTTCGCGACATGAAAAAGGAGGAAAGCACGATCGCGACCAGGATGACGCTGCCGAGAAGCAGCATCAGCAGGGAGGATCGGGCGAAGGTCGTGTTGAAAAGTCGCATTGAAAACAGGCCGCTGGTGGAAAGGGACGGCAAGAAGTTGGTGGCCTCGCCACCGTTTTCAAGCGTCGACCGGCACGAACGCCCGCGAAGATGATCTTTTGAGGAACTAAAGAGAAAAGTGCGATCCGAGACAACCGATGGAAGCTTTCGATCCTGGGCGCCTACTTACGTAGGTGGGCGCCGTATGTCCAGGCCCACGAGCCTGGTCAGGGACAGCTCCCTAAGGATCGGGTATGGCCCCGAGGATTCATTGTTCCTGTCGAGAAGCACAGACCGCGAGGTCAATATAAGGAGGAAACCGGCATTGCACCAGTGGCAGCGCGGCCATTTTTATTGCCGGCCGCCAGTGCCTGTTCGCTAGTTCACAGACGCCGGCGCACGCCCGTTGAGCTTCGCGGTCAAGCCCTCGAGTCGGGAGGCGAGTTCGCCAAGCGCGGAGACAACGATCTGCTCGTTTTGCCGCTGGCTTTCGAGCGTACCGTCGCTGCTTGCCTTGAGCGCCCCAACCTCCGCTTCCAGCTTGCCCAGCTTGCGCGTCACCTCGGACAGTTCGTCCATGATCATGATGCCGGCCATGACGGTGATCCTGAGATCGCCGATCTCGCCGAACTGGCTCTTGAGATGTCCGACATACTGGTCGAAGCGCTCGGCGAGCTCGGTCAGGTGATCTTCCTGTCCTTCTTCGCAGGCCATGCGATAGGCTTTTCCGTCGATCGTCACCGTTACCTGGGCCATGAGATCCCCTCTTGATCCTGTTGCCGCGTCAGCGGTCGAGCACGGCGCGGATGGTCTCCATCGCCGTCACCAGGCGCCGCGAGACTTCCCGGTTCACCTCTTCCAGGCGGTTGGCGCGAAATTGCGATTCGTCGAGTTCCTGGGCAAGCCGCGCCCGGTCCGCGTGCACGCGGCGCACCTCGCCTTCTGCTTCCTGGCCTTCGCGCTGGCGCTCGATGCGCGCCTCGATGGCGCTTTCGAGACCGCCGATCGCAGCCTTCAGCTCCGAGATCGCCATGTCGATCGTCTTTTCCGCCGGCATGAGAAGCCTTCCTGTCGAAACGCGAAGAGGGCCGAATCGCATCGGCCCGCATTCTCCACAATCGCCACAGACTATTCACGGGCCGCAAGGCGGTCAATCAATCCAAACCCGTCGGACCTGTTCTAACTGTGGATCATGGCCTGTGTTTCGATATGCTCTTCGCACTGCATATAAATCAGGCAGCATGCGGGAAACTTCGCCATCATTCCATCGTCGGGCCTGTGCTTTTATTGACTTGCGCGTTGCACCTGCTAAGGATCAGCCGCTCCCCGACGGTCCGTGGTCCACCTCCTGGTGGCACCAGCAGGACCGCGACCGACACCCGGAAAAAGCGGATTAGCTATGACCTCTCGCGACAAACATAACCGGATGGCGAATGCGATCCGATTCCTTGCCATGGATGCTGTGGAAAAGGCCAATTCGGGCCATCCCGGCCTGCCGATGGGCGCTGCCGACATCGCGACCGTGCTCTTCACCCGCTACCTGAAATTCGATCCGAAGAACCCGCTCTGGCCGGACCGCGACCGTTTCGTACTGTCCGCCGGTCACGGTTCGATGCTCCTCTATTCGCTCCTCTATCTCACGGGGTATGAGGATATGACGATCGAGGACATCAAGCAGTTCCGCCAGCTCGGCTCCAAGACGGCCGGCCACCCCGAATACGGCCATGCCTCGGGCATCGAGACGACCACCGGCCCGCTCGGCCAGGGCATTGCCAACTCCGTCGGCATGGCGATCGCCGAGCGCAAGCTTGAGGAAGAATTCGGCTCCGACCTGCAGAGCCATTATACATACGCGCTCTGCGGCGACGGCTGCCTGATGGAAGGTATCAGCCAGGAAGCGATCGCACTTGCCGGGCATCTCAAGCTCAACAAGCTCGTCCTTATCTGGGACAACAACAACATTACCATCGACGGCCCCGTGAGCCTCGCCGATTCCACCGACCAGATCGCCCGCTTCAAGGCTGCGCATTGGAACACGATCGAGATCGATGGCCATGATCCCGACCAGATCGCCGCCGCCATCGAAGCCGCCCAGAAATCTGACCGTCCCACCTTCATCGCAGCCAAGACGATCATCGGCTTCGGCGCCCCGAACAAGCAGGGCACCCACAAGGTGCACGGCTCGCCGCTCGGCGCCGAGGAAATCGCCGCCGCCCGCAAGGCGCTGGACTGGGAGGCGGAAGCCTTCGTGGTCCCCGCCGACGTGCTGGATGCCTGGCGCCTCGCCGGCCTGCGCTCCACCAAGACGCGCAAGGAATGGGAAGATCGCCTTGCCGCCGCGCCGGCAGAAAAGAAGTCCGAGTTCGTCCGCCGCTTCGCCGGCGACCTGCCAGGCAGCTTCGATAGCGCCATCGACGCCTTCAAGAGGAAGGTTGCCGAGAACAATCCGACGGTCGCCACCCGCAAGGCCTCCGAGGATGCGCTTGAAATCATCAACGGGCTTGTGCCGGAAACGCTCGGCGGTTCCGCCGACCTGACGCCATCGAACAACACCAAGACCAGCCAGATGAAGTCGATCACGCCGACCGACTTCTCCGGACGCTACATGCACTGGGGCATCCGCGAGCATGCGACGGCGGCGGCCATGAACGGCATCGCCCTGCACGGCGGCCTGATCCCCTATTCCGGCGGCTTCCTGATCTTCTCGGACTATTGCCGCCCTGCCGTCCGCCTCGCAGCCCTGATGGGTATCCGTGTCGTCCATGTCTGGACACATGACTCGATCGGCGTCGGTGAAGACGGCCCGACCCACCAGCCGGTGGAACATGTCGCGTCCTTGCGCGCCATCCCGAACCTCCTCCTCTTCCGGCCGGCCGACGAGACCGAGACGGCGGAATGCTGGCAGCTGGCGCTCAAGGAAAAGCATCGCCCCTCCGGCCTGGCGCTCACCCGCCAGAACCTGACGCCTGCCCGCAAGACCTACGAAGAGAAGAACCTCTGCGCCCACGGAGCCTACGAACTGGTTTCCGCAAGCGACGCCAGGGTGACGATCTTCGCGTCCGGCTCGGAAGTCGAGATCGCGCTGAAGGCGCAGGCTGTCCTCGACGGCAAGGGGATCGCGACGCGCGTCGTTTCGGTCCCCTGTGTCGAACTCTTCCTGGAGCAGCCGGAAGCCTACCAGCAGGCGATCGTCGGCAACTCGCCGGTCAAGATCGCCGTCGAGGCAGCAGTGCGCGAAGGCTGGGATCACTTCATCGGCCCGAAGGGCGTCTTCATCGGCATGAAGTCCTTCGGCGCCTCCGGTCCGGCCAAGGATCTCTACAAGCATTTCGGCATTACCGCGGAAGCGGTCGTCGCCGCTGCCGAGAAAGAGCTCGCGTGAGCCGGAACCATTCACCTAGAGACCTGTAAGAAGCGGGAGTATCAGAAATGACTGTCAAGGTTGCCATCAACGGGTTCGGCCGCATCGGCCGCAACGTTCTGCGCGCCATCGTGGAATCCGGCCGCACCGATATCGAAGTCGTCGCCATCAACGACCTCGGCCCGGTCGAGACCAATGCGCACCTGCTGCGTTACGATTCCATTCATGGCCGCTTTCCCGCGGAGGTGAAGGTCGAAGGCGACACGATCGCCATCAACGGCGGCAAGCCGATCAAGGTGACCGCGATCAAGGACCCGGCGACCCTGCCGCACCGGGAACTCGGCGTCGGCATCGCCATGGAATGCACGGGCATCTTCACCGCCCGCGATAAGGCCGCCGCCCACCTGACGGCCGGCGCCAAGCGCGTTCTCGTCTCGGCCCCCGCCGACGGCGCCGACCTCACGGTCGTCTACGGCGTCAACCACGACAAGCTGACCAGCGAACACCTGGTCGTCTCCAACGCTTCCTGCACGACCAACTGCCTGGTTCCGGTCGTCAAGGTCCTGAACGACCTCGTGGGCGTCGATCATGGCTTCATGACCACGATCCACTCCTACACGAACGACCAGCCGTCGCTCGACCAGATGCACAAGGATCTCTACCGCGCCCGCGCCGCAGCACTTTCGATGATCCCGACCTCGACGGGCGCCGCCAAGGCCGTCGGCCTCGTGCTGCCGGAACTGAAGGGCAAGCTCGACGGCTCCTCGATCCGCGTCCCGACGCCGAACGTCTCCGTCGTCGACTTGAAGTTCGTCGCCAAGCGCAACACGACGAAGGAAGAAATCAACGAGGCCATCAAGGCCGCCGCCAACGGCGCGCTGAAGGGCGTCCTCGGCTACACCGAGGAGCCGCTGGTTTCCCGCGACTTCAACCACGACAGCCATTCCTCGATCTTCGCGGTCGACCAGACCAAGGTCATGGAAGGCAATTTCGTGCGCATCCTCACCTGGTACGACAACGAATGGGGCTTCTCCAACCGCATGGCGGACACGGCGATCGTGCTTGCAAAGCTGATCTGAGGATTGGCGAGGCTGCCTTCCGGCGGCATCGGCAGGATATGAACCTCCTCCCGCAAGGGAGGGGGTTTTTGTTTGTGGGGATTTCGGAGAGGGCAATGCTGGGTTCGAGGAAAGCGCACCGCCAGCAAAAGTCGCCGGTCGTGAAGCGCTCACGGCGCCAACGGGAGACATAGCGCCATCGGGTTAGATGAGTGACCGCTCTGGGGCCGCGAGTGGACCGTCGACTCCACAGCTGATTATTGTAGAAGCGCCCCTTATATTCGGGTCTATTTCGTTTTCATTACTCTTCGCGGTATGGTCACGGGATGATCGAAACCCCATCAATCCTCTATGCGGGCATTTCCCACGTCACGTATGCCGGCGAGCCGTTCGATATGGGACACGGCATCGTCCTGAGGCCAACGTATGCTCATCTCTTTGCCGCCAACATGATGGCGTTCGCGAGAGCAACGGAGGGGAAACATCATCCTGCCCCTTGGCGCGCGGCGCGAGGTGGGTTCAGCTACGATATTGAGGTCGAACTGGCAGTTCCCATCGGCCAGAAGCTACCAGGAGAACTCAGAGCTGAGGACACTGTGTGGTTGATCGCCGCGCTGCTGAGACTGGCGGAATATACTTATCTGATGGTCCCAGTCATTTCTGATGTGTCGTTCGATGCGGCAGTTGCATCGAAGCAGGATCCGCTGCTCCAGCCGTTCGAGATTGAACCGCGCATCCTTCACGCGAGAGACGACAAGATGTCGCGCCTCAAGATTGAGGACCTGTTATGGGTGAAATCCGTGTGGCCCCGGACGGCAGAACTGTTGCGGACATGCTCGCCACTAAACATGGCACTTCGTGCGGCCGACGCCTGCACAGTCAGGGACCGACCGGCCTCGGCGTTGCTGACAGCGTGGGGTGCGCTGGAAGAACTATTCGCTCCGTCACGGGCTGAGCTTCGCTTTCGGGTATCAGCTCACATCGCGGCTTACCTTGAGCCGGTCGGGCCCAAGCGACGCGAATTGTTTAAGACGGTTGCGGACCTCTACAACGCGCGCTCGAAGGCCGCACACACAGCCCAAGATGCAGAGGTCGCCGTGTTAATACAAAGCTTCATAATCCTACGGAACGCCCTCATTCGGATGATCGACGAGGGAGCCGTGCCGACGCAGGCCGATCTGGAAGAGCGTCTGTTCTGCGGTGACGGGCAATGATCATCGACGGAGCGACAAATTGGGGAGCGGACGGCCCCCGCCCGGCCGCAGAGGGCTTCGACGTCGAAGCGCGGTCGAAGTCGATTTATGAATGGGTCCGGCAGGTACGCGGCGGTGTTCTGGCTGGCGCGTTCACCGTCGAGCGGCATATTAGCGTTGCCATCACCCACTTTATGCTGGGCGACAGGATTGGCATTCCCGAAGTTCGGGACGCCTTTGACGAAGGGTTACTTGGACCACTCGCATTCGAGCGCCGCATCAACGTGGTCATGCAGATCGCCCCACATGTACTCTCGTCCGATGAGGCGGCATCCCTCAAGGCAGACCTGAGCGAGCTGAGAACCTTGCGGAACGCGATGGCTCACAAGCCCTTTTGGCTCCATCCCGAACTGAACGACGAAAGGGAGGTCGTGAACCTTGTGCCGATCATGCAGCGTGGGAAGGGTCTCCTGCTGCTAACGACGCCGTTCGTGGAGCAGGTCAACGCACTGATCGCAGGCCTGATCGAAAGGACTGACAATCTAGCCAAAGGAGTTGCCCAGTGTTCGCCTAAGTCAGGCTCCCCGAAAAGCGATTGACCGCCATTTGTGGGCTAGATCTGCGAACGGCCGGTATTGGGTTTAAACGACGCGGTTCTGAACAGCCGAATTGGGCGCAAAGAGGTTATACACGCCGAGATCGCCAAACGGCAGCTTCCGGTCCGAAAGAAACCATGTGACGTTCTTTCTTGCCCTGAAACCGCAAAAGCCCGTCATGCTGCGCTTTGCCAAATTTTTTTCATCCCCTAATTTCCCCGCCCTCACAACCCATGCCTACAATCACCTCGCTTCCGTCGCCGGAGTGTTTCGCGAGACGTTCGCGGGCAGGCGGGAGCCGGCGCTTTCATCGGAACCGTAACGTGCGGGAAAGGTGGAAGAGGTGAAAGCCATGGAGAGTTCGTCGCAAGACAAACGCTCCTATCAAGCCTCCCCCGGGCAGCCATGTCCGGTTCGGTTGAGCCGTGCAAGTGGTGAGCCTGTCCCGAAAGGACGGGCGTGAACAAGACCACGCAGCGAGGCGAGATGATCACCTGTAGGGGCCGGAAGCCCCGAGAGAACGCCGAAGGCCACGCGAATGCGGAGCCACTTTATACAAACTAAATGAGGTTCCGCATTCGTGTGGGCTCTCCGATAATCCAGCATCCCCAAAAGTGGGAACCGGTTTTGGGACAAGACGCTGGGCAGAAAATTGAAAAGGCTTCGGCACCAAGGGATGAGTCCATCTTTTTTCCCCCTCGCCCTTCTCTTGCCGGAATTGTTCCTCCCTAATCAACGCGTCGTATCGATTCGCCTGGCCTCCGGTCGGGATCTGCCTCATTCTTGCAAAGCCGCATGGCGGCACAGCACAGTTCCGGCGATCGGGACTGCGGGCGGGGATCGTGTCACGAGCGAGGTGTGAAGGAAGGGGCTTAATTCGGTGGAGGCATTCTACATCATCCTGCTGGTCGGCACGGTGCTCGTGCTGTCGGCTGCCCTTTCGAGCCTGCTTGCCTTTCGCTTCGGCGCCCCCCTCCTCCTGGTCTTCCTGTCGATCGGCCTGCTCGCCGGCGTCGATGGCCTCGGCATCCAGTTCGAGAATTACTCCTTCACCTTCATGCTGGGATCGCTGGCACTGGCGATCGTGCTCTTCGATTCCGGCTTCATGACGCCCGCTCATTCCTTCCGCATCGCCGCCGCGCCGGCGCTGACGCTGGCCTCTGCCGGCGTGCTCCTGACGGCCGGCATTTTTGCGATCGCCGCCTCGTTCTTCCTCGGCTTCTCCTTTGTCGAAGGCCTGCTGCTCGGCTCGATCGTCGCGTCCACGGATGCCGCCGCCGTCTTCTTCCTGCTGCGCATTGGCGGCATCAACATCCGCGACCGGGTGCGCTCGACGCTGGAGGTGGAATCCGGCACCAACGACCCGATGGCGATCTTCCTGACGATCGCGCTGTCGGAACTGGTCGCCACCGGCCAGGGCTTTTCCGGCCTGGACTTCCGTTTCCTGATGCTTTTCATCGAGCAGATGGGGCTTGGTCTGATATTCGGCCTGTTCGGCGGCATGATGATCGTCTGGGTGCTGAACCGCTTCACCTCCGACCGGGGGCTTGCGCCGATCTTTGTGCTGACGCTGGCGCTGCTCGTCTTCGCCTTCACCGGCGTCATGGGCGGCAGCGGCTTCCTGGCCGTCTATGTCGCCGGCATCTATTCCGGCAACCGCCGGATGTTCGCCAAGCAGCAGATCGTCCGCTTCAACGAGGGGCTGACCTGGCTTGCGCAGATCATCATGTTCCTGGTGCTCGGCCTGCTCGCCACCCCCTCGCAGTTTCCGGCCATCCTCCTGCCGGCGATCGGCCTTGCGCTCTTCCTGATGTTCGTCGCCCGCCCCGTCGCTGTCTGGCTCAGCCTGCTCCCCTACGACTTCACCCAGCAGGAAACCGGCTTCGTCGCCTGGGTGGGCCTGCGCGGGGCGGTCTCGATCCTGCTTGCGATCATGCCGATCCTCAGCGGGGTGGAAAGCGGCTCGGTCTTCTTCAACACGACCTTCATCATCGTGCTCGCCTCCCTGTTGGTCCAGGGCTGGACGATCCGGCCGGTCGCCGAAAGGCTCGGCCTCATCATCCCGCCGCGCATGGGGGCGGTCGACAAGGTCGAGCTGGACCTGCCCGGCAAGGCGACCCACGAGCTGATCTCCTACCGCGTCATGAAGGACAGCCCAATCCTCAGCGGCGAGCGCATTCCCCGCTGGGCGATGTCCTCGCTCGTCATCCGCGACGGACGCAGCATGCGCTACCAGTATGCGGGACGGCTGAAGGAAGGCGACCAGGTCTATCTCTTCGTGGCGCCCAGCTACACGAAGCTTCTCGATCGCCTTTTCGCAAGCCGCGTGCCGGTCGAGGAGGATGATGCCGAATTTTTCGGCGCCTTCGCCATCTCGCCGACGCGCCCTGCAAGGGAGCTCGATGCGGCCTACGGGCCCGGCCTCCTGTCCGCCAACGAGCAGAACATGACGGTTGGCGACCTGATGACCTCCAGGCTTGGCGGAAGAGCGGAATATGCGGACCGCATCCGCTTCGGTTCGATCGTGCTGATCGTCCGCGAGCTCGACGAACATGACGAGATCCGCAGCCTCGGCATTTCGCTGGAGCCGGTGGAGCCGGCGACCAATCTGCCGATCTTCATCAACATGCGCGAGATCGCCCACCGCATCCGCGACCTCCTGCGCAAGTATCGCGGCAAGCCGGTGCCTGGAAAAAGCGGCGCGACGCCCCCGGAAGGTCCGGCCTCCGCGGCATGAATGCCGAGGTTCCCGAAGAGAATGGCGCAAGCATCCGACAACCGCCTTGCGTCATCGGTCTGGCATAGTATGGTCCGCACGAACTTTTCCTCAGCAAGTGGATCAGCATCATGCCGGCCTTTAAAACCCTTGACGATCTTCCCGATATCGCAGGCAAGCGCGTGCTCGTGCGCGTCGACCTCAACGTTCCCGTCGCCAATGGCAAGGTAACAGACGCGACCCGAATCGAGCGCGTGGCGCCGACCATCCTGGAACTTTCCGGGAAGGGAGCGAAAGTCATCCTGCTCGCCCATTTCGGCCGTCCGAAGGGCGAGCCGGTCGCCGATATGTCGCTGTCGCTGATCATGACGGCCGTCAACGAGGTGCTCGGACAGAAAGTCCTGTTCGCGACCGACTGCATCGGCCCCGATGCCAGGAAGGCGATCGACGGGATGGCGAACGGCGACATCCTGCTCCTCGAAAACACCCGCTTCCACAAGGGCGAGGAGAAGAACGACGCGGCCTTTACCGCAGCGCTTGCCGAAAACGGCGATATCTACGTCAACGATGCCTTCTCCGCCGCCCATCGCGCGCATGCCTCGACCGAGGGCCTCGCCCATCATCTGCCCGCCTATGCCGGCCGCACCATGCAGGAAGAGCTGGAGGCGCTGGAAAAGGGTCTCGGCAATCCGGCCCGCCCGGTGGTGGCGATCGTCGGCGGCGCCAAGGTTTCCACCAAGATCGACCTCCTCAAGAACCTCGTGAAAAAGGTCGATGCGCTGGTGATCGGCGGCGGCATGGCCAATACCTTCCTCGCGGCCAAGGGCATCAATGTCGGCAAGTCGCTGTGTGAGCACGACCTTGCGGATACGGCTAGGGAAATCATGAAGGAAGCGGAAGCCGCCAATTGCGCGATCGTGCTGCCGGCCGACGGCGTCGTCGCCCGCGAATTCAAGGCGGGCGCCGCCAACGAGGTTGTCGATATCGCATCGATCCCTGCGGACGCCATGGTGCTGGACGTCGGCCCGAAATCGGTGGCGGCGATCAACGACTGGATCTCCAGGGCTTCGACGCTCGTCTGGAATGGTCCGCTCGGCGCCTTCGAGATCGCCCCCTTCGACAAGGCGACCGTCGCGGCAGCCAGGCATGCGGCAGAAGAAACCAAGGCCGGCAGGCTCGTCTCGGTTGCCGGCGGCGGCGACACAGTCTCGGCCCTCAACCATGCCGGCGTGGCCGACGACTTCTCCTATGTCTCGACCGCCGGCGGAGCTTTCCTGGAATGGATGGAAGGCAAGGAACTGCCGGGCGTGGCCGTGCTTTCCAAGGCGGCTTGAGCTATAATTCCAAAAATCGGCGTGCGGATTTATGTCCGCACGTTCGGGCGTCAAGAAGCATTTAAAAACTTTAGATATTTTAAACGATTGAAACGATTTCAATCGTTTCAATGACTTACCACGGGATTTCCCTTAAAAAAAACTTCTGTTATCCGCGGATGGCATCTTAGGAGATATGAGCGCGTTTTGCGCCAACTTAGGGACAGGAGTGTAGTATGGTGGACGCGAAGATGTTGAACAAGATCAGCTCTGCGCCCGGATTTATTGCGGCACTGGATCAAAGCGGTGGTTCAACACCTGGAGCGTTGCGCCTTTATGGCGTATCCGACACCGACTATCATGGCGACGAGGAGATGTTCCGCCTGATGCATGCCATGCGGGTCCGCATCATGAGCGCGCCCGCCTTTACGGGCGACAAGGTTATCGGCGCTATTCTGTTCGAGCGGACCATGGACGGCGATGTCGATGGTGAGGCTGTTCCGTCCTATCTCTGGGAAAAGCGCGGCGTCGTACCCTTTCTCAAAGTCGACAAGGGCCTGAATGCCGAGGAAAACGGCGTTCAAACGATGAAGCCGATGCCCGATCTGGATACTCTTCTGATCCGTGGCCGCGAAAAGGGAATATTCGGGACGAAGATGCGGTCGGTGATTGCCCATGCCGACAAGGCCGGGATCGCTGCCGTCGTAGAGCAGCAGTTCCAGGTTGCGCGCCAGATCATCGGCCAAGGCCTGGTGCCGATCGTCGAGCCTGAAGTTTCCATCAAAAGCCCGACAAAGGAACAGGCTGAAGCCATTTTGCGCGACGAGATCGCCGAGCAACTCGACAAGCTTCCAGCAGGTGAGACCGTCATGCTGAAACTGACGATCCCGACGGTCGCCGATTTCTATGCGCCTTTGGTCGCTCATAAATCAGTCATTCGCGTCGTCGCCCTTTCCGGCGGCTACAGCACAGCGGAAGCCTGCGAAAAGCTCAGCCATAACCATGGCATGATCGCGAGTTTCTCGCGCGGGCTGACGGAAAAACTGCGCGTCACGATGAGCGACGCAGAGTTCGATGCCAGCCTGGCCGAAACGATCGATCAGATCTACGCCGCAAGCGTCAATAAGTCCTGATGCGATCCCGATGATCGGTGGCGTAGCATGTCGCTGATCTCGGGCGACATGCTACGAGCCTTGTCACGGAAGGGAATGGGCCGCACCGGCAACGGAGCGGCCTTTTGTTTGGCAGTCCGGTCGGTAAGTCTTGATGACCCGAATTGGCGGCACCACCTCTCTGCGGAAAGGAGGCTGAGCCATGACAGACCTGGAAACGACGGTCCGCGAACTCTTCAATGACTACGGCAGAATTAGCAACGATGCGCTCAAGGATGCGTCCTTGGTTGATATCGACGGAATGACTGCCTTCTTCGCCGCGTACTTTGTCGGCTCGACACCGCAAGCGGTGTTCGGTGGACCCAATGACGAAAAATTTCGCGAGGTCATCCCGAAAGGATTTGCGCGTTACCGCGAGGTCGGCGGCAAACAGATGCTCATTACCGGCATAAAGGTCACGCCGCTCAATGATCTGCACGCACTCGCAGAGGTCGGCTGGGATTTTGCCTATCTCAACAAATCGGGTGAAAGCGGAAATATCCGCTTCACCAACTTCTACTTCATCACCGTTGCAGGCGGCCGCCCCAGGATTTTTGCCTATATCACGGGCGACGAGGAAAAGGCGATGAAGGATCACGGCCTGGTCTGATCCGCGCCTGGTCGCCAGCCTTTCGTTTTATTGATCGGTGAATCACAAAGATTGGTTGGCGCAAGAGAAGTTCGTCGTTTAACTAACTAACGAACTGCATATCCTGGGAGCTGCCGCCATGCCGATTGCCGAATTTGTCACCGTCGATGTTTTCACCACCGAGCGCTTCGCCGGCAATCCGCTCGCCGTCATTCCCGATGCACGCGGCCTCACAGCCACTCAGATGCAGAAGATCGCCGCCGAATTCGGCTATGCGGAAAGCACATTCGTGCTACCGCCGGAGAACCCTGAGAACAGCGCCCGCGTGCGCATTTTCACGCCGACGATGGAAATCCCTTTTGCCGGCCATCCGAATGTCGGCACGGCTTTCGTGCTCGGCCGGCAGGCCGAACTCTTCGGCAGGCCGGTCGGCGAGAGGCTCCGCTTCGAGGAAATCGCCGGACTGGTGGACATCACGCTTCTTCGCGAGGCCGATACGGTAACCGGCGCCACGATCCGCGCGCCGCGCCCTCTGGAACTTGGTGACGAGGTGCCGACGGAACTCATCGCCGGCTGCGCTTCCATCGAAGCCGCTCATGTCCGCATCTCCGGCCACAAGCCGGTTATCGCCTCCGTCGGCCTCCCCTTCGCAATCGCCGAGCTCGAAAACCTCGATGCGCTGGCTGCCGCGCGGCCGAACATCACGGTCTTCCACGAGGCGGCCGCCCGGCATCCGCGTCCGGAAGGGGATTTTTCGCTTTTCGTTTACGTCCGTAACACCGAAAATCCATGGCATATCCGTGCCCGCATGTTCGCGCCGCTCGACAACGTCATCGAGGATCCGGCAACCGGCAGCGCATCTGCCGCCCTCTCCGCCTTTCTGGCGACGCAGGCGCCCGAGGTGGATGCAAACGTGCAGATCACCATTGAACAGGGCGTCGAGATGGGGCGCCGCAGCTTGATTGAATTGGATGTGGCGAAAACGGGCGGTATCGTTACCGACGTGCGCATTACCGGCCGCTGTATCTCCGTCATGCGCGGTGCAATCGACTGCTGAGGAGTATCGGCAGCGTCAGGAGAAATCGCGCAGGATCAGCGTCGCACCCCAGATCGCGAAGGCGAAGATCGCAAGCTTCCAGAAATCGCCGCGATGCCTGAGACCCGGCAAGCCGAGCGGCTTGATGATCTGGGCCGCCATGGCGAGGATCAGCAGAACTGAAATTGTCTTCGTCATTCCATTCTTCGTTCCGCTAAAGCGTGTCGCGATCTTTCAGATTCGCTTATCACGCTTTAAGTTCTTATTTTCACGCATGTCGTTATCGCAAAACCGCTGCACACTTTTGCGCGACATGCTTAGTCGCCACAGGCTGGACATTTTTGCGCTTCACCACAGATAGCTTTGGAGAGGATTCGGGGGAACCCGCTCCGCCTTCGTTAACGCCCGATTCATCCGCATGCAACAATGCTTGCACGCGATGCCATGATTGACTGCATCCGCGAAAAGAGCTGACAGTACCGAAACATGAGCCGAAACCTTCTGCCCGTCCTCGCCCTCCTCTGCGGTACGCTTTTCCTCTTCCTCGGCAACGGCCTGCAGGGTCTTCTCCTGCCGGTGCGCGGCTCGCAGGAAGGTTATTCCAACGAGGTGCTCGGGCTGCTCGGCACCACCTGGGCCTCCGGTTTCGTAATCGGCTGCTTCGTGGCGCCGAACGTGGTGCGCCGCATCGGCCATGTCCGCGCCTTTTCCGGCTTCCTGTCTCTGATATGCCTGAATGTGCTCCTGACCGGCATCCTGGTCGACCAGACCGCCTGGCTGATCCTGCGCGCCATCACCGGCTTCTGCACCGCCGGCACGTCGATGATCATTGAAAGCTGGCTGAACGAACGCGCCACACCCGAAAGCCGCGGCACGATCTTCTCCTTCTATATCTCGATCACCCTGTTCGGCGTGGTCGGCGGCCAGCTTATGGTGCCGTTCGCGGATATTTCCACGCCGATACTCTTCATGGTCTGCGGCATCCTCTACTCCATCGCCGCGCTGCCGACGACGCTCTCCAAGGCTGCTTCTCCGCAGCCGCTGAAGCGGGCACGCCTGGATCTTCCCGGCCTGTTCCGCAACTCCCCCATTTCCTTCGTCGGCATCCTGCTGATCGGCACGGCAAACGGCGCTTACGGGACGCTCGGGGCAGTCTTTGCGACCCGGGCGGGGCTGGACCACAGCGCGGTCGCAGCCATGGTCAGCATCACTATTTTTGCCGGCGCGATCATGCAGTTTCCGGCAGGCCGGCTCTCGGACACCATGGACCGCCGTCACGTGCTCGCCGGCCTTTCGGCGGCCTCGGCACTGGCTGGCCTCGCCGTCGCGCTCCTGAGGCCGACAGACGTATACAGCATCGTTATCCTAGTGGCGATCTATGGTGCTGCGGCGAACGCGCTTTATCCGATCGCCGTCGCGCATGCAAACGACTTCGCCGCACCTGAGGATTTCGTGAAGGTCTCGGGCGGCCTGCTGCTGCTATACGGTATCGGCACGATTATCGGGCCGACGCTCGGAGGCCCGGTTATGAGCTTCGCCGGCCCGCATGCCCTCTTTGCGGTGACCGCGGTCGCGCATATGCTGGTAACGGCTTATGCGATCATCCGCAGCCGCCAGCGCGCACCGGTGCCGGTCGAGGAGCGTGAGGCCTACCAGACCGCGCCGACCTCAGCCGGGCCGCTTGCAACGCCGGAAAGCCTGTCACTCGATCCGCGCGCCAAGAACGAGGCAACCGCAGAGATGAAGGAGGCATCATGAGCTTTCTTGATGACGATCGACCCAAGAAGCCGACTAGCCATGAGATCGGCTCCGATCTTTCCATGCTCTCCGTCGATGAGCTCGATTCGCGCATCAGGCTCCTGAAAGAGGAGATCGTGCGCCTGGAGGCGGAAAAAGAGAGAAAGGATGCCGGCCGTCGCGCCGCCGACAGCTTCTTCAGATCTTGAAAAACTAAGATATCGAGAAGTTTAAGGGTATTTTTTGCTTCGCCTTAACGGAATATTAATCATTAACGGAGACTATCCATCTGTCCAGGCTTCCTGGACTCAGACAGTTTCACCGTTCGGCGAATGGTCTGATTTCTCCCTGTTTTACCTTGAGAGCCGCCATCCCGCGGCTCTTCTTTTTGTTGCAGGACCATTTCCCCGATTTTCCTTCGGCACGGCATCGCAGCGGCTTCGGCAGGGGTCAGTTTCCCAGCCCAGGCCAGAAGCTGTATTCACAGCCTGAAATGTGTCTCATTTCAAGAAGATGGCCTCTATTTACCACTTCTTGTGGGTATTAACCTTTCCTTAAGAAACGTCTTGCGGATTTCCATTATAAGTATCATGTTCATGCCAAGTCAGAGCGGTTGGGAACTTTTACTCGACCTTGACCATTTGCCTGAATGTGATTGCGTTAGCAGGATGAATTCGATGTCCGAACAGGGATTGAACACCGTCAGTTTCGCCGGCCGCGCCGCTGCCTCCTCGCAGTTCAAGGCGCTCTACTCGGAGGGCATGGCCCTGGTTGAGGAAACCGCGAGCTATCTCGACGGTCCGGGGCGTGCCGCCTCCAAGGTTCTGCCGCGCATGGCGTCGGTCCTCTACGCCGCGGAATCCATGCGACTGACCACCCGCCTGATGCAGATGGCTTCCTGGCTGCTCCTGCAGCGCGCCGTCAACAACGGCGAGATGAGCCGCGACCAGGTCCTGTCGGAAAAGAGCAAGGTACGCCTCGACGGCTTCAACGTCGACCGCAGCGCGCCAGGCTGGCTCGACCTGCCGGAAGGTTTCCGCGAACTCGTCGAGCGTTCGCTCCGCCTGCAGAACCGGATCGCGCTCCTCGACCGGGAAATCTATCGGCCCGCCGACACCACCGTCATGCCTGACAACGAAAACAGCGTCCGCGCCCAGCTCAACCTGCTGCGCACGGCGTTCGGCAACTGAACCACGCGAACTCGCTCCATTCAGCCGGCGCATATCGGCTGCGCCGGCGTTTTCATGTCCGCGAAACGTCCCGGACATAGGCAGCAATCTCATCCCGGCTTTTCAAGCGAACCTTCACGCCTGAAAAGCCATCATAGAGCTTGAGGTGGCCGTCAAAGGAATTCCAGTTGTTCTTCCGCGCGCGATACTCCGAGACCCATCTCACGAGGCCCTCGAAGTTTTCCTCGCTTTCCCCGCCTTGAATGCCGCGCGCCCGGATATTCGCAACGCACTCCTCCTCGCAAAGGTCGATCCAGATCAATTGCGTCGCACGCGGAAGAAGCACGTCGACAAGCCATCCGTAGACGCCCTCCATAAGCCATACGTCGTCATCGGCCCGCTTTTTGACCTCTTGAATGACAACCGACTTGTCGCGAGCGATGCCATAGCGGCCGGGCTGCCAGTAGACATCGTCGAGGTGCACGGCCTCCATGCCGATACGCACCGCCATTCGTTTCGCCAGCCAGGTCTTGCCAGCACCGCCATTGCCCATGATGACGATACGACGGAGTGGGTCCGGCAAGTGCGATCGGTTTTCCATCCCGCATCCCTTCCTGCCCCATCAAAACAAAAAAGCCCGGCTTTCGCCAGGCTCTTCGTTTGGTCTGCTCGCTCAAGCGAATTAGAGGCCGAGGCCGCCGAAACGCTTGTTGAACTTCGAGACGCGGCCGCCGCGGTCCATGAGCTGCTGGTTGCCGCCGGTCCAGGCCGGATGGGACCTGGGATCGATTTCAAGGTTCATGGTCGCACCTTCCGAACCCCAGGTGGAGCGGGTCTCGTATTCGGTACCGTCGGTCATGACCACCTTGATCATGTGGTAGTCGGGATGGATGTCAGCCTTCATGTCGATAATCCTGCTCTTGCGAGGTCCATTTGTCGCAATTGCGAGCGAGAACCCTCTTTAATAAATGAAGCCGCAGACCGGTCCGGTCACGGCTTCACAATTCGATGCGGAGCCTATACAGGAAGGTTGCCGGAAGTACAAGTACCCCGTAGGGCCGAGAATATGCCTGTCGGGCGCATGGAGACGATGTGGCCGAAGCCCGAGAAAATCAACCGAGAAGCAAGGCTTTAAGACCGCTTGCAAGGCTCGTTCCCTATCTCGCCCGCTACAGGTCGATGGTCGCAGCCGCCACCTTTTTCCTTGTATTGGCCGCGGCCACCATGCTCGCTCTGCCGCTTGCCGTGCGCCGCATGGTCGACCACGGCTTTGCCTCTTCCGACGGCAACTTCATCAACAACTATTTCGGCATGCTGCTGGCGCTCGCAGCCCTCCTCGCGATCGCCAGCGCCATGCGCTATTACTACGTCATCACCATTGGCGAGCGTGTCGTCGCGGATCTGCGCCGCGAAGTCTTCTCCCACATCATCAGGCTTTCGCCATCCTTCTACGACGTCAACCAGTCGGGCGAGATCGTCTCACGCCTGACGGCCGACACGACGCAGATCAAGTCCGCTTTCGGTTCGGCCGCTTCCCAGGCCTTGCGTAACACCATCCTCTGTCTCGGGGCGATGGCGATGATGATCTATACGAGCCCAAAACTTTCCGCTCTGGTGCTCGGCGCAATCCCGCTGATCGTCTTTCCGCTGGTCGGCTTCGGCCGTTCTGTCAGGAGACGCTCCCGCGCCGCTCAGGATACGCTTGCGGAAACCTCCGCCTTCGCGGCAGAGACGATCGGCGCCACCCGCACCGTCCAGGCCTTCGGTGGCGAGACAACTGCAAGCGGCCGTTATGGCGGAGCGGTCGAAAAGGCTTACGACGCCGCCCGCGTTGCGATCAAGGCCCGCGCGCTTCTTACCGGCTTCGGTATTCTCCTCGTCTTCGGCAGCGTCGTCGGCGTGCTCTGGTACGGCGCACAGAGCGTGCTGTCCGGTACGATGACAGCCGGCACGCTTGGGCAGTTCGTGCTTTATTCGGTGATCGCCGCAAGCTCGCTCGGCCAGCTCTCGGAAGTCTGGGGCGAGCTTTCGGCCGCCGGAGGCGCGGCGGAAAGGCTTACGGAATTGCTGCACGAGGTGCCTGCAATCCGCGACCCGGAAAATCCCGTCGCTCTCCCCTCCCCTTCGCGCGGCGAGGTCGAATTCCAGGATGTCTCCTTCGCCTATCCCGCCCGCGTCAGCGCGATCACGCTGAACTCGCTTTCCTTTCGTGTGAAGCCCGGCGAGACCGTCGCGATCGTCGGCCCCTCCGGCGCCGGGAAGAGCACGATCTTTTCGCTGCTGATACGCTTCTATGATCCATCCACCGGCACAGTGAAGCTCGACGGGGTCGATCTGAGGCGGGCAAATCTCTCCGATCTCCGGTCCCGGCTTGCCATCGTGCCGCAGGACGTGACGATCTTCGCCGCCTCGATCCACGACAACATCGCCTTCGGCGTGCCGAATGCCACGCGCGAGGCCGTCCGCACCGCAGCGATCGCCGCCCAGGCGGACGAATTCATCGGCAAGCTCGACCAGGGCTACGATACGCTTGCCGGCGAGCGCGGCATCACGCTGTCCGGCGGCCAGCGCCAGCGTATCGCCATCGCCCGCGCCATTTTGAAGGATGCGCCGGTCCTGCTTCTCGACGAAGCCACCTCGGCGCTGGATGCCGAAAGCGAAACGCTGGTGCAGAAGGCGCTCGACGGCCTGATGCAGAATCGCACGACGCTGGTCATCGCCCATCGGCTTGCAACGGTGCTGAAAGCCGACCGCATTCTGGTCATGGAGGACGGACAGATCGTCGAGGAAGGCACGCACCAGAGCCTGATCGCCAAGGGCGGGCTTTACGCCAAGCTCGCCCGGCTGCAATTCCACGACATCGAACGGCAGAGCGCTACGGCACTCTGAATAGAGGAAACGCCCTCAATTCACTCTGCGCGCGTAAACGTCCATTTCACGACATATTTGCCGTTGCGCTTCAGTTTGGTCTTGATGCGCATCTCGACTGGCCCTCCGAGCGCGGCTTCGGCACCCTCGAAGGCCTGCCGGGCTTCGGCCATCGCCTTGTGATAGGCGCTGTTGTCTCGTCTCGGACTATCCGCGACCGCCTTCATCAGGGCGGCCATGTCCGGCTTGTCTTCGTTCATGAGTTTTACCGCTCCGTCAGCTTCAGCTCGATGCGGCGGTTCTGCGACTTGATCTCCGGCGTATCCCCCTGAGCAATCGGCTGGAATTCGCCGAAACCGGCGGCCACCAGGCGGTTGGCCGGCACGCCCTTGGAGATGAGGTATTTCACGACGGACGTGGCGCGGGCGGAGGAGAGTTCCCAGTTGTCGCGATAGCGGCCGGTGCCGGAAAGCGGCGAGTTGTCCGTGTGACCATCGACGCGCAGCACCCAGTTGATTTCCGCCGGGATTTCCTTGGCAAGATCGAGAAGTGCGGCGGCAAGCTTGTCCATCTCCACACGGCCGGCATCGTCAAGCTCGCTGCCGCCCACCGGGAAAAGCACTTCCGACTGGAAGACGAAACGGTCACCGACGATGCGGATATTCTCTCTGTCGGAGAGGATTTCGCGCAAGCGGCCGAAGAAGTCGGATCGGTAGCGGTTGAGCTCCTGCACGCGCTGCGCCAGCGCCACATTGAGCCGCCGGCCGAGATCGGAAATCTGCGCCTGGGAAGCCTGGTCCTTCGCCTCGGAAGCCTGCAGCGCCGCCTCCACAGCCGCGATCTGGGCCCGGAGGGCAGCGATCTGCTGATTGAGGAGCTCGACCTGGCTCGCGGCACGCGCACTCAACTGCTGTTCCTGGTTGAGCCGGCTCGTAAGCTCGCCGATCCGGGTATTGGCCGCTTCGCTGCTGCCGGCACCCTGGCTCAGCAGCTCTTGAAGTCGCGAACGCTCGCTTTCCGAGGCGGCGAGCGAGGATTGCAAGGTGGCAAGCTGATCCTCGAAGTCCTGGCTGTTGTTCTTCTCCAGCGCCAGAAGCTCTGTCAGTTCGGCGATCTGACTGTTCAGCCGGTTCAACGCTTCGTCGCGGCCGGAAATCTCCCGGCTGAGCAGGAACTGCGCCAGCACGAAGACGGTGAGCAGGAACATGATGGCAAGCAGGAGCGTGGAAAGCGCATCCACAAAGCCTGGCCAGTAGTCTACACCTCGCTCACGACGGCGATTCTTGGCGAGCGCCATCGCTTACTTCCCTCCGATCTTGTCGGAAAGCCGGTCAAGTGTGCGGCGCAGGGCTCTTGCCTCTTCCTGCTGCGCCTCGATCCAGTCACGCAGCATCTGCTGCTCGTTGCGCATGTTCTTGACGAGGCCCTGGATGCCTTCGGCGAGATTGGCCATGGCGGAAAGCGAGCGATCGCTGTGCTGCCCGTCCGGCAATTTCAACTGCGCGGAGGCAAGTGCCCGAAGCTGCTCGGTCAGCGCGCGGATATCTTCCGACGAACCGTGGGCGATCGTCTCCGCCACGGCCGGCAGGTCTGACCCCACATCCGTCACCGAAGAGAGCCAGTTCTCAAGCTCCGTATAGAAGCGGTTCTGGGCGCGCCCGGCCTGCAGGTCCAGGAAACCGAGGATCAGCGAGCCGGAAAGGCCGAGCAGCGAGGAAGAAAACGCCGTGCCCATGCCGGCGAGCGGTTGCGAAAGGCCGCTCTTGATGGCGGCCAGGATATCGTTTGAATCGCCGGAATTCGGATCGAGTGCCCCGATCACGTTGCTGATCGAACCGATCGTGCCGATAAGGCCCCAGAACGTGCCGAGCAGTCCGAGGAAGACGAGCAGTCCGATGAGATAACGCGACGTATCACGCGATTCGTCGAGTCGCGTGCCGATCGAATCGAGGATCGACCGGAAGGCCGCGGTCGAAAGCGCCATTCTGCGGCGACTGCCGATCAGCGTGCGCATCGGCGCAAGCAGCCTGGGTTCGCGCCCGACCTTGTCGGCGCTGCCGGCCGCGCGGAAGGAATTGAACCAGCGCACTTCCGGAACGAGGCCAATCACCTGGTTGAAGACCAGGACGATGCCGATCAGCAGAACGCCGAGAATCAACCCGTTGAGGCCCGGATTGGTCTGGAAGGCATGCGCTGCCTGGCGGTAGAGAATCGAGGCGACGAACCCGACGATGATCAGGAAGATCACCATGGTCCACAGGAAGGACGCCGGATTGGAAAGTTTGTAGGCATAGCCGCCACGCGGTTCAGACTCGTCCAGATCGTCCAGTCTCGCATTCGCCATGATATGCCCTTGCCTCCGGTACTCTTCCGCGCCGGAGGCTAGTGTAAAATTGCGACGAATTGAAGTGCGGAAGCTGGTGATACCTCCCCTTTAATTCGGCTCTATGGCCGTAACACCAGAGACTTACCGCGTCGGAACAGGCCGGTTTGCAACTTCGAGCAATGCCTTCTGGATCAGTTCGTTGCCGGCGACAATATTGCCGCTGCCGAAAATACCCGTCGTGCCCTTCATGTCGCTGACGAAACCGCCCGCCTCACGGATGAGGACGATGCCGGCCGCCATGTCCCAGGGCGAGAGGTCGGCCTCCCAGAACCCGTCCAGCCGGCCGGCGGCGACATAGGCGAGATCGAGCGCAGCCGCGCCGAGACGACGAATGCCGGCGACCTCCCCCATGACATGGCGGAGTTCGACGAGGAACTTGCCGTGATTGCCGCGACCGAGATGCGGAACGCCGCAACCGATGACGCAATCAGAAAGCGCGCGGCGGGCGGCGACCCGGATGCGACGATCGTTCAGGAATGCCCCGCCGCCCTTTTCGGCGGTGAAGAGCTCGTCTGTCGCCGGATTGAAGACGACCCCGGCGACGACCTCACCGTTGCGTTCCAGTGCGATCGATACGGCGAACTGCGGAATGCCGTGCAGGAAGTTGGTGGTGCCGTCGAGCGGATCGACGATCCAGCGATGCGCGCCGTCCGTACCTTTCACCTCCTCGCTTTCCTCTCCGAGGAAGCCGTAGGTGGGGCGAGCTTTCATCAGTTCGTCGTGGACGATCTTTTCCGCCTTCAGATCCGCCTGCGAAACGAAATCGCTGGGTCCCTTCACCGAAACCTGCAGGTTCTGCACCTCGCCGAAATCCCTGGCGAGCGACTTGCCTGCCTTGAGGGCAGCCTGAACCATGACGTTGAGAAGGGCGGAACGAGCCATGCGGGAAGTCCTTGAGGGGTCCCGAATTGCATCTGAACGGGACTGCGTTTTTTGAGATTTTCTTGATGGGCGGCTTCAAGACCACAAAACCGCGAGAAATTCAAGCCATCCACCGGAGAGCGGACTATTGTTGCCACCAATCGTGTCCGTAAAGCGGTCCTCTTTCGATATTACCTGAGATCTTCTAAACCGCATCCTGCAGCCAATCCGCGGTCAGGCCGGCGGAGACCGAAAGCAGCGTCGCCATCCAGAGATGGACCGCAAAGCCCCGGCTGCCGAAGATCGCAGCGTAGATCGCCTTGACTACCATATTAACGAGCACGCCGACACCTATGGCGCGCGCGGCGAGCTTCGGATCGAGCGCCGGCAGCATGCCCGCCACCGTGACCGTCGTGGCATCCACATCGGCGAGCGCGGAAAGCGCCGAGGCGGCGATGAGACCTGCATCGCCGAAATAAAGGGTCGCGGCCCGGGCCAGAAAGGCCACGGCCGCAAGCAGGGCCGCCATCCTCGCAATTGCCGGAAGCTCGAACGGATTGGCCGGGGAATGCCCGTCATCCATCGACGGCTGGCGGGACGAAAGAAAGAACGCATAAGCCAGCATCAGCACGGCGCCGACGCCGATCGGCAGAAGAAGACCAGGCAGCAGACTGACCGCCAGCGTGCCGATCAGGAACGCGGTCCGCAATAGCGACAAGGCGCCGGCACTGATGGCCCCTGCCGCAAGCGATGTCGGGTCTGCGCCCTGGCGGCTGCGCCTGGCAAACGCGACGGTCGTGCCGGTCGAGGAGACGAGGCCGCCGATCCCTCCCGCCACCACATCGCCCCGCGAAGTCCCAAGCAGCCGGACCGCGATATAACCGGCAAATGAGATCGAGGCGAGCGTGATGACCAGGAGCACGAGGCTTCTGGGCGAAATGCCTCCGAACGGTCCGACCGGCTCGGCCGGAATGATCGGCAGAAGCACGAAGGTCATGGCGAGCAGGATCACCGCCGAGCGCAGTTCCACCCATTGCAGGCGCCGGATCGCCCCGTGCAGGAATTCGCGGCTGGCAAGAAGCGTGACGAGCGCTGCTCCGGCGGCGGATGCCAGCACCATGTCGCCCGTGACGGCAAGCACGCCGAGACCGAAGGTGAGGATTGCGGTAATGACCGAAGTGGCGCTGAAGCTCTCCTCTGCGATGGCTTCGCGCAGTTCGAACAGGGTCATGACAACCGTTACGGCGATGAGAAAACCGATGGTCACGATGCCTGGATAGACGGACGTCGGAGCGAGGCTTCGCTCGATCAGGCCGGCAATGCCGCCGAGCATGCCGATCATCGTGAAAGTTCGGATGCCGGCCGTGCGGGCGCCCGCCGGTTCGTCCCGTTCGCGCCAGTGCCGCTCCACACCGACCGCGGCACCGATGGCTATCGCCAGCCCGACACGTTCGAAAAGCTCGATATTGTCCAATCCCGTTCCGTCCCCCTATCGCCCCGGCGATTGCGCCGATCGGCCTCGGCCGGCCCTTCGCTCGCGCTCCGGGCGTTCGTCCTGAAATCGATTCACTGGATCGATTTCTCCGGCTGCGCCGGACCGCTCCTCACCCCCTGCGGAACTTGTTGGCTGCCTCGATCGCCTGCTTCTGCTGCTCTTCATTGATGCCGAGGTAGAAGTCTTCGAGCTCCGGATCCTGCAGACCGGCGCGGCGCGACAGAACGTACCATTTGGCCGCCTCGACCGGATTGGGCCGGGTGCCGAGCGCATTGATATAAAGATGCGCGAGCTTGTTCTGGGCGACGACATTGCCGCGATGGGCGGCGATCCGCATCCATTCGAAACCCTTGTCGTAGTCGCGTGTCCCCCCGATCCCGTTCACCAGCCAGAGCCCCATATCGAGTTGTGCGGTATCGTACCCGGCTTCGGCGGCGCGCTCCAGCCATTCGCGGGCCTTCGCCTTCTTCTCCGCCGGCATGTCCTTCAGCGTCACATAGAGCTGCGCCACGGCATATTGCGCGTCCGCCACCCCTTGCCCGGCAGCTCTTTCATAGAAGGGCAGCGCCAGATGCAGGCCGTTTTCACCCGGATTATCCGCAACGAGAATCTGCGCCCAGTTGAACTGCGCCGACGAATTGCCGGCTTCCGCGGCCTTGCGCATGAATTCGTCGGCTTGCTTCTTGTCGCGCGGGACATCTCGGCCCGCCATCAGAAGCAGCGCATACTGGAACATGGCAGCGGGATCGCCACCTTCCGCAGCCTGCTTGTACCAAAACGTCGCCGTCTTGGCGTCGCGCTTGATACCCAGACCCTTGGTCATCATTTCGGCGACGAGCGTCTGCGCCGCAGCGTCCCCCTTACCCGCACGTGTCAGCGCCTTGTCGAGAGCCGTCACGTAAAGACCGCGCTGATAGGCGCCATAGGCCTCGTCGATGGGGCCGTCGTAGGGCTTCTCGGGCGGTATGGGTGGCAAAGTCGCTCCCATGCGCTGATAGAGCTCCACGCCACCGGAAGGCACGATACCGTCCGGCTGGCCCTGCCCCTCGGCTTTGCTCCCTGGCGTTTCCGAATCTGCCTGCGTCTCGACCCGGTCCTTCTTCATCTGCTGGGTATCCGGCTCGACGGGACGTGTGACGGCCCTGGTGTCTACCTGTGCGAAGGCAACGGAGGGCAAAACCGCCGAGGCGAGAAGGCTCGCCAGCAGTCCATTCAGAATCGCGCGGTAAGTTCGGTTCGACGGCATGGGCCTCATCAAGCCTCAAACCGTGGCGCTTTTTCGTCCAGGGTCGCGTTGACTTCGGCGACCACCGCTCCGGCGCCCCTGGGATTGTCAAAGACTGCAGCGCGGAGCGCCACGAATTCAGCGCCGGTCTCGGCGACCGCAAGCGCCGACGCGGGATCGTTGCCGCCCACGACAATGCAGGGGATTTCCACCATCGAGGCCCACCATTCGCCAAGCGCAAGGTTCTTGGGATGCGCCTCCGGTTTGATGTCGCCGTCAAGCTTGCCGAAGAAGATGTAGTCGGGACGCAATTCGCCGATCTCCAGCGCCTGATGGCGATCCGCCGCCCCGCCGGCGCCGACGATGAGCTTCGGCACGAATTTCTCGATCGCCTCCTCAAGCTCGGCGGGGGAGCCGGCCATGTGCAAGCCGTCGGCCTTGACCCGGCCGGCTACGCGACTGTCGCCGGCGATCAAGGCCGCCGCGCCAGCCGCCTGGATGATCGGCACCAATGTCTCGGCACGCTTCTGGAAAGCCTGATCGTCGAGGCCGTATTGCGGCAGGATCACCGAGGCGACGTCGCCGCCCGAAAGCGCCTCTTCAAGCTCCTTCGCCTGACGGGCGGCATCATCATAGTCCGGTACAATAAGCACAAGGCGGCAGCGATCTTCCGATCCGGTCATGTTTTTTTTCCATTCGGCGGATGGCGCCAATCGCAAATCCGCACTCGTTTTCTGTCCGTAAATTCGATAGACCGGACCGATTGAAGGATCAACCGCCCCGCCTCGGAACGAATGCCTGATACGCTGACCCTCGCCTTTTTCGCAGCCGCCATTCCTGCAGTCATGCTCGTCGGTCTCTCGAAAGGGGGGATCGGCGGCGCGATCGGCCTCATGGGCGTACCGCTCATGTCCATGGCGGTGGACCCGGTCAAGGCGGCGGCGATCTTCCTGCCGATCCTGATCCTCATGGACATCGTGGCCTTGTGGTCCTGGCGGAACTACAACGATCCCAAGACACTCTTGATGATCCTGCCGGGCGGCATCATCGGTATTGCGCTCGGCTGGGCGACTTCCACATATGTATCGGACGACGCGCTTCGTCTTGTCATCGCCGTGGCGACCATCCTCTTCACGGTCCGTTATTTCTGGCAGGTCTACGGCCCGCACTCGAACAGGCCCGCAGCGCCGCTGCCGCACCGTCCGGTTGCCGCCACCTTCTGGGGAGCGCTTTCCGGTTATGCGAGTTTCGTCGCCCATGCCGGCGGCCCGCCTTTCCAGATCTATGTCCTGCCGATGGGGCTGGACCCGAAATCCTACACCGGCGCCAGCATCCGTTTCTTCGCGATCGTCAATGCCGTGAAGGTCATTCCCTATTTCTTCCTCGGGGCACTGGACAGGGAAAACCTGACGATCTCCGCGACGCTTCTGCCCATAGCGCTGCTGGCGACCATAGCAGGTGCGGCGGTCGTCAAGCATCTGAAGGCCGAGATCTTCTATCCCATGACCTATGGCCTGGCCTTTCTCGCCGGATTGAAACTGCTCTGGGACGGCCTGCCGCTGTAAGCGCGAGCACAACATCACTAAATAAGCAACGCAGCATATAGTGTCATTTATTGCTGCAACGCACAATAAATCTTGCCGTTACCATGCGTTTACCGTAAGTTTGACATATGACAACAACAGTTGACCCTTTTGCAGCCATAGCTGACCCGAACCGGCGGTATCTGCTGGAGGAATTGCGGCGTTCGCCGAAAACGGTCAACGAACTGGCACAGGGCCTGCCGATCAGCCGGCCTGCAGTGTCGCAGCATCTGAAAGCCCTGCTCGACAGCAATCTTGTCAGCGTCACGGCAGAAGGCACGCGGCGCATCTATGCCGTCAACAGCAAGGGTTTCGACAGGCTCAATCTGTGGCTGGATCAGTTCTGGTCGTGACCTAAGATTTGCAAGTCACCTGTTTTAGGGTCGTCGGCCACGACCAGAACTTCATTTTCATACTGTCTGGATTGTTTTGCCGCTTCCTGAGATGCCTCTTATTTGATCCTAACGCGAGGCAGCGGCCAGTTCTCCCATTGAAAGATTAGTGACGCGTAGAGGCTTTGAGCCGTTGCATTTCGTCTTTAATGCGCAGCTTGCGCCGCTTGATGTCAGCAATTTGACGATCATCGGAAGAGGGGGACGCCAGAATGTTTTGGAGTTCCTCCTCCAGAGCGCCGTGCTTCTTTTCAAGCGATGCGATATGAGCCTGGACGGTCATGTGGCATGTTCCTTCCTTGGTCACCTGCCCCGGCTTCACCCTTGGCCGAGGCTTCAGGTTTACGACGGAAGTGTGACACGATCGACCCCATTTGTCGAAGGAGAAATCGTGGTTTGAACAAGGCAAATTCGTGACGGCGGCTAACTTCCAGTTAACGCGGTTTGGTGGTAGAGGCTTGCGGACATTGCTGGCGACCACAAAATGCCGGATATGAAAATGGGGACCGAAAATGGCTGATCAGGAACAGGCGGATATCCGGCTGGCGCTCGCGAAACTCCGTCAGGAGCACGAAGATTACGACGCTGCCATCAACGCCATGATCGAGGTCGGCTGTGACGCGCTCCGAATTCAGCGCATGAAGAAGAAGAAGCTGGCGATCAAGGACAAGATGAGCCAGCTTGAAGACCAGATCATCCCCGACATCATTGCTTGAGGGAGGCATCATGCTGGCAGAAAGACCACCCGTCGCCATCATCATGGGAAGCCAGTCCGACTGGGAGACCATGAAGAACGCCGCCGATACGCTGGAGGCGCTCGACATCGGTTATGAGGCCCGGATCATTTCCGCGCATCGGACACCCGAACGGATGATGGAGTTCGCCAAGACCGCTCGCGCCGAGGGTTTTCAGGTCATCATCGCCGGCGCCGGCGGTGCAGCCCATCTCCCCGGCATGACCGCCGCCATGACGCCGCTGCCGGTCTTCGGCGTGCCGGTGCAGTCCAAGGCGCTGTCGGGCCAGGACAGCCTGCTCTCGATCGTGCAGATGCCCGCGGGCATCCCGGTCGGGACGTTGGCGATCGGCAAGGCCGGAGCGATCAATGCCGCACTGCTTGCTGCAGCGGTCCTGGCACTCAATGACGACGAGGTCGCCGACCGTCTCGACGAATGGCGCGCCCGCCAGGCGGCGGCCGTTGCAGATTACCCGATAGACGAGGTTCCATGACGGTCCACACGATCGGCATCATCGGCGGCGGACAGCTCGGCCGCATGCTGGCCATTGCCGCAGCGCGGCTCAACTTCCGCACGATCATCCTGGAGCCGCAGGCCGACTGTCCGGCGGCGCAGGTGGCGAGTGCCCAGATCACTGCAGCTTACGATGATCCGGCAGCGCTTGCCGAGCTCGCCAGCCGCTGCGACATCGTCACCTATGAATTCGAGAACGTTCCGGTTCTGGCTGCCGAAACGCTGCAGCTTGCGGTGCCTGTCCATCCGCCGGCCACGGCGCTGGAGGTTGCGCAGGACCGCCTCACCGAAAAGAGCTTCCTCAATTCCTGTGGCATCGAGACTGCAAGGTTCCACGCCGTCGACAGCCAGGCCGACCTCGAAAAGGCGCTCGCGGATTTCGGCGGCAAGGGCGTCTTGAAGACCCGCCGGCTCGGCTACGACGGCAAGGGCCAGCGCGTCTTCCGCTCGGCTGCGGATAGCCCGGCCGGCGCATATGACGACCTGGGCGGCGTGCCGCTCATTCTCGAAAGCTTCGTGCCGTTCGAGCGCGAGGTGTCGATCATCGCCGCCCGCGGCAAGGATGGCGCCACCGCCTGCTACGATCCGGCCGAAAACGTCCACCGACACGGTATCCTGCATACCTCCACCCTCCCCGCACGCATCTCCGATGCGACGGCGCAAGTCGCCCGCGAATCGGCGAAGAAACTGCTTGCCGCGCTCGACTATGTCGGCGTCATCGGCATCGAGTTCTTCGTGATGGCGGATGGGACCTTGATCGCCAACGAGATCGCCCCGCGTGTCCACAATTCCGGCCACTGGACGGAAGCCGCCTGCGTCGTTTCGCAGTTCGAGCAGCATGTCCGTGCCGTTGCCGGACTGCCCCTCGGCGATCCTGCACGCCATACGGACTGCGTAATGACCAACCTGATCGGCGACGACATTCTCGACGTTCCCGCCTGGCTGGCGAAGAAGAATGTGCTCGTTCATCTTTATGGCAAGACGGAATCCCGTCCCGGCCGAAAAATGGGCCATGTGACCGAGCTTAAAACACTGCCGCAAGGTTGACATGCGCCCGGGCTCGGGTTATCTGCACGCCCAACTTGAGAGCGCGCCCCCTCCAAGATAAAGGCGGCGCGCTTTTGATTGATAAGGACAAGCGGCTTTCGAGCCCACAGACTGCTGGACCAGAACAATGAAGATCAAGAACTCGCTCAAGGCGCTGAAGGCCCGTCACCGCGATAACCGCCTGGTTCGCCGCAAGGGCCGTATTTACATCATCAACAAGCAGAACCCGCGCTTCAAGGCTCGTCAGGGCTGATACGGTTCCGGTCCCGGACATCCCGCGGACCGATCAAATTGTCGATAGCGCGACAAATCGGGTTTGACCTTGAGCGCATGCGGATTACCTTATCCGCATGCGCTATTTTCGTTTCAGCTCTCTGATTCTGGCCGCGACCTTCGCCGCCTCCTCGACTCTCGCCCAGACGGCAACGCCTGCCCCGCCTGCCGTCATCCCGCAGCAGGCAGATCCAGCCGTTCCCACATCGGCTTCGCAACCGGCCAATCCGCTCGATCCGCTGTTCGAGGCGCTGAAGCGCGAACGCGATCCGGATAAGGCGCGCGGCATCGCCACCCAGATCATGACCGACATGAACGATTCGGGGAGCGCCACGGTCAATCTCCTGATGCAGTGGGCCGCGACCGCTATCAAGGAGAAGCGCAATGCCGCCGCACTCGATTTCCTCGACCAGGTGACCCTCCTCGATCCTGCCTATCCCGAGGGCTGGAACCGCCGTGCGACACTGCACTACACCATGGGCAACACGCGCAAATCCATGGCCGACATCGCCGAGGTGCTGAAGCACGAGCCACGCCATTTCGGCGCGATCGCCGGCATGGCGGGCATCCTGATGGAAGCAGGCAAGGATCAACTCGCCCTGAAGGCCTGGGAAGATTACCTCGCCATCTACCCCGCCGATCGGGAGGCGCAGGAAGCGGTAACGAAACTCTCCGAAAAGATCGCCGGCAACCGGACGTAAACCATCCATAACGGCATGTCCCGGCCGGGTCCGAGCGCCGGATCCCTCGCCTCGGAGAAAGCGAAGGCGTGATCTCGCATCACCGCCGGCATTTCAATTCCGTGCGATATGTGAACAACGCACAATTACCGCACAAGTCGTTTGACGTTTACGTAGCCGTCGCATTATTTCAGCGCATCTTGCCGATCTCACCCATTGGCGCAGTAATATCTCTGCAGGGGCCGGAGGTTTCACAGGTCCCGATTTCACAAAACCAGCAGCTGCTGCGGCGGCGTCTCCTTGACAACGCCGGGACGGCGTTTGCGGGAAAGTCATTGTTTATCGGTAACCCAACGGAGGGACTGTATGTGGAAAAAAGACATGAACCAGATGGCGCCCATCGATGACGCGCATGACACGCGCCGGCGCATCTTTGCCATCGTTGGCAGCGCCTCGGGCAATCTGGTGGAATGGTACGATTTCTATGTCTATTCCTTTTGCGCGCTCTATTTCGCCTCGGAGTTCTTTCCCGCCGGCGACAGTACGACCCAACTCCTGAATGCCGCCGCTGTCTTTGCTGCCGGCTTCCTGATGCGCCCGATCGGCGGCTGGCTCTTCGGCCGCATCGCCGACAAGCTCGGACGGCGCACATCGATGCTGATTTCGGTGACGATGATGTGCCTCGGCTCCTTCATCATCGCGGTACTGCCGACCTACCAGACGATCGGCATTCTCGCGCCCATCCTGCTCCTCCTGGTGCGTCTGCTGCAGGGGCTTTCCGTCGGCGGCGAATACGGCACGACGGCGACCTATATGAGCGAGGTGGCGCTTGCCGGACGGCGCGGCTTCTTCGGTTCGTTCCAGTATGTGACGCTGATCGGCGGCCAGCTTCTCGCCGTCCTTGTCCTCGTCATCCTGCAGCAGTTCCTGAACGAGGCCGAACTGAAGGCCTGGGGCTGGCGCATTCCTTTCGCGATCGGCGGCGTCGCTGCCATCGTCGCACTCTTCCTGCGCCGCTCGCTGCACGAGACCTCGACCGAGGCGACGCGCGGCAAGAAAGAGGCAGGCACTCTTGCAGGCATCTTCAGGCATCACAGGAAGGCGTTCTTCACCGTCGTCGGCTATACGGCGGGCGGATCGCTGATCTTCTACACCTTCACCACCTACATGCAGAAATACCTCGTCAATACGGCGGGTATGAGCAAGGAAACCGCCAGCACCACCATGACGGCCGTGCTTTTCGTCTACATGCTGCTGCAGCCTGTCTTCGGCACTCTTTCCGACCGGATCGGGCGGCGAAATTCCATGCTTCTCTGGGGCGCGCTGTCGATCGTCACCACCGTGCCGCTGCTGACGGCGATCGGCCAGGTGACGAGCAGCACGCTGGCTTTCGTGCTTATCACCACGGCGCTCGCCATCGTCAGCATCTACACCTCGATCAGCGGGCTGGTGAAGGCCGAAATGTTCCCGGCGGAAGTGCGCGCGCTCGGCGTCGGCCTTGCCTACGCCATCGGCAATGCGCTCTTCGGCGGAACGGCGGAATATGTGGCGCTCTGGTTCAAGTCGATCGGCCACGAAAGCTGGTTCTTCTGGTACGTCACCGTCATGATGGTGATCGCCTTTACCGCCGCGATCATCATGCCTGACGCCCGCAAGAAGGGCTACCTGCAAGGGCATGGCATGGTCGACTGAGGCCGTCCCGACCATCGTAGACAACAACGACGCCGCCTCTCGGGGCGGCGTTTTCATGCGCACGAACGAGAAACCCGCCGGGTCGCCCCGGCGAGTTTCTCTTGAATAGGATCTGCGTGAAAACAGCGACCGGACCCGTTCAGATGCCCGTCTGGCCGTCGGAGCCGATATAGGCGATGCGCAGCATGTTGGTGGCGCCGGGCGTACCGAGCGGCACGCCGGCCGAGATGATGATCCGGTCACCCGGATTGCCGAAACCTTCGGACACGACGATACGGCAGGCGCGGTTCACCATGTCGTCAAGATCGATCGCATCATGCGTGACCACGCAGTGCATTCCCCAGACCACGGAAAGCCGGCGTGCCGTCTGGACGATCGGCGACAGCGCGATGATCGGCACCTGCGGGCGCTCGCGCGAGGCACGCAACCCCGTTGTACCCGACGAGGTATAGGTGACGATGGCCGAAAGCCGGAGCGTCTCGGCGATCTGACGGGCGGCAAGCGAGATGGCGTCTGCACCGGTCGCCTCGGGCGTAGCGCGCTGCGCGTAGATGATGCTGGGGAAAAGCGGGTCCTGTTCGACCTCTCGGGCGATCGACGCCATCATCGAGACGGCTTCGACCGGATACTGGCCGGATGCCGATTCCGCCGACAGCATGACCGCATCCGCGCCTTCGAAGACGGCGATCGACACGTCCGAGACTTCCGCGCGGGTCGGCACCGGCGAGGAAATCATCGATTCCAGCATCTGGGTCGCGACGACGACCGGCTTGCCGGCCCGGCGACAGGCGCGCGTGAGCTGCTTCTGGATGCCTGGCACGGTTTCGATCGGCATTTCGACACCGAGGTCGCCGCGCGCCACCATGACCGCATCGGAAAGCTCGATGATCTCGTCGATACGCTCGAGGGCTTGGGGCTTCTCGATCTTCGACATGATACCGACGCGACCGCGGGCGATCTTGCGTACTTCGGCAAGGTCGTCGGGACGCTGAACGAAGGAAAGCGCGACCCAGTCGACATCATCGGTTGCCAGCACCGCATCGAGATCGACCCGGTCCTTGTCGGTGAGCGCACCGACGCCAAGCAGCGTGTCGGGAAGGCTGACGCCCTTGCGGTCGGAAATGCTGGTGCCGGCGATCACGGTGCAGACGATGCTCTTTCCATCGGCCTTCTCAGCCTTCAGCGCGAGCTTGCCGTCATCGATCAACAGGCGGTGACCGGGCTTCACGGCTTCAAGGATTTCCGGATGTGGCAGGAAGACACGGGTCTCGTCGCCAGGCTCGTCGCGGTTGTCGAGCGTGAAGGTCTGGCCGGGCGTCAGCGTCACCTTGCCGGCGGCGAACTTGCCGACACGCAGCTTCGGGCCCTGCAGGTCGCAGAGGATGCCGATCGGCCGGCCGCATTTGGCCTCGACGGCGCGGATGCGGGAAATCAGCGTGCGCATCAGATCATGGCTGGCATGGCTCATGTTGATGCGGAAGAGATCGGCCCCCGCCTCGTGCAACTTCTGGATCATCGCCTCCTCGGAGGAAGCCGGTCCCAGCGTCGCGAGGATCTTTACTTTGCGGTTGCGCCTCATCAATTCTGGCCTTCTTGTGTGCCGGGCGCATCCGAAAGCTGGACCATCCAGCTCCCCTGACGGCCCGTGTCATATTCCTTGAAGCCCATGCGCTGGAAGCCACGGGCGAAACAATCGTTGACGCCGACGATCTTGAACTCGTTCTCCGCGACGCACATGTTGACATTGCCAGCCCAGCGGCCGCCGCGGGCCGCATCCTCGGCATAAAGATAGTAGTAGCGCGACTGCAGCTCGCCCTCGATCAGCGTGGCACAGGTGGAGGCCGGCACCTGCCACCAGCCTTCCGTGGTCCAGCCCTCGGCAGCGCGATAGCCGATCGCCACGCCGACGAGGTTCTGGGTGCCGTTGCACACGCGGAAATCCGCATGCGCGGCGCCTGCCGCAAAGAGCGGCACACCGACGGCCACAATGGCGACGAGCGCGGGAACTGAAACGAGAGAACGAAGATAGGCTGTGGGGGATTTTTTCGACACGGTTTCCGTCAGGACTCCATGATTATTCGTGAAGCACTTTCTTCGCGCGGCGTAGTCTGAAAGTCAACGAAAGTCTAATCGATTAAGCAACCTTCACACCGCCAATCGTCATCTTCGACGGGCGGCGGACGGCTTGCGCCGGACGCCTCACCGTGTCATCAACCCAATCTCCGCAACGACCTCCATTTCCCACGCGCGATGCAGGACTTCATTCCTTTCGAGATCATAGAAGGCGATTATGACAGCGGCATGGTGCTGCTGGCCGACCATGCCATGAACCGCCTGCCCGCCGCCTATGGCAGCCTCGGCCTGCCGGAAAGCGCGTTTCACCGACACATTGCCTTCGATATCGGCATCGAAGGACTGACGCGCAGGCTGGCCGCGATGCTGAATGTCCCGGCCGTCCTGAGCTGCTTTTCCCGCCTGCTGATCGATCCGAACCGCGGCGAAGACGATCCGACGCTGATCATGAAGATTTCCGACGGCGCGATCATTCCCGGCAATCACCCGATCACAGAAGCCGAATGGGACTTTCGTCTCGACAATTATCACCGGCCCTATCATCGCGCGGTCGAACGGACGATCGCCAAGGCGGGTGCCTCCGGCCATGCGCCGCTCGTGCTCTCGCTGCATTCCTTTACGCCTTTCTGGAAAGGCACTCCCCGCCCCTGGCACGCGGCGGTTCTCTGGGACAGCGACCCTCGCGCCGTACTCCCCTTTCTTGAACTCTTGCGCCAATCGGCGGATATCGAGGTCGGCGACAACGAGCCCTATGACGGCGCACTGAAGGGCGATACGATGTACCGGCATTGCATGATGTCCGGCACGCCGCATGCTCTCCTCGAAGTGCGGCAGGACCTGATCGGCGACGAGGCGGGGATCTCGGCCTGGGCGGAAAGGCTGGAGCCGATCTTCAAGACGCTCAATGCCGACCCCACATTGCACGAATACAAGATCTTTCCGTCGCGCACGGGCCCCTATACCGGCTGATACGAACATCAGGAGACGATCCGATGACCGAACTCACCAAGGAACAGCAGACCGAATTCGAGGCAGCGGCCTTCCGCCGTCTCGTCCGGCATTTGCGCGAGCGCGCCGATGTGCAGAACATCGACCTGATGAATCTCGCCGGCTTCTGCCGCAACTGCCTCTCCAACTGGTATCGCGATGCGGCCAGCGAAGCGGGTGTCGATCTCTCCAGGGACGCATCCCGTGAAATCGTCTACGGCATGCCTTACGAGGACTGGAAGAATCTGCATCAGGCGGAAGCGACCGATGCTCAAAAAGCCGCATTCGACATCAACAAGCCCGCCGATGGTTGATCGACGGGCGGATTTGGCTTGACCTCGGTCTCTCTTTTCGGCAGTTGACGACCACTCATTCAAATTTTCTACGATCAGGAGGCCCCGATGTCTGATGCTCATGGCGTCGCCCGCGACCAACTCCGCGCATTTGTCGAGCGCATCGAAAGACTGGAAGAAGAAAAGAAGACGATCGCCGACGACATCAAGGACGTCTATGGCGAAGCCAAGTCCATGGGCTTCGACACCAAGATCCTCAAGAAGGTCATCGCGCTTCGCAAGAAGGACGACCAGGAACGCATGGAAGAGGACCTGATCCTCGACACCTACCTGGCTGCGCTCGGCATGATCGAAAGCCCGCCGGACCAGGATGCCGCCTGATTCTTGCTCGCCATAGGGTCACGAAAAACCCGCCGGAACGGCGGGTTTTCTGTTTCCACGGATACGTTCGGCGTCGATCAGTCGCCTGGGCCGCTGAAGCGGTTCGGGTCGATCGCGACCGTGGCAGCGACCGGCTTGAACCCGCCGCCGGAATAGGCCGCCGAATATTCGCTGTTGAGCGTACGGCTGACCACGCGCGGCGCCTTCATCGAAACCGCTTCTTCGGCGCGATTGTTGTTGAGAGCCCATTTCGCAAGCATGTCGCCGGTCAGAGCACCGCCGGCAGACGAAGAAGCCGATCTGCCCGTGCGTCCACCTTTGGCGGGTACAGGAAGCGCGCCGGCCGAGGCGGCAACAGGCGGCCTCGGAGCATCGAACCCGTCACCGAACTGCCTGCCCTTGCCGGCTGAAGCCTGAATGACCTTCGGAGAGACGGCTGCCGTTTCAACCGGCCTTTGAACCGGCGCCGGTGCAGGCCGGGTCGGCTGCACGGACGGGCGCTGGTATTCCACGCTGCGAGCCAGCGCAGCGACGAGTTCAGGCGTCAATTCCTGTTCCTCGTCCGTCTTTGCACCGGCTTGCGGCGTAGCGGCCGACGCTTCCGGTGGTGTTGCACTAGCAGGCCGATGGACCGGAAGCGGTATGGAAGCCACTTCTTCCGGCGCCGGCATCGGACCGACAGATGCAGTCATCATGCTGTTGTCGGCATCACCCTTCAAACCGCGCGGTCCAAGCAGTGTCGGAACCGGAATGTTATAGGTGGAAAGGTCGGCGAAGGCCTCGCCGGTCGGCTGCGGCGTATCGGCCGGAGCGGAGGCCTGCAAGGCGAGCGCTTCCTGAGCTGCGTTACGCGCTGGCGAATAGAGCGCGGTCGCAAGCCCGCCGGATGCCGTATCCGAACGGAAGGCCGGGCGCGAAAGCGGCACGGGCGCGGCAATCTCCTGCTCTTCCGGCGTTTGCGTTGGCGATGGCGACGACGCGGAGGCCACCATTACGCCCGGTGGCGTGGTCGCCTCTGCCGGAGGCTCCTTCGCGGCCGGAGCCGGGCGTTCTGCCACGGCCGGCGCGCTGCTTTCCGCGTTGTCCTCTTCCTCGTCGGCTCCGCCGCCAAACAGGAAGGCCAGCAGGTTCGGCTGCCGCTTCCGTTCGGAACCGTCGCTGCGAATGCTGCCGCCCGCCGTACTGGCGACCTGGATCGAGCTGGAGCTGACACGCTTCTTGTAGTCCGCCAGCGCCTGCTCGTAACCGGGCAGCGGCTTGCCGTCGGCAGGCAGATGAAGTGTCTTGCCGTTCGGGAAGATCTGCACGAGTTCCTGACGCGTCATGCGCGGCCAGGCCCGCACGCCGCCGACATCGAGATGCACGAAGGGTGACCCCGATCTCGGATAATAACCGACCCCGCCCACCTGCATCTGCATGGCGAGCCCCCTGAGCGTCGAAAGCTTCACGCCAGGAATGTAGAAATCCATGGCCTTGCCGAGCATGTGCTGGCTGTTCTTGGCGACACCCGTATTGCGGGAGCGGGAACGCAGCATGCCATTGGTGGCCGGAGAACGGTAGGCCGAAACGACGTGGATATAATCCGAGGCGCCGCTGCGGCGGTAGACTTCCCAGACGAGGTCGAAAAGCCGCGGATCCATCTTGGTCGGCTGATTCTTGCGCCAGTCGCGCAGAAGCTGGTTGATCTGCTGGAGGCCCTTCTGGTCGTACCGGCCGTTCCGCTTGAAGGTGATGACCGCCTTCTCTCCCGTATGGACGAAGTAGAGCTTCAGGCTTCTGGTTTCGGCAGCAGCATCGGAGACAGAAACGGAAAGGACCGGCAACGCCGCCAGGAGCAGCAGGGCAGCCGCTGCAACGCGCTTGGCGAGAGTTCTGAAAAGCCCGGCCTTGCCGCCGCGCACCTTCTCACCCGAAGGCGCTTCTTTTGCATACTGATCCGGCAAAACGATCCCCGTCCTGTCGACAACGTCCCACGCTGCCTCAAATGACTGTCAAATGCGGTCACACGATGGCAAATGTGCCACAGATGTACAACCTTCTTCCATATAGTCAACAAATGGCTAATGGGAGGTTGATGAAAGGTGCCAGGACATCCTTGCGCGAAAGTTAACTCCCGCTAATACAACGCGATTATGCTGCTTCCTTGAGCGGATCGTCGGGGTCAATGCCGTAATCCTTCAGTTTCCGGTAGAGAGTCGAACGTCCGATGCCCAGTTTTCGGGCCACCTGACTCATCTGGCCGCGATAGAATTTCAACGCGAAACGGATGAGCTCCTCCTCGACATCGGCCAGTTTTCTCACGTCACCCGCTTCGTCGGTACTGACGATGATATTTTCCGCCGACGGGTAGGCGGCGGCGAGCATGGCCTTGGGATCCGGCTGTGCGGCGCGGGCCCTTTCGCTGTTGGCGAAGACGGGTGATTCGGCGAGCGCCTCCCGCACGGCGTAGTCCGACATTGCGGCCGGCGTCGGCGCAATCGCGGTCGCGGCAAGTTCGGCCGACCGGAATTCCGGAACCTGCGCGGCGATCTGCGGGAAGTCCGCTTCCGTCAGCTCATCGCCTTCGGCAAGCACCACGGCGCGAAAGACGGCGTTTTCGAGCTGGCGGATATTGCCCGGCCAGTCATAGGCCGTAAGCAACGCCAGCGCGCCAGGGGCGACAGTGAGCATCTTCGGCAATTTCTGCTCCGCCGAGAAGCGTTCGGCAAAAACGCGGGCGAGATGTGGAATGTCTTCCTTGCGGCGACGCAGCGCCGGGATGGTGATCGGGAAGACGTTGAGTCGGTAATAGAGATCCTCGCGGAAGCGCCCGGCGCGTACTTCTTCGATCAGGTCCTTGTTGGTGGCCGAGATGAGCCGGACATTGACCTTCTGCACGCGCGCCGCGCCGACGGTCTCGATCTCGCCCTGCTGTACAGCGCGGAGCAGCTTCACCTGGACTTCGAGCGGCAGGTCGCCGATCTCGTCGAGGAAAAGCGTTCCGCCGTCCGCTTCCACGAACTTGCCGGTATGGCGTTCGGTCGCGCCGGTGAAGGCGCCTTTCTCATGGCCGAAAAGGATGCTTTCCACCAGATTGTGCGGGATGGCGCCACAATTGACGGTGATGAACGGCTTGCCGGCCCGGTCGCCGTTCGACTGAATGGCGCGGGCGATCATCTCCTTGCCGACGCCGGACTCTCCTTCCAGCACCACCGGGATGTTCGAATGTGCCGCGCGCTGAGCGAGATCGATGACCCGCAGCATGTCGGGGCTCGCGGAGATGATATCGCCGAAACCGACGGCGCCGGGGCGATGGCGGCGACCGCCGCGTACTTTCGATTCCTTCTGGTTGAGCTTGAGTGCATTGGCGATCGATGCGGCGATACGTTCCGGCGAAACCGGCTTCACGACAAAATCGAAGGCGCCTGCCCGCATGGCCTGCACGACGAAATCGATGCTGCCCTGCCCGGTCTGGACGATGACCGGTGTTTCGATGCCCGCTTCGCGAATGGCGGCAAGGAAGGTCAGGCCATCCATTTCCGGCATCATCAGGTCGAGCACGATAACGTTGATGTCGACGGCTGTCCGTTTCAGGAACTCGAGTGCGACAAGGCCGTTTTCGGCAAGATGCGCGGCGTATCCGTAACGCTCCACGGCATTCTTCAGAAGGCGACGCTGAATTGGATCATCATCCACAACGAGGATTTGCGCAGTCATGCTCGGGCTCCCAGCAACGTTCATCGTGCTCCCTTTCGGGTGGTTATGCTGGAGGTTGTGCCAGAAAGGCTTGAACATCCCCTTTTGAGAAAAGCTTGCATTTTAATCGACGGCGGGGAAAACAAATCACCGACCGGATCGAAAATCAGAGGACAAGGCGATGAAACACCCCGCAATCGCGTTTCGCGAAATTCCTGCCGCAATGGCCGCCGGCGCTGCAGCAACCGATCCGGCGCTTGGCCTCCTGCCGCTCTGGAAACTGTCCGACCTTTATCCCGCCAGGGATTCGCCTGCCTTCACTGCCGACACGGACAAGGCGGAAAAGCTGGCGCTCGCCTTCGAGGAGAAATGGAAGGGCAAGCTGGCGGACGCCGCGACGAAGACCGGCGCTGGCGGCATCGGTGAGGCGCTGAAGGAATACGAGGCGCTCGATGACCTGCTCGGCAAGCTCGGCTCATATGCCGGCCTCACCTATTTCTCCGACACGTCGAACCCGGCAAACGGCAAGTTCTACGGCGACGTGCAGGCAAAATTGACCGACCTTTCCTCCCATCTCCTGTTCTTTGCACTGGAACTGAACCGCATCGACGACAAGCTGATGGACGCCTGCATGGATCGCGATCCGGCCGCCGGCCACTACCGTCCCTGGGTCGTCGATCTCAGGAAGGACAAGCCGTTTCAGCTCGAAGACAAGCTGGAACAGCTCTTCCTCGAAAAATCCATGACATCGGCCGCGGCATTCAACCGTCTGTTCGACGAAACCATGGCGGAACTCCGCTTCGAGGTGGACGGCGAGAAGCTGCCGCTCGAAGTGACCCTCAACATGCTGCAGGAGTCCGAACCGGAGGTGCGCGCCAAGGCGGCGGCAGCCCTTTCGAAGACTTTTGGCGAGAACCTGCGCGTCTTCACCCTGATCACCAACACGCTCGCCAAGGACAAGGAGATTTCCGACCGCTGGCGTGGCTTTAAGGACATCGCGGATTCGCGGCATCTGGCGAACCGCGTCGAGCGCGAGGTGGTGGATGCATTGGCTGAGGCAGTGAAGAATGCCTATCCGCGTCTCTCGCATCGCTACTATGCGATGAAGGCGAAATGGCTCGGAATGGAACAGCTGAATTTCTGGGACCGCAACGCGCCGCTGCCGGAAACGCCCACCGCTGTTATTCCGTGGACCGAAGCAAAGGAGACGGTGCTTTCCGCCTATCGCGGCTTTGCGCCGGAAATGGCGAAGATCGCCGGCCGTTTCTTCGACGAGGAATGGATCGACGCGCCGGTACGTCCCGGCAAGGCGCCAGGCGCCTTCGCGCACCCGACCGTGCCGTCGGCCCATCCTTACGTGCTCGTCAATTACATGGGCAAGCCGCGCGACGTGATGACGCTTGCCCATGAACTCGGCCACGGCGTACATCAGGTGCTTGCGGGCGCTCAGGGGGCGCTGATGTGCCAGACGCCGCTGACGCTTGCCGAAACGGCCTCCGTCTTCGGCGAGATGCTGACCTTCCGCGCCCTGCTGGAAAAGACCAGGGACAGGCGCGAACGCAAGGCCATGCTCGCCCAGAAGGTCGAGGACATGATCAACACGGTCGTGCGCCAGATCGCCTTCTACCAGTTCGAGCGCAAGGTCCACACGGCCCGCAAGGAAGGAGAGCTCACCTCCGAACAGATTGGCGAGCTCTGGCTCTCCGTCCAGGGGGAGAGCCTCGGGCCTGCGATCAGGATCTCCGAAGGCTACGAGACGTGGTGGACTTATATTCCCCACTTCATCCACTCGCCCTTCTATGTCTACGCCTATGCCTTCGGCGACTGCCTGGTGAATTCACTCTATGCGGTCTACAGTCAGGCGGAACCCGGGTTCCAGGAGAAGTATTTCGAGCTTCTGAAAGCCGGCGGCACCAAGCATCATTCGGAGCTTCTGAAGCCTTTCGGCCTCGATGCCGCCGATCCGTCCTTCTGGTCCAAGGGCCTGTCGATGATCGAAGGCCTGATCGACGAACTGGAGGCCCTGGACAGGGCGTGAGCCATTTCGATGGAACAGACGGCGCCTTACGCGCTCTTTCGGGATGATCCCGTCGGCCGGAGCCTTGTCTTCGACCGGCCGAAGGAGATCGTCCTTGCGCGGACGGCCGACGAGGTTCTGCCCGCCCTTCATCGATTGGAGGAAGCCCGCCGCTCCGGCCGATGGCTGGCGGGCTATATCTCCTACGAAGCCGGTTATGTCTTCGAGGAGAAGCTCCGGGCCCTGATCGTGCCGAACCGGCCGGTGCCCCTGCTTGCCATGGGAATATTCGATGCTCCCGCCGGTCACGAGCATCCGTTCGCCCTGCCGGAACCGGTGAAAAGTGAAGACCCCTTGTTGACCGAACCGCACGCGGCCTGGGATTTCGAAACCTACCGGCAGCGTTTCGACCGGCTGCATGAGCACCTGCGCAAGGGCGATTGCTACCAGGCAAACCTGACCATGCCGATCACCGCCCGCTGGCAGGGCGACCCGCGCTCCGCCTTCTGGTCTCTCGTCGAACGCCAGCCGGTGCACTACGGCGCACTCATCGATTTCGCCGGGGATTTCGCAGGCCCGGTCATCCTGTCGCGCTCGCCCGAGCTCTTCTTCTCGGTCGATGCCGAGCGCTTCATCGAAACACATCCGATGAAGGGCACCGCCCCGCGCGGCGCGACCGCGAAAGAGGACGAGGCGATCATTGAGGCCATGCTCGCCGATGAGAAGACGTTGGCCGAGAACCGCATGATCGTGGATCTGCTGCGCAACGACATTTCGCTCATCAGCGAAGTAGGCACCCTCTCGGTGCCGAAACTGTTCGAAATCGAGACCTATCCGACCGTTCACCAAATGGTCAGCCACGTGCGGGCCAGGCTAAAACCGGGGATAGGCTTTCCGGAAATCCTCGCGGCGCTCTTTCCCTGCGGCTCCATCACCGGAGCGCCCAAACTGTGGGCGATGCAGATTCTGGCCGGATTGGAGGATAGCCCTCGGGACGCCTATTGCGGTGCGATCGGTTATTGCGACCCGGCCGGGCCGATGCGCTTTTCCGTGGCAATCCGCACGATTACCCTTTTCAAGGACGGCAGGGCCGTCTTCAATGTCGGCGGCGGCATCGTCTTCGACTCGAAGGCAGAGGCCGAATATGACGAGTGTCTTTTGAAGGCACGCTTTGCGGTGGGCGACCAATGGATTTCTCGCTGATCGAAACGATGCGCTGGGAGCCGGGCGCGGGCTTCCTGCGGGTGGAACAGCATTTGCGCCGCCTCAGCCGGTCGGCCGATGCCCTGGGATTCCGCCAGCCGCCGCCGGATACGCTGAAGCAGCTTCAGGCCGCCGTCAGCGGCGAAAACGCCATGCGCGTTCGTCTTGTCATGACCTATCGCGGCAGGATCGAGATCACCGCGACGCCCTTCAGCCCGATCCCCGCCGGCACCGTATGGCGTGTGCGCGTCGCAAGCACCTCGCTTCCGTCGGACGATCCACTGTTTCGCCACAAGACCTCCCGCCGGGAACCCTATGAGGCCGCGCGCGCCGAATTCTCCCCCGACGAGGCGGATGAAGTCCTTCTACTCAACGAGAGGGGCGAAATCTGCGAGGGCACGATCACCAATGTCTTCGTCGAGGATGCGGATGGCCAGTTGCTTACGCCGCCGCTGACAAGCGGGCTTCTGCCCGGTATATTGCGCGCCGAACTGATCCGCGAGCGGAAGGCCCGCAGCCAGATCCTTCGTCTTGCCGACCTCAAGGAGCGCCGCATTTTCGTGGGCAATTCGCTGCGCGGCCTCATCCCTGCCGAACTCGTAAGCGACAAGGAACAATCGGAACCATCACCTGCTGAAGCCGTCTCTGGAACTGGAGGAGAAAGGTAATGGTCGAATCGCAATCGCTTGCCGATCATCTGCTTTCGCTCGAAGCTGCGCTGCAGACCCGCGAGGTGCGTAGTTCCGAGACGCGATTGCGTGAACTTCTGGCGCCTGAGTTCCGTGAATTCGGCCGTTCCGGCCTTGTCTATACGTTCGATGACATCATCTCCCGCCTCGTCTCCGAGGTCGGGCCGAACAACACGGCGATCCTGGATTTCTCGGTGTCGCTTCTCAGCGACACTGTCGCGCTCGCCACCTATCGCGGCGTCCGTCTCGTCGACGATGACGGGCACAAGCTCTTCACCAACCGCAGTTCGATCTGGCGTCTCCATGTCGACGGCAAATGGCGCATGGTTTTCCACCAGGGCACGGCGACGGAATGACGGAGACACGGCGATCTTCGCCGACATATCGCTCATTTGATAATGAGCAACCCCTCGGGATTGCGCTCGCCTGAAGACGCGACGACCACCGCCATGGCGCACCCGATGAAGAACACCGCCCAGAACGGCAGCCACATGCGCCAGTCAAAGCGATTTTGCACGCCATCCGGCCGAACGGGATAAAGCCGGATCCAGGCCCTCGACGTCGTATTGCGCAAACCCATGGTCCTGAATGCCGCGATCATCCCGACAATCACATAAAAGACCCTGCTGAATAGCACCATCAGCCTTCCCGCCCCGCATGTTGCACCTGCGAAATATTTGTAGGGCTGTCGCGGCATGTTCCAAGTCTTCGAAGATGATTTTTACAAGTACATGAATTTGGCTTAAACCGATCCTGAAACGGCACACCCGGGACGGCATGAACGACAAGCCCCTCATCTATACGCCCTATGACGGCTCCTCGAAGCCCTTCACCATCGGGCTTCTCCAGCTCGATCCTGCCCGCTGGATCGAACCGGACGGCGATCTTGCCTATCACCTGACCGAGAAGAGGAAGCTCTTCGCCGAGCATGGCGATCAGGTTTTTCAGGCAGAACCGGATACGGAAGAGGCCCAGCAGGAAATCCTGGATGCGCTGGCGGACTATCTCCCGTCCCACCATCCGGCGATCTATCATCGCGACGGCGATCTCGTGGAGACCGCGGGCCACAGGATCGATCTCGCCGACCAGAGCCTGCCGCCGCTTGTTCGTGCCGGTCTCATGGTGCAGGACGATCTCGTCATCATGCGCAAGGGCGAGAACGGCTGGCGCCTCGCCGCCGCCTTTCTCGCCTTCCCCTCCTCCTGGTCGCTTGCGGACAAGTTCGGCAAGGCGATCGATGAGGTTCATGCGCCAGTGCCGGATTTTGCAGGCGGCAGCCGCAATGCGGACCTCATCAACCGCATGTTCGACAATCTTTCGCCAGCCCGTTTCGTGGTCCGCTGGAACTGGTCGGTCAACTGGGGCTACAAGCTTTACCGCCCTGTCGCGCAGCCTGCTTCCGAAACAAAGGACGTGCCGGCAGAGGGGGCGTTCATCCGCGTCGAGCGCCAGACGCTCAGGAAAATGCCGGTCTCGGGCGACATCCTCTTCACCATCCGCATCTATCTCGATCCGGTCACCGCAATCACGGCTCAACCGAACGCCCGGGAACTGGCAGCCTCGCTCGCCGATCAGCTCGAAACGCTGACGCCGGAACAGGCCGATTACAAGGGGCTCCTCGCAAAACGCGCCGAACTCCTGGCCATGCTTCGGAAATCCGCCGAAAAACTCGTCTCTGTCGGGTAAGTGCCGATTTCACCCGGAAAACCGATGGCCTCTTTATTGTGACGCTGTTTTATGATCTAGAGCGCCGCGAAATCGCACCTGCGCATCCATTATCCGTTCACTGCCGAAGAAGCGGGGCAGCGGCCCACAGGGCCGCCGATCAAGGAGAGAGACATGTCAGAGACTAACTATCCGGTGTATGGCGAAATCACCGGCCCGATCGTGATGATCGGTTTCGGTTCGATCGGCCGCGGTACGCTGCCGCTGATCGAACGCCACTTCAAGTTCGACAAGGACCGGATGGTGGTGATCGACCCGCGCGACGACGAAGCGGGAATTCTCAAAAAACACGGCGTCCGTCACATCAAGGAATATGTGACCAGGGATAACTACAAGGATCTCCTGAAGCCGCTGCTGACGGCTGGCGGCGGCCAGGGCTTCTGCGTCAACCTTTCGGTCGATACCGGCTCGCTCGACCTGATGAAGCTCTGCCGCAAGCTCAACGTCCTTTATATCGACACCGTCGTAGAACCTTGGCTCGGCTTCTATTTCGACAAGAACATGAAGAACGCGGATCGCACCAACTATGCGCTGCGTGAAACCCTGCGCAAGGAAAAGGCGAAGAACCCGGGCGGCGCGACGGCGGTCTCCACCTGCGGCGCAAACCCCGGCATGGTGTCCTGGTTTGTCAAGAAGGCGCTCGTCAACCTTGCCAGGGATACCGGCCTGAAATTCGAAGAGCCGACCCAGCACGACCGTGAAGGCTGGGCGAAGCTCATGAAGAAGCTCGGCGTCAAGGGCGTCCATATCGCCGAGCGCGATACCCAGCGCACCAAGCACCCGAAGCCGCTCAACGTTTTCTGGAACACCTGGTCGGTCGAAGGCTTTATCTCCGAAGGCCTGCAGCCGGCCGAGCTCGGTTGGGGGACACACGAGGAGTGGATGCCGAAGAACGCCAAGCAGCACAAGAAGGGCTGCAAGGCGGCGATCTATCTGGAACAGCCGGGCGCCAACACCCGCGTACGGACCTGGTGCCCGACGCCCGGCCCGCAATACGGCTTCCTCGTCACCCACAACGAGTCGATCTCCATCGCCGACTACTTCACGGTGCGTGACAAGGATGGCGAAGTCACCTTCCGTCCGACCTGCCACTACGCCTATCATCCGGCCAATGATGCGGTGCTTTCGCTGCACGAGATGTTCGGCAATGGCGGCACGCCGCAGCCCGTTCACCACGTTCTCGACGAAGACGAGCTGGAGGACGGCATCGATGAACTCGGCGTCCTGCTCTACGGCCACGAGAAGAACGCCTACTGGTACGGTTCGCGCCTGTCGCTCGAGGAAACCCGCCGCATCGCTCCTTACCAGAACGCCACCGGTCTGCAGGTGACCTCGGCCGTTCTCGCGGGCATGGTCTGGGCGCTGGAGAATCCGAGTGCGGGCATCGTCGAGGCGGATGAGATCGACTACAAGCGCTGCCTTGAAGTGCAGCTTCCCTATCTCGGCCCGGTCGAAGGCCATTACACCGACTGGACCCCGCTCGATGGCCGCCCGGGCCTCTTCCCGGAAGACATCGACGAAAAGGATCCCTGGCAGTTCAGGAACATCCTGGTTCGCTGACCGATTGGGAAAACCGCCTGCTCTTCGGCAGGCGGTTTTTTGTGTGTCCACAGGCCCTTGCCTTTTCAAGGCCACATCTTGCGTTACATAGGTCCGTGGCGGCATGCTTCGCCTTAAGGGACGGACCGATTCGCGGGAGACAGATCATGAAATTGAAAGCGAGCTTTGCGCTCATCGCCGCCGCAGGCCTGACCGCCTGCATGTCCTCTCCTCCGCCGCGCCAAGCTCCTCCGCCCCGGCCCCAGGGTGTCGAGGGAAGCTGGTCCGATCCGAACGGCATCGTCTCCACCTTCCAGGGAGGCACGTTCAACACCCGCTCCAGCGACAGCAATACGCTTCTGGCCTCCGGCACCTACGTCAATCTCTCGCCGACGCTGGTCGAGATCAATATGACCTCGCTCGTGAGAAAGACGCAGTCACGCGTCAATTGCTCGCTCGTGAGCCCCAACCAGCTCAACTGCACGCAGGATAGCGGCGCCCAGTTCTCCCTTATGCGGCGAAGCTGATCACGGTCTTTCGGGATCTATTTTACAAACCCCGCTTCGGCGGGGTTTTCTTGTTTTGCGCGGGAAGCAGCGCGCATGCACGGCTGTCACATTTCCCTTGAAACGGCATCCTCTTGATGAAAACATGTGCCGCAGAACGATTGTCACGGTGGGACAGTAGAACAATCGGCGCGAGGCGGCCAAAAGCCGATCGATCAAACAGGAGAGAGATCAGATGATGAAGACATTGAGGTTCGGGCTGATGACCGTTTCGGTTTTGGCCCTTTCAACCGGCGCGGCGCTCGCCGATTTCGAGCTCAATATCCTGCACATCAACGACTTCCATTCGCGCATCGAGGCCGTCAACAAATATGACTCCACCTGCTCGGCGGAAGAAGAAGGCAAGAATGAATGCTTCGGCGGCGCGGCCCGCCTGCTGACCGCGATCAACCAGACGCGTGACGCTCTGAAGGCCGAGAACAAGAACGTCCTCCTGTTGAATGCCGGCGACAATTTTCAGGGCTCCCTCTTCTACACGACCTACAAGGGCGCGGTGGAAGCCGAAGTGCTGAACGCCATGAAATTCGACGCCATGACCGTAGGCAACCACGAATTCGACGACAGCGACGACGTGCTCGCCACCTTCCTGGACAAGGTCCAGTTTCCGGTCGTGACCGCCAATGTCGTCCCAAGCGCCGCCGCCAAGATCGGTGACCGCATCAAGCCCTTCATCATCCTCGATGTCGGTGGACAGAAGATCGGCATCGTCGGCGCCGTCACCAATGAAACACCGGAAATCGCCAATCCCGGTCCGAACATCACGATCGCCGACGACGTCGCCAAGATCACCGAGGCCGTCCAGGCCGTGAAGGCTCAGGGCGTAGACAAGATCATCGCGCTCACCCATGTCGGCTATCCGCGCGACCTTGCGGCGATCGCTAAGATACAGGATGTCGACGTTGTCGTCGGCGGCCATACCCACACGCTTCTCTCCAACACCGTCAAGGGCGCGGAAGGCCCCTACCCGACCTGGTCCGACAACCCCGGCGGGTACAAGATTCCGGTCGTGCAGGCATTCCAGTACAGCCGCTATCTCGGCGACCTGAAGGTCGTCTTCGATGACAACGGCGTCGTCAAGGAAGCAAGCGGCGAGCCCATCCCCGTGGATGCCAAGTTCCAGCCCGACCAGGCCATGGTCGCGCGCATCGACGAATTGAAAGCCCCGATCGAGGAAACCAAGAAGAAGATCGTCGGCAGTGCCGAAGCCGCAATCGACGGCGACCGCCGCAATTGCCGTGCGAAAGAATGCTCGATGGGCAATCTGCTTGCCGATGCGCAGCTTGACCGCGTCAAGGGCCAGGGGATCACCATATCCATTCAGAACGGTGGCGGCCTGCGCGCTTCGATCGATGCCGGCGAGGTGACAATGGGTGAAGTGCTGACTGTGCTGCCCTTCCAGAACACCATCGCCACTTTCCAGATCAAAGGCTCGGACATCATCGCCGCGCTGGAAAACGGCGTCAGCCAGATCGATGATGGCGCCGGCCGCTTCCCGCAGGTCGCCGGCCTGAAATTCTCCTTTGACAAGTCGAAACCGGCCGGCAGCCGGGTGAGCGACGTGCAGGTCAAGGAGGGAGACGCATTCGCGCCGATCGATTCGGCGAAGACTTATGGCGTCGTTACCAACAACTTCGTCCGCGCCGGCGGCGACGGCTACAAGATCTTCGCGACCAGCGCCGTGAACCCCTACGATTTTGGCCCGAACCTGGAGCAGGCGGTGGCGGACTACCTCGCGGCCAACAATCCCTACAAGCCCTATACGGACGGCCGTATCACCGATCTCACTCCGGCGGGCTACACACCGCCGCCGAAGCCAGCCCCGGCCGCTCCGCCGGCCCCTTCGGCTGCAGCTCCCGCGGCGCCGGCACCGGCCGCCCCCGCTCCGTCGCAGACGGCAGCCGCTCCGGCAACCCCGGCCCCCGCGGCCCCTGCCGCGCCGCAGCCGGCCGGCCCGACCAAATACATTGTCGTGAAGGGCGATTCGCTCTGGAAAATCGCCGAGGCTCATTACGGCAACGGCGAGGAATGGACGAAGATCGCCGAGGCGAATTCGCTTAGCAATCCGAATATCATCCATGTCGGCGCCGAGCTCGAACTTCCGGCGAAGTGAGCTCTCGGCCTAAACTGGACAATTTGTCTCTTGTCAAAAATGCCGGTCCGGGCTTTCCCGGACCGGTATTTCTTTCTAAGTAAACCGCAATGCCGAAGTGCCTCGTCGCCGCTTGAGAAGCTTAGCCTTGGAAGGGTCCGCATGATTTCTCCATCCGCCTCCATGCCTCCCGATCATCCGAAAGTGACTTTCGGCAAGGTCGGCGTGCTGCTTGTCAATCTGGGCACTCCGGACGGCACGGATTACTGGCCGATGCGGCGTTATCTCGCAGAGTTTCTGTCCGACCGGCGGGTGATCGAATGGTCCAGGCTTTACTGGTATCCGATCCTCTACGGCATTGTCCTGAACAAGCGGCCGCAGAAGGTCGGCAAGGCCTATGAGGTGATCTGGAACAAGGATCTGAACGAAAGCTTCCTGCGCACCTATACCCGCAATCAGTCGGATCTGATGAGCGAGCGGCTGAAGGATCTGCCGAACGTCGTGGTCGATTGGGCGATGCGTTACGGAAAGCCCTCGATCGCCGAACGCATCGACGCGCTGAAGGACAAGGGCTGCGAGAAGATCGTACTTTTCCCGCTTTATCCGCAATATGCCGCCTCCACCACCGCAACCGTCAATGACAAGGCTTTCGAGCACCTGATGAAACTGCGCTGGCAGCCGGCGATCCGCACGGTGCCGCCCTATCACGACGATCCGACCTATATCGAAGCGCTCGCCAATTCGGTACGGCAGACCTATGCGACGCTCGACTGGGAGCCGGAAGTGCTGATCGCCTCGTTCCACGGCATTCCGCAATCCTATTTCAAGGCTGGCGACCCCTACCATTGTCATTGCCAAAAGACGGGCCGGCTGCTGCGAGAGGCACTCGGGCTGACCGAGAAGAACTTCATGCTCACCTTCCAGTCCCGCTTCGGGCCGGAGGAATGGTTGCAGCCCTATACGGACAAGACGGTCGAGAAACTGGCAAGCGAAGGTGTGAAGCGGATCGCTGTCATCAATCCTGGTTTCGTCTCCGACTGCCTGGAGACGCTGGAAGAGATCGCCGGCGAGGCCGCCGAAACCTTCCTGCATCACGGCGGCGAGAAATTCGTGCACATTCCCTGCCTCAACGACAGCGAGGGTGGCATGACGGTGCTCGAAAAGGTCGTGCGCCGCGAACTCCAGGGCTGGGTTTAGCGCCTCACCGAATTTCGTCAGCCCTGAAGCCTTCGGTCGCCGCCTTCCAGAAATCCGGGTCCTCGTACTCCGTCGGATCGGTGATATTGGCCAGATGGAAGGCTTCCCGCCGCTCGACGCAGGTGCCGCAGCGGCCGCAATGGCGCGTCCCGCCCTTGTAGCAGGACCAGGTCTCGGCGAACGGCGTGCCGTGAAGCGCGCCGTCGGTGACGATATCCGCCTTCGAGCCGTTGACGTAAGGGGCGAGCAGCCTGACCGAGGCGTAACCGTCCAGCGCATGGTCCTGCATGGTCTGGAAGGCGTCGATGAAACCCGGCCGGCAATCCGGATAGATGAAATGATCGCCCCCGTGCACGGCGATCGCCACGGCTTCAGCGCCTCTTGCGGCGGCCACCCCGAATGCGACGGCGAGCATGATGGCGTTGCGGTTCGGCACGACCGTGATTCGCATCGTCTCCTCGGCATAATGCCCGTCCGGCACGTCGACATCGTCGGTCAGCGCGGAGCCTGAAAGCTGGCTTCCGATCGACCGCATGTCGATGATCTGGTGAAAGACGCCGAGCCGCCGGGCGCAGGCGGCGGCAAATTCCAGTTCCTTGCGGTGCCGCTGGCCGTAGTCGAAGGAGATGAGGCCGAGAAGCTCCTGCTCCGCCGCGACCCTATGAGCGAGGGAAACGGAATCCAGTCCGCCGGAGCAGACGACGATGGTTTTCATGATCAGGTATCCTTGTTTTGACCGGGTAGGCTGCGACCGGTATTCAATTGTCCTCTCTAGAACGGCCGGATGCGCTTGTGAACAGCATTCCCGTTGAATAGGATCACGCCGTTCGAGAAAGCGGCAGGGGGTTGTTATGCTGTTGGGTGGCTTCGATATCGTCGTGATCGCACTGGTTATTCTGGTCATCCTGGTCCTGTTTGCCGGGATCAAGACCGTGCCGCAGGGCTATCGCTATACGGTGGAGCGCTTCGGCCGCTACACCCGCACGCTCGAACCGGGCCTCAACCTCATCACGCCGTTCATCGAACGCGTCGGCGCGCGCATGAACGTCATGGAACAGGTGCTCGACGTCCCGACCCAGGAAGTCATCACCAAGGACAATGCAAGCGTTTCGGCCGATGCCGTCGCTTTCTACCAGGTGCTCAACCCGGCCCAGGCCGCCTACCAGATCACCGATCTCAAGAACGCCATCCAGAACCTCACCATGACCAATATCCGTTCGGTCATGGGCTCGATGGATCTCGACGAGCTGCTGTCGAACCGTGAAGTCATCAACGAGCGGCTGTTGCGCGTCGTCGACGAGGCCGTCGGTCCCTGGGGCATCAAGGTCACGCGCGTCGAGATCAAGGACATCCAGCCGCCGGCCGATCTCGTTGAATCCATGGGACGGCAGATGAAGGCGGAGCGCGAGAAGCGCGCCCAGATCCTCGAAGCCGAAGGCGCCCGCAATGCCCAGATCCTGCGCGCCGAAGGCGCCAAGCAGGCGGCGGTGCTGAAAGCCGAGGGCGAGCGCGAGGCCGCCTTCCGCGAGGCCGAAGCCCGCGAGCGCCTGGCGGAAGCCGAGGCGAGAGCGACGCAGGTCGTTTCCGAAGCGATTGCCGTCGGCAACGTCCAGGCCATCAACTATTTCGTGGCGCAGAAATACACCGAAGCGCTGGTGGAGATCGGCAAGGCGACGAATGCCAAGATCGTACTGATGCCGCTTGAGGCCTCCTCCATCATCGGCTCGCTCGGCGGCATCGGCGCGATCGCCAGGGACGTCTTCGGCGACGGTCCTGCGCCGGCTGCGCCGCCCCGCCCGCCGATCGCTCCCCGCTCGCCGGCAACTTCGCGCACGACGCCGGCGGTCAATCCGTTCAACCCCACGTCACCTTCCTCGTCCGAGACCTGAAGCGATGATCCATGATTTGGTGAACGGTCTCGGCCCCTGGAGCTGGTGGATTCTCGGCCTCATCCTGCTGGCCGCCGAACTTGCCGCACCGGGCGTATTCCTGATCTGGATCGGCGCCGCGGCGATCGTCGTCGGCGCGCTCTCGCTTTTGCTCTGGGATGCGGTGTTTTGGAGCTGGCAGGTCCAGTGGCTGCTTTTCGCCGTGCTGTCGGTCGGCTTGGCTCTCGCCGGGCGCCGCTTCTATGCCGGCCGGAGCGAGCCGAGCGACGAGCCTCTCCTGAACCGGCGCGGCGAAAGTCTGATCGGCCGCACGGCCACTCTCCACGAACCGATCACGGAAGGACGCGGCCGCATCCGCCTGGACGATACCTGGTGGCCGGTCATGGGGCCCGACCTGCCGGCCGGCACACGCGTGAAGGTGGTGACCGCCAGCGGTCGTGACCTGACGGTCGAGGCGGATTGAACTCTTTCCGGAATCAGGCGACGCCGACGCGCAGGAGATCGTGGAAATGCACGATGCCGACAGGCTTGCGCTCCGCGTCGATGACGATGAGCGCGCCGATGCTGTGCTTGTTGAGAAGCGCCATGGCCGCCGTCGCGAGCGTTTCCTTGCCGACCGTCTTCGGGCTTGTCGTCATCACGTCATCGACCGGCGTCTGACGGAGGTCGAGGTCCAGGTGCCGGGCGATATCGCCATCGGTGACGACGCCGCAAAGGCATCCTTCCTCATCGACCACGCCGACGCAGCCGAAACGCTTGCGCGACAGCTCCTGAATGGCCTCGGGCATGGTGACGCCCTTCTTCACCAGCGGAATCCGGTCACCGGTATGCATGAGATCGCTGACATGCGAGAGCATCGCGCCGAGTTTGCCGCCCGGATGATAGACACGGAAATCGGTTGCCGAGAAACCGCGCGCTTCCAGAAGAGCGACGGCGAGCGCATCACCCATGGCAAGCTGCATCAGCGTCGACGTGGTCGGCGCAAGACCATGCGGACAGGCCTCCTGCTCTTTGGGCAGAAGCAGCACGACATCGGCCTCCCGCGCGAGCGTCGAAACCTCGCCGGCGGTCATCGCGATCAGCGGAACGGAGAAACGCCGGGTGAAGGAGACGATGCCCTGCAATTCTGCGGTCTCGCCGCTCCAAGAAAGCGCCAGCACTACATCCCCGGTGGCAATCATGCCGAGATCGCCGTGATTGGCTTCCACGGGATGGACGAAGAAGGCGGGCGTGCCGGTCGATGCAAGGCTCGCAGCGATCTTCCGGCCGATATGGCCACTCTTGCCGACCCCGGTCACGATGACCCGGCCATCGATGCCACCGATGATCTCCACTGCATTGCGAAAGCGATCGCCCAAGCCATTCTGGAGGGCATTATCCAGCGCATCAAGCCCTTGTTTTCCAAAGGCAATGGTCCTCAGCGCAGAGTCGACGACATCATGTTCGACGAGTTGCAAAGCTCTCTTGATCATGGTGAAGCCTTAGCGTTTTTTATATTCGAAGTCCATCAACTTTGCACCGCAACGGCGACATTCCCGGCTTGGTGCGGCACCGCAACCAAACGTTAACTACATCGCTTTACGTTTGGGTAAGCATTCCGATCGCCAGGCGGGCCGATGAAGATCATCACGAGAACAGGCAGGACGCGTGAACGGCGCCGGACGGCGGCCGGCTTGCTGTTTGCCTGCTCAGCGCTTGCCACGCCGGCCGTCGCCCAGACCACCAGCCCCTTTCCGCCGCAGGGCGGCTCCCTGCCGTCCGTGGCGGACGCCACGGCACCGACTTCACAAACCACCCTCGGCGGAGGTACGGGGACCCAGCCGGCCAGCGGCACGGCGGGTGCTGCCGACGATCCGAACCGGGACGACCCGAATGTCGCAACCGGCGCGGTACCGGGCCCCGTTCCGGATGCCGATCAGGAACCGCCTTACGAGGAAGACCTGAACCAGCCCTACGAGCAGCCGCTCGATCCCGGCGCGGAGCCCATCGACGCGCGGGAACAGCCGCGCGAGCCGGGTGATCCGACCGGCATCCGGCTGGGCAGCTTTCTCCTCCGCCCCACGGTCACCAACGGCGTCAACACGGAAATCACCCGTTCCAATGGCAGCGAGCGTCGCCGCGACTACTTCTCGACGGTAATCCGCGGCACCCTCTCCTCCGACTGGTCGCGCCATTCACTGACGGTGACCGGCGAAGGAACCCTTGAGCGCAACTTTCGCGGCGGTGACGAAGGCGAACGGCCAGAAGCCAACATCGATGCGGATCTGCGGCTGGATCTTGCCGACGATACCATCGCCCATATCACGGGCGGCTACAGCTTCACCCGCGAAGACGACTACGACCCGAACGCGATCGGTGGCGCCACGACCCAATCGGGCGTCAACGAATTTACCGGCGGCCTCTCGGTGGAGCGCGATCTCGGTAAAATCCATGGCACCGCCGCACTCGATCTTTCCCGTGCCATCTATACCGACGCCAAACTCTCGGACGGCACCGTCGTGAGCATGAAGGATCGCAACCGCAGCGGTATCGACGGCAGGCTGCGGCTTGGCTACGAGTTCTCGCCGGCCCTGATCCCTTACGTCGAAGTGGCGACCGGCCACACATTCTACGACCAGAAGCGCGACAATTCCGGTTACGCCCGCTCCTCGCAGAGCTATGCGGCACGCGGCGGCGTGGAATTCGATTTCGGCGAGAAGTTGCGCGGCGAGATCGGCACCGGCTACGAGTTCGTCGATTACGAGGACAGCCGCCTGAAATCGGTGAACGCGATCACCTTCAACGGCAATGCGATCTGGTCGCCGCAGCGTGGCACCGATGTCAATCTCGGCCTGCGCACAACGGTGCAGGATTCCACCACGCCGGGCCAGAGCGGCTGGGTGGAATATCAGGCAACCGCGGGACTGACGCACGAAATGCGCGATCATCTCGTGGCGCGCCTTACCGGAAGCTCCACCTACCGCGATTTCTCAAGCGGCGGCAGCGACGAGACCGTCTGGGTGGCCGGCGCCGGTCTTACCTGGGCGATCAACCGTTATCTCGACCTGACCGGCGACGTGGAATACGAGCAGGCGGATGGCGGCGGTTCCGATGAACGCATCGTCCGCGCCGGCGTCGGGCTTACCGTCAAGCGGTGATATCCGGCCGGCCGGCGATCCATTCCATGAGCGCGTTCTGGGCATGCAGGAGAAATGCCTTCGCCGGAGTGCTCTGACAGACGGAATGAAGCATGGCATCCGCCGTCACCTCCTGTCCCCGCATGACCGGCGGACAGGGAATGAAGATCGCGTCGGCACGGCAGTCGTCCAGAATCGCCGCCGATATCCGATAATCGGCGAGCGCGCTCTCTTCCGCCCCGCCCGGCCACGAGTCCGTCAGGATAACGTCGGCATCCTCAAGTTCGCGCATATCCTCGCTGACCCGGAAATTTCGGTTGACGAGCGCCGGCTCCCGGATATGCCATCTCTGCGGAAAAACCTGCACCACCTCGATGGGCAGCGAGATCGATGCCTCGACCCACGACCGAAGTATATTGGCGTCCGGTGCGACACCGGCGATCTTCAATCTCTCGATGCCGCCCCGCCTGCTGCTGATATAGGCAAGATCGCCGAGCGTCTCGCAGGGATGGTTCGACCGTGTCCGCGCATTGATCACCGGAGCCTTGGCATTCGCCGCGAGTTCGCGAAGTCCGGCAAGCTCCCGCGTGCGGATGACGATCATGTCGAACCAGTTGTCGAGATAGCCTGCGAGGTCGGCGATCGCCTCCCGTCCGCCAAGGCTCACCGGCGCGTCGATGCAGAAGCCGCCCATCGCCTGGATGCCGAGATCGAAGGCCGTGGTGTTGCGCCAGCCGCCATCATCGACGATGAGCGCGATGCGCTTGCCGGAAAGGCTCCGGGGCATCCGCCGCGCGCGCCAAGCCTGCGCCAGTTCGCCGGCACGGGCAAGGACCGCCAGGACGATCTCCGCCGGCAGGTCGTGGAATTCGAGAAAATCCGTGTCTGCCTGGACGTCCATGGTCGATATGCATCTCCAAAAAGGGAGAACCCCTTACAGCAGGGCCACAAGGGGTTCTTCCGACATTCCGGCCGCAGGTTCCGGCCTCTCCCGTCCTACTTCAGCGATGCGATAAGCGCCTTGAGCGGCTCCTCGATCGCCGGGCGGATATCGGCGCGCTGCAGGGCAAAAGCGAGGTTCGCCAGGATGAAACCATCCTTGGCGCCGCAGTCATAGGTCTCGCCGGTGAACTTGTAGGCCGAGAACTCCTGGCTCTTCGCGAGCGTCAGCATGCCGTCGGTGAGCTGGATCTCGTTGCCGGCGCCGCGCTCCTGGGTCTCCAGGATCTTGAAGATTTCCGGCTGCAGGATATAGCGGCCGTTGATGTAGAGATTGGACGGCGCAGTCCCCTTCGGCGGCTTCTCCACCATCTGCGTGATCCTGAACCCGTTGCCGACCGCCTCGCCGACGCCGACGATGCCGTATTTATGCGCCTGGTCCGGATCGCATTCCTGCACGGCGAGCACATTGCCGCCGGTCTTCTCGTAAAGCTCCACCATCCCCCGGAGGCAGCCCTTCTCGGCCGACATGATCATGTCGGGCAGGAGCACCGCGAAGGGCTCGCTGCCGACGATGTCCCGGGCGCACCAGACCGCATGGCCAAGCCCGAGCGGCACCTGCTGGCGCGTGAAGCTTGCCGTGCCCGCCTTCGGCAGAAGGCCGGCGAGCAGTGTCAGCTCGGCATTCTTGTTGCGTTCGCGCAGCATCTGTTCCAGCTCGTACTGGATGTCGAAATAGTCTTCGATAACGGCCTTGCCGCGACCGGTCACGAAAACGAAATGCTCGATGCCCGCTTCCGCCGCCTCGTCCACCACGTACTGAATGACCGGCTTGTCCACCACGGTCAGCATTTCCTTCGGCACCGCTTTGGTCGCGGGCAGGAAGCGCGTGCCCAGACCTGCGACGGGAAACACTGCCTTACGGATCTTCTGTTGTTGTGCCACTCATGCCTCCTGAAAGCACATCATCGTGCGAGTTGTTCGATTCCGGTCCTCTAGCGTCGATTTGCTACCGTTTCGCAAAGACTGCCGCTGGCCGGATTTCCATGGTAAAGAATTTGTTGACCGTATTCTGTTATTACATCGTTAAGCCGCATGCCACTCTCGCCTTCGGGCTTGGTTAAAGGAAGAATGGACACGACTGCCGATGAAGATACTTCGCACCAACCTCTTGCGCGGATTTGTTTTCTCCCTGTGCGCTGGGTTCGCTGTCGCAAGCATGCCGATAGATGCCCAGGCTGACGCCGGTTTCAAGGCTTGGATCACAAAATTCTACCCGACTGCCGCAAAGAGCGGGATTTCCCGTTCCACCTATGAAAGAGCCTTTGCCGGCATTACCGAACCCGACCGGGACGTGCTCGAAAAGGCGCAGTTCCAGCCGGAGTTCAAATCGAAGATCTGGGACTATCTCGATTCCCGCGTCAATCCCTATACCGTGCGTATCGGTCGCGAGATGGCCGCAAGGCATGGCTCCACGCTCAACGCCCTGGAACGGCATTTCGGCGTCGACAAGCACATCCTGCTTGCCATCTGGTCGATGGAATCCAATTACGGCGCCGCACTGGACAATCCCGAGCGCCTGCACCACATCCCGCAAGCGCTTGCGACCCTTGCATGGGGTGATTCGAGGCGCTCCAATTATGCCCGCAAGCAGCTCGTCGCAGCCTTGAAGATTCTCCAGTCCGGTGATGTCGCACCGAGGCAGCTCACCGGCTCCTGGGCAGGCGCCATGGGTCACACCCAGTTCATTCCGACCAGCTACCTGCTCTACGCCGTCGACGCAGACGGCAACGGCAAGCGCGACATCTGGCATTCGGTGCCGGATGCGCTTGCGACCTCCGCCAACCTGCTCGCCAAGAACGGTTGGCAATCAGGCAAGACCTGGGGTTACGAAACGGCAGTTCCGGCAAGCGGCGCGCGTTACGAAGGCCAGACCAAAACGTTGGCCGAATGGGCGAAGCTTGGTTTCGCCCGTCCGAACGGCAAGGGCTTTCCGCGCGGCGCGGATCGCGCAGAACTGAAGCTCATGGCCGGCACGAATGGCCCGGCCTTCCTGATGCTCAAGAATTTCTTCGTGGTGAAGCGATATAATGCCGCCGACAGCTATGCGCTCGCCGTCGGCCTGCTCGCCGACGAGATCGCCGGTTACGGCGGCATGCAGCAGGCATGGCCGCGTCCGGACGGCACGCTCGACATCAGGCAGAAGTTCGAGCTGCAATCGCGCATGAAGGAGCTCGGCTATTACAACGGCGAGGTCGATGGCAATTTCGGCTCCGGCTCGAAGGCAGCCATTTCCGAGATCCAGAAGCGGCTCGGCATGCAGCAAAGCGGCGAACCCTCACGGCAGCTTCTCGAAGCTTTGCGTTGACAAGCAGGCGTAGTGCTCCACATGGTTTTCCGATGGTCCAGCACCTGTAGAGCGTGCGAGGCGTACGAGGCATGAAGGCTTTGTGGAAAACCAGCGGACAAGGAGGTTGGGCTCGTCTGGGCGCGGTTTTGCTTGCGCTGTTGCTCGCCTTGCCGTTCGGTACCTCGCCCGCCACCGCCCAGGAGCCGGCCCCGCGGCGCAACCTCTTCGACCTGCTGTTCGGCGGCCCCCGCTATGAGCGCTACGAGCGATACGAACCTTACGAGCGTGCGCCCCGTCGGCGTTATAACCGTGACGGCTCGATCATCGAGGTGAAACCACGGCCGCGCAAACCGGCCCCTCGCCGCGCCGCGGCGCCGCGCCCGCCGCAGCCGGTCGCACCTCCCGCCCCCGAGCCCGTCGCGAAGCTGGAGAACGCCAGGCAGATCCTCGTGGTCGGCGACTTCATGGCCGGCGGCCTTGGCAGCGAACTGGAGAATGCGTTCGCGACGTCTCCCGGCGTCGCCGTCGTCGAACGCAGCGACGGTTCCTCCGGCCTCGTCCGCAAGGATCATTTCGACTGGTCGGCCGAACTGCCGGCCATGCTCGACGAAGCAAAGCCCGCCATCGTCGTGGTGATGGTCGGCGCCAACGATCGCCAGCAGATGCAGATCGGCGGCACGCGCGAAAAGTTTCGCAGCGAGGCCTGGTTCAAGGAATACGAGACGCGCGTGGCAGAGCTCGCCGGCATCGTCGCCTCCCGGAAGCTGCCGCTGCTCTGGGTCGGCCTGCCCTCGTTCCAGTCGCCCTCCATGATGGCCGATGCGGTGACGCTGAACGCCATCTACCGGAGCCAAACGGAGAAGGCGGGAGGCGAATTCGTCGATATCTGGGACGGCTTCGTGGACGAGGACGGCAAGTTCATCCTGACGGGCTCGGACGTTAACGGCCAACAGGCGCGGCTGCGCAGTTCCGACGGGATTACCTTCACCAAGGCCGGCAAGCAGAAGCTCGCCTTCTATGTCGAGAAACTGGTCCGCCGGCATCTCGGGGAAATGGCGAGCCCCGACGTCGTCAAGCTTGATTCCAGCAGTCTGCCCTCCCTGTCCGCGCTGCCGGCCGCGCCCGGTCAAGCTGTCCCGACCCATCCGATCAGCCTGTCAGACCCCGAGCTTGACGGCGGCAAGGACCTGCTCGGCGCGGCACCACTTCCCTCGATCCTCGTGGAAACGCCGCGCGACAAACTGGTCAAGCGGGGAGAACTTGCCCCTGCCCCGGCCGGACGGATCGATGATTATCGGATTCCAGCGGCGCAGTGAGCTACCGGCCGGCAGTAACCGCCTCTCTTCCTACACGAATTGGGAAGACCCCATATCGTAACTTTGGAGCAGTCCGCCCCCTCTGGCCTGCCGGCCATCTCCCCCACAGGTGGGGAGATTACAAGCGGCCCGGCCTTCCCGCCTCTCTCGTTATTTCCGTCGCAGCAGGCCATCTGTTGAACAGTACGCCTCTTGTTTGGGGAAACCGGTGCGTCCAGCCGATCTCCCCACCTGTGGGGGAGATGGCCGGCAGGCTAGAGGGGGGCGGACTTGTTACGGCTTAACGGAATTTCCACCAGCCCCGAAAGCAGGGCTTGGACAAGCCCCCATTACCGAACTTACCGCGGCAATACAGAGCTTCCCATCAGCGCCTCGTCGATCGCCCGTGCCGCCTGGCGGCCTTCGCGGATCGCCCAGACGACCAGCGACTGGCCGCGGCGCACATCGCCCGCCGTCCAGAACTTGTCGACCGAGGTCCTGTAGTCGCGGTCGTTGGCAACGACATTGGTCGAGCCGCGCCGGTCGAGATTGACATCGAGCTTGCCTTCGAGCTCGGTCAGCACGCCCTCCTTGAGCGGCCCGGAAAAGCCGATCGCGATGAAGGCAAGGTCGGCCTTGATGATGAATTCCGTGCCGGCGATCGGCTTGCGGCGCTCGTCGACTTCGCAGCAGCGCACACCGGTAAGCTGGCCGTCTTCGCCGATGAATTCGAGCGTCGCCACCTGGAATTCGCGCACGGCGCCTTCGGCCTGCGACGACGAGGTGCGCATCTTGGTCGCCCAAAAGGGCCAGACAGCGAGCTTGTCTTCCTTCTCCGGCGGCTGCGGGCGGATGTCGAGCTGGGTTACCTTGACGGCGCCCTGCCGGAATGCCGTGCCGACGCAGTCGGACGCCGTATCGCCGCCGCCGACGACCACCACATGCTTGGCGCCGGCGAGGATCGGATCGGACGGCCAGGCGACGCTGTCGATATTCTCGCGGCCGGTGCGGCGGTTCTGCTGCACGAGATAGGGCATCGCGTCATAGACGCCGTGCAGGTCGGCGCCCGGAATGCCGGCCGGGCGCGGGGTTTCCGAACCGCCGCAATAAAGCACCGCATCGTGATCGGAAAGCAGCTTTTCGACCGGCATGTCCACGCCGACATTGACGCCGGTATGGAAAGTCACGCCCTCGCCCTTCATCTGCTCGACCCGCCGGTCGATGAAGTTCTTCTCCATCTTGAAGTCCGGAATGCCGTAGCGCAGGAGCCCGCCGGGCTTCGACTCGCGCTCGTAGACATGCACGTCGTGGCCGGCGCGGCCGAGCTGCTGGGCCGCAGCCATGCCGGCGGGGCCGGAGCCGATGATCGCGACCTTCTTGCCTGTGTGCACGGTCGCCGGCTGTGGCGCGATGAAGCCCAATTCATAGGCCTTGTCAGCGATCGCTTGCTCGACTGTCTTGATGGCAACCGGCGCATCCTCCAGATTGAGCGTGCAGGCCTCCTCGCAAGGGGCGGGGCAGACGCGGCCGGTGAATTCCGGGAAGTTGTTGGTGGAATGGAGGTTGCGGATCGCCTCCTCCCACTTGTTGTTGTAGACGAGGTCGTTCCAGTCCGGGATCTGGTTGTGAACCGGACACCCGGTCGGCCCGTGGCAATAGGGAATGCCACAGTCCATGCAGCGCGCCGCCTGCTTGGTGACTTCCGCATCCGACATCGGGATCGTGAATTCGCGGAAATGGCGGATGCGGTCGGAGGCCGGCTGATACTTCGCCACCTGCCGGTCGATTTCCAGGAAACCCGTTACCTTGCCCACTCGCTTGCCCTCACACCTAAACTACAGAGCCAAAGGCCCCCAATACCAGTAGGCAAGGCCTAGGCCCGCCCCCAGTGCGATGAATTCCAGTCCCAGCGTACCATTCGACAGGTAAATCGCTGCAGGAACTGCGGCGGCAACAACCAGAGAAACCAGTCCATGGGCAATGCGCATAACCACTTTCCTAATTTCACTGTTGCCAGCCAGTTATTCGAAAGGTTTCACCGTCTCTGGCCAGGTGCCATTTTCCCATTCAACGAATGGATTAAACTTGTCCCACATGGCCTCACATGCCGCCTCTTCCGCAGGATGGATTGTAATGGCTCCATCCCTCTCCTGACGGATGATGATCTTCTCTCCTTCGAGAAAGAAGTCATCCGGAATAGCAACGAGACGACGCTTGCCCTCTCTGATGATCTTACCTTTGTGCTCTTTCGCAATTGGTCCCATCGGCGCCTCCATCATAAGTTGAGAACTCATAACATAAGGCGCCGACAGTTTAACTACTCCGCCGCGATCCCCATCCGCATGCGCTCCATTTCCTCCAGCGCACGCCGGTACTCGACCGGCATGACCTTGCGGAATTTCGGCCGGTACTCGCTCCAGCGATCGAGGATTTCCTTGGCGCGGTTCGAGCCCGTGTAGTGCAGATGGTTGGAGATGAGCTGGTAGAGGCGCTCCTCGTCGTGGCGCGTCATGTCCTCGGAAACGTCGACGCGCCCCTTGTGCATGAGGTCGCCGCCGTGATGGTGCAGCTTCTCCAGCATGTCGTCCTCTTCCGGCACCGGTTCGAGTTCGACCATCGCCATGTTGCAGCGTTTGGCGAAATCGCCGCTTTCGTCGAGCACATAGGCCACGCCTCCGGACATGCCGGCCGCGAAATTGCGCCCCGTCTCGCCGAGAACCACGACAATGCCGCCGGTCATGTATTCGCAGCCATGGTCGCCCACGCCTTCGACGACGGCGATGGCGCCGGAGTTACGCACCGCAAAGCGCTCGCCCGCCACGCCGCGGAAATAGCATTCGCCGGTGATCGCACCATAAAGCACGGTATTGCCGACGATGATCGCGTTCTCCGCCGCGAGCTTCGAGTTTTCCGGCGGGCGCACGATGATCCGGCCGCCGGACAGGCCTTTGCCTACATAGTCGTTGCCATCCCCCACCAGATCGAAGGTAATGCCGCGAGCAAGGAAGGCGCCGAAGGACTGGCCTGCCGTACCGCGCAGCGTCACATGGATCGTATCGTCCTTGAGTCCCTTGTGACCCCAGCGCTTGGCAAGCGCACCCGACAGCATCGCACCGGCGGAACGGTCGACGTTCTTGATCGGCACTTCGAAGACCACCGGTTCCTTGCTTTCAAGTGCCGCTTGCGACTTTTCGATCAGCTTGCGGTCGAGAACGTCGTCGATCGGATGCTTCTGGCGGGTCGTCCAGTAGGTCGCTTCCTTGGGAGCTTCCACCTTGTGGAAGATCTTCGTGAAGTCGAGCCCCCTGGCCTTCCAGTGAGCGAGCATTCCGTCCTTCTCCAGCAGTTCCGACATGCCGATGATGTCGTCGAGCCTGGTGAAGCCGAGCGAGGCGAGGATCTCCCGCACTTCCTCGGCCACGAAGAAGAAATAGTTGATGACGTGCTCGGGCGTGCCCTTGAAGCGCTTGCGCAGGACCGGGTCCTGGGTAGCGACGCCCACGGGACAAGTGTTCAGATGGCACTTGCGCATCATGATACAGCCGGCGGCGATCAGCGGCGCGGTCGCGAAGCCGAACTCGTCGGCGCCGAGCAGCGCGCCGATGATGACGTCGCGGCCGGTCTTGAGGCCCCCGTCGACCTGCAGCGCGATGCGCGAACGAAGCCCGTTCAGAACCAGCGTCTGCTGGGTTTCCGCAAGGCCGATCTCCCACGGGCTGCCGGCGTGCTTCAGCGACGTGAGCGGCGAAGCGCCCGTGCCGCCGTCGAAGCCCGCGACAGTGATATGGTCGGCGCGCGCCTTGGCGACGCCCGCCGCAACCGTGCCCACACCCACTTCCGAGACAAGCTTGACGGAAATGTCCGAGGTCGGGTTGACGTTCTTCAGGTCGTAGATGAGCTGCGCCAGGTCTTCGATCGAATAGATGTCATGGTGCGGCGGCGGCGAGATGAGGCCGACGCCCGGCGTGGAATGCCGGGTCTTGGCGACGGTCGCATCCACCTTGTGGCCGGGCAGCTGGCCGCCTTCGCCGGGCTTGGCACCCTGCGCCACCTTGATCTGCAGCATGTCGGCATTGACCAGGTATTCGGTGGTCACGCCGAAGCGGCCGGAAGCGACCTGCTTGATCGCCGATCGTTCCGGGTTCATCGAACCGTCCGGCAGCGGCATGTAACGATCGCTCTCCTCGCCGCCCTCGCCGGTGTTCGACTTGCCGCCGATCCGGTTCATGGCGATCGCCAGTGTCGTATGCGCCTCGCGGGAAATCGAGCCGAAGGACATCGCCCCCGTGGAGAAACGCCTGACGATGTTCGCAGCCGGCTCCACCTCGTCGATCGGGACGGGCTTGCGGCCGATCTCGCCCGCCGCCTTGATCTTGAAGAGGCCGCGGATCGTGTTCATCCGCGACGATGTCTCGTTCACCATCTCGGCGAATTCGCGGTAGCGATCCTGGCTGTTGCCGCGCACCGCATGCTGCAGCGAGGCGATGGCATCCGGTGTCCAGGCATGGCTTTCGCCGCGCATGCGATAGGCATATTCGCCGCCGATATCGAGCGTCGAGGCCAGAACCGGGTCCTTGCCGAATGCCGCATGGTGACGGGTGACGGTTTCCTCGGCGATCTCCTTCAGACCCACGCCTTCGATCGTCGTCGCTGTGCCGAAGAAATACTTCTCGACCAGTTCCGACGACAGGCCGACGGCGTCGAAGATCTGCGCGCCGCAATAGGACTGGTAGGTGGAAATGCCCATCTTGGACATGACCTTCAGGATGCCCTTGCCCACCGCCTTGATGTAACGATAGACGATTTCCTGGGCATCGACCTCCTTCGGGAATTCGCCGCGGGCGTGCATGTCGACCAGCGTGTCGAAAGCGAGATAGGGGTTGATCGCCTCCGCCCCGAACCCGGCAAGACAGCAGAAGTGGTGGATTTCGCGCGGTTCGCCGGATTCCACGACGAGGCCGACGGACGTGCGCAGGCCCTTGCGGATCAGGTGATGGTGCACGGCCGCGGTCGCAAGCAGCGCCGGGATCGCGATACGGTCCGGTCCGATCTGCCGGTCGGAAAGCACGATGATGTTGTAGCCGCCCTTGACCGCCGCTTCCGCCCGCTCGCAGAGCCGGTCGAGCATTTCCGGCATGCCTTCGGCGCCCCGCTCGATGTCATAGGTGAAGTCGAGCGTCTTGGTATCGAAGCGGTCTTCCGTGTGGCCGATCGAGCGGATCTTTTCCAGATCCCCGTTGGTCAGGATGGGCTGGCGCACTTCCAGACGCTTGGCATTCGCCATGCCCTCATGGTCGAGGATGTTGGGACGCGGACCGATGAAGGACACGAGGCTCATGACGAGTTCCTCGCGGATCGGGTCGATCGGCGGATTTGTCACCTGCGCGAAGTTCTGCTTGAAATAGGTGTAGAGCAGCTTCGACTTCATCGACATCGCTGAGATCGGCGTATCGGTGCCCATCGAGCCAATCGCTTCCTGGCCGGTCGTCGCCATCGGCGACATCAGTATCTTGGTGTCCTCGCTCGTGTAGCCGAAGGCCTGCTGGCGGTCGAGCAGCGACACGTCGCGACGCAGCGCCCGCGGCTCCACCGGCTTCAGGTCCTCCAGGATGAGCTGCGTGCGGTCGAGCCAGTTGCGATAGGGATGCTTGGTCGCAAGCTCGCTCTTCACCTCCTCATCGGAGATGATGCGGCCCTTTTCCATGTCGATCAGCAACATCTTGCCCGGCTGCAGGCGCCACTTCTTGATGATGGTCTCTTCCGGCACCGGCAGGACACCGGCCTCGGACGCCATGATGACGCGGTCGTCGTCGGTGACGACGTAGCGGGCCGGACGCAGACCGTTGCGGTCGAGCGTCGCGCCGATCTGCTTGCCGTCGGTGAAGGCGACCGCCGCCGGACCGTCCCACGGCTCCATCAGCGCCGCATGGTATTCGTAGAAGGCCTTGCGGTCCTTCGACATGGACTGGTTGCCGGCCCAGGCTTCCGGGATCAGCATCATCACGGCATGGGCAAGCGAATATCCGCCGCGCACGAGGAACTCGAGCGCGTTGTCGAAACAGGCCGTATCCGACTGGCCTTCGTAGGAGATCGGCCAGAGTTTGGAAATGTCGTCGCCGAAGAGCGGCGAGGAGACTGATGCCTGACGCGCCGCCATCCAGTTGACGTTGCCGCGCAGCGTGTTGATCTCGCCGTTATGGGCGACCATGCGGTAGGGGTGCGCGAGCTTCCAGGACGGGAAGGTGTTGGTCGAAAACCGCTGGTGCACCAGCGCCACGGCCGTTTCGAAACGCGGGTCCGACAGGTCCTTGTAATAGGCGCCGACCTGATAGGCCAGGAACATGCCCTTGTAGACGATGGTCGAGGACGACAGCGAGACCGGATAGAAACCGGTCTCCTGGCCGCCGAAGGCGTCGTAGATGCGGTTGGAGATTACCTTGCGGACGAGGAAGAGCTGGCGCTCGAACTCAAGGTTCGTCGCGGCATCCCGACCGGCGCCGATGAAGACCTGCAGGTGATAGGGCTCGGTCGCGGCGATGTCCGGCGCCTTGGAGAGCGAGGAATTGTCGACCGGCACTTCGCGGAAGCCCAGAAACTGCTGCCCCTCCTCCGCGATCACATCGACGATGACCTTCTTGAAATGTTCGATCTGATCGGCATCGCGCGGCATGAAGAAATGGCCGACGGCGTATTCGCCGGCCTTCGGCAGGGTGACGCCCTGTGCCGCCATCTCCTCGCGGAAGAAGCGGTCGGGGATCTGCACGAGAATCCCGGCACCATCGCCCATCAGCGGATCGGCTCCGACAGCGCCTCGATGCGTCAGGTTTTCAAGAATGAAGAGGCCGTCCTTGACGATCTGGTGCGACTTCTTCCCCTTCATATGCGCGATGAAGCCGACGCCGCAGGCATCGTGCTCGTTGCGGGGGTCATAGAGACCCTGGCGCATTGGCACACCGGAGGCGACAAAGGGGACGCGTGCTTTCGTCTCGGCGGAGGCCTGAGCCTGATGGCCGGGCACCTGGGAGATCATCTTCGTCATCGTCATTCCTCCTGTTGGCCGCGTCGAAGCGGGCAAAGTGGCTTTCATTTGTCTCGTTCGGATGACAGACTGCCCGCCACCCCTGCTTCACGCGATGGCGCCGCTCCAGCGTCAGCTGCAGCTTTGCAGCGCAACATAACCCGGATCGGCGTTGACGTCAGCGGAAAAGAGGGGCGAACCAGCGCTTCATTTCCCGAAATTAGGACAGCATATCTGTCCTAATTCGCATTTTCTATGACACAGATTGGAATGGTTCACAAGTGCGTAGCTTGAAAATTTCAGGCTTGCCGCGACAGGAGATTGCCGGGCAACGCGTAAGCGCGAAATTTAATTACCTCTCAGGTCTGGTGATATTCAGATGATTGCCCTGGATATAGGTCCGCGGGGTGAGAGCGCCTTTACCGTTGATTGTGAGGCCAAAACGCCTAATCTGCGCCGGACCTTTTCAAAAGTTCTCCCAAGGTGTCCTTTCATGTTCTTCGCTTCCGACAACTGGGCCGGCGCCCATCCCGCCATCAATGAACGTCTTTCCAGGGAATCGACCCGGTTCGCCGCCGCCTATGGCACGAGCGACCTGGACAAAGCGGTCGAAGCCCGTTTCAACGAGATTTTCGGGCGTGAGGTGTCCGTCTATTTCGTCTCCACCGGCACGGCGGCCAACTCGCTTTCGCTGGCGAGCGTCGCCCGTGTCGGCGGCGTCGTTTTTTCCCATTCGGAAGCGCATGTGATCGAAGACGAGTGCGGCGCGCCGGATTTCTTCAGCAACATGCGCATGGTTCCGGTCGATGGCGAAAACGGCAAGATGGACCCCGCGAACCTCGCGAGCGGCATTGCCGGCTTCCCGCAGGATTCGCTGCATCACGGCCGCGCCGCCGCCGTCACCCTCACCCAGGCGACGGAAAGCGGCACCATCTATACGCTCGACGAGATCGAAACACTCTCGACCATCGCCAAGGCGAATGGCCTGCCGGTCCACATGGATGGCGCGCGCTTTGCCAATGCGCTGGTGGCGCTCGGCACGACGCCGGCCGAAATGACATGGAAGCGCGGCGTCGACATCCTCTCCTTCGGCGGCACGAAGAATGGCTGCTGGTGCGCCGAAGCGATCGTCTTCTTCAATCCCGAACTGGCGAAAGATTTCGCCTTCATCCGCAAGCGCGCCGCCCAGCTTTTTTCGAAGACCCGCTTCATCTCGGCGCAGTTCGAAGCCTATCTGCAGGACGATCTCTGGCTCGGCATGGCGCGCCACGCCAACACCATGGCCGATCGGCTGCGCGCCGGCATTCGTTCGCTGAACAGCACGCGGCTTGCCTGGGACACGACCTCCAACGAGGTTTTCGCCGTGCTCAACAAGGCCTCCGCCGAAGCCGCCCAGGCCAGGGGGGCAAAATTCTACGACTGGCCGGCACCGCACGCCATGCCGGAACCGGTGAAGGACGACGAGATGCTGATCCGCCTCGTCACCAGCTTCGCGACGACCGAGGAGGACATCGATCAGTTCCTGTCGATCTGCAAGGCAGGCTGACAACCGCAAATATCAGGCCGCGTTGCGCTGATGCTGTGGCACGATCTGCGCCTTGATCAGGCTCGACAGCGCCTCCGTGAGCGCGGCATCCGCGCCGCGCCGGGGGATCAGCACGAACTCCGCGTCCTCCAGCACCGGCAGCCGGTCGGCCGGGATTTCCTTCAGGCCCGAAGGCGCCATGCTGCGCGGCTGCACGAGCACGCCCATGCCGGCTCGCGCCGCGGCGGTAAGCCCACTCAGGCTTTCGCAGGTGCAGACGATCCGCCAGGGCATCTTTTCCCGGTCAAGCGCCTCCTGCGCCACGCGCCGCGTAATGGATGGCGGCGGAAAGGCGATGAGCGGCAGAGCGTTGCCGCGCGAAAGAATGAGGTCGGGATCGCGCGCCAGCCAGACGAGCGGTTCGCGATAGAGAAGCCGCCCATGCGTCTCGCCGACATGCCGCTTGGCGAGCACGAGGTCCAGGCCGCCCTCATCCTGCATCTGGTGAAGCACGGCGGAAAGCGCCACGGTCAGTTCCAGATCCACCAGCGGATAGAGCCGGATGAAATCCTCGAGAATGGCGGTGAGCCGGTTCGCCACCACGTCCTCCGAAACACCCAGCCTCAATCGCCCCCTCAGCCGGCTTTCGCCGAACAGCGAGGCGACCTTGCCGTTCAACTCCAGCATGCCGCGCGCGTAGCCCAGCAGCGCCTCGCCTTCCGCTGTCAGCCTGACCTGATGCGTATCGCGGAAGACGAGCTGCCGCCCGAGCGATTTCTCCAGCCGCTGGATATGCTGCGTGACGGTCGACTGGCCGATGCCGAGGCGGGCTGCGGTTTCCGTGAAACTGCCGGTCTGCTCCAGCATGACGAAACTGTTCAGGTGGTGAAGGTTCAGCATGGCTATCCGCCTTCGTGATAACTGTTAATGTTTGCATTCTGCTTCATGATAAGCGAGAGATAAAGCCTCATTGCGAGGAACATGCTCATGAGCCGTTTTCTGCCAGACCGTTTCACGGTCTTCCTGGTCTGTACCGTCATTCTCGCCTCCGTCCTGCCGATCCATGGGCAGTGGGCGGAGTGGTTCGGCGTCGCGACCGATTTCGCCATCGGCCTGCTGTTCTTCCTGCACGGCGCGCGCCTGTCGCGCGATGTCGTGGTGGCGGGCTTCCTGCACTGGCGCCTGCATCTGACCATCCTCGCCACCACCTTCGCGATCTTCCCCCTCCTCGGGCTGGCGATCGGCTTCATCCCGTCGGATATCCTGCCGCCCGCGCTCTATGCCGGCATCCTGTTCCTCTGCGTGCTGCCCTCGACGGTGCAGTCATCGATCGCCTTCACCTCGATTGCCGGCGGCAACGTGCCGGCGGCGATCTGCGCCGCATCCGGCTCGAATATCTTCGGCATGTTCCTGACCCCGCTGCTCGCCGGCCTGCTGCTCTCGACCACCGGCGACGGAGGTTTTTCGTGGGATGCGCTGGAAAGCATCCTATTACAGCTTCTGGCGCCGTTCGTCGCCGGCCAGATCCTGCAGCCCTGGATCGGCAACTGGATCCGCTCGAAGAAGAAGATACTCGCCCCGGTCGATCGCGGTTCGATCCTGATGGTCGTCTATCTCGCCTTTTCCGAAGCGGTCATGGAAGGTCTCTGGCACACCTTCTCGGCCGTCGATATCGGTGTCGTCATCCTGGTCGACATGGCTCTTCTGGCAGTGGTGCTCTGCATCACCATGTTCGGCAGCCGCGCGCTCGGCTTCAACAAAGAGGACGAGATCACCATCACCTTCTGCGGCTCGAAGAAATCGCTGGCGAGCGGCGTGCCGATGGCAAACGCCATCTTCGCCAACCAGTCGTCCTCGATCGGCGCGATCGTGCTGCCGCTGATGCTCTTCCACCAGATCCAGCTGATGGCCTGCGCCGTCATCGCCCAGAAATACGCAAATCGTCTGAAGGCGAAGGAGACGACCGCGGAACCGGCGGCCGCGTGAAACAAAAAAGCGGCCCTTCCGTTATCGGGAAGGGCCGCAAACTCGGCTTGCTGCTTTGACTGGAGGTCTTGAGGGCCGAGGGTCAGTTGACCTGCTGCGGCGTGACCTGAGCCTCGATCGTCTTCGCGGTATCGCCGGCTTCCGCGGCGATCGCGATGCGGCGGGGCTTCATGGCTTCCGGGATATTCCTGAGAAGGTCGATATGAAGCAGGCCGTTCTTCAGCGAGGCGGACTGGACCTCGACATGATCGGCAAGCTGGAAACGGCGCTCGAAGGCGCGCTTGGCGATGCCGCGATAAAGGTATTCGCTCTGGCCGCCGGCCTCTTCTTCGCTCTTTTCACCTTTCACGGTCAGCACATGGGCATGGGCTTCGAGCGACAGTTCCTTTTCGTCGAAACCGGCGACAGCCATGGTGATGCGATAGGTGTTTTCACCGGTCCGCTCGATATTGTAGGGCGGATAGCTCGGGGCCTGTTCAACGGTGCCACGGTTGTCGAGCAGGTTGAAGAGGCGGTCGAAACCGACGGTGGATCGGTAAAGGGGGGAAAAATCGACGTGACGCATGATGTCCTCCTTGGGAAGCGACGTTGCGGTTTTCGTTTGGCTCCGCCTCCCGTAATGGCGATGGCGGACCGTTCACGCGGACCCTTTTTGGCGCCCGCAGGATGAAGATGGGAATTGCGCTCTCGCCGTTCAAGGCCTCTTCGGGGCCGCCTCCGGAAACCTCCGGCCGGCATGAACCGGGCATGAACATGGGATTCCTGTGACGTTCAGGACCGACTTGATAGAACAGGACCAGGGAAGCAGGACTGCCTCCCGAAGACGTCATTCGTCCCTTCAGTCATCCTCTGCCGGGACCGCGCGGTTTTCCCTGAACCGCCGGTTCCGGTTTCTTTTTTGCGCCGGCAGATCGCGCCGGCGCAAATTCCTTACGGAACGGCGCGTCAGGACCGGCCCGAAGCGGTTCCTCCTCCGGCGAAAGGCAACCTGAGCCAGGGCGCCAGATGGAAGACGCTCATCAGCAGATACATCGGCACCATTCCGCCGAACGGCGACATGTCGTGCACAGAGGAGCAGATCATGTCCGCGCCGCCGGTCGCGGCCGTCAGCAGCGCCATGATGGCGAATGTCGGTGCCGCGGCAAGGGATAGCCAGCCGGAGACCGGCCTCCCTTTCGCATTGTTGCGGTGGAGTGGCATCGGCCTCACCCCCTGCCATACCTGTCGTGGTGGCGCCACCAGATACCGTTCTCGTTGCGGCCCCTGGGCGCACGATCGAGCCATTGATACATGCCCCACAGGCCATCCAGTCCGCGCGAATAGCTGGAATAGGTGTGGTAGACGACGCCGTCTTCGAGCACGAAGGCGCTGACGCCCGGCCTGTCGCGCGCATAGGTGGCGACATCGGTCCCGGTCGAAGCCGCGATCTGGGCGATGGGGCTTTCGCTGCTGCCCTGCTGCCATTCATGAACGGTCTGGCCTCCTGGGGGCCCCGCCAGCGGCGGCTCGCGGCGGAAATTGTATTCGATCGTGCCCTCGCGCTGCTGGTCCGCGGTGAACCAGACGCTGAAGTCGGCGTTGAAGTCGCCGCCGTTCGAGGACGCCCAGGGAAAGCTCCATCCCATCCGCTCTTTGAAGGCCTGCAGTTTTTGAAGCGGTGCCCGCGACACGGCGGAAAAGGCCACGTCATGGTTCTCAAGGTGAACGACGACGCCGTTGAACCCGTCGGCGATCGAGGAGCAGGACGGGCATCCAGCCGTATAATCGGGTCCGAACATGAAATGGTAGACGAGAAGCTGCGAACGTCCGCCGAAAAGGTCCACCAGCGAGGCGCTCCCGTTCTCGGTCTCGAACCTGTACTCCTTGTCGATCCGCACCCAGGGCAGTTCCTGACGCCGCAGTGCCAGTTCGTCGCTCTTGCGCGTCAGCTCCTTCTCGTCCCTCAACAGGTCGAGCCGTGCTTTCAGCCATTCTTCGCGTGTCCCGGTCATATGTGTCATCATCGCTTTTCTCCATTTGACTGCCTGCCGCCGCCCGATTTCCGGTGCGGCGGTTGCTTGCTGGTCGTGAATAAACTAGGTCCGGTTATCGGGATGGTGGGAGTTACAAGTGTGGCGGGATTCCGATGGACTCGCTGATCACCGCGGCGGCACGTGCACTCGCAGCAGGAGATCCGCTCGGCGCATTGAAGCACGTCGCCCTGCGGGACGATGCGCCCGCCCTTGCGCTGAGAGGCATTGCCATGGCGCAGCTCGGCGAGCTCGACCGGGCAAAGATGCTTCTCAAAAGTGCCGCGCGCGCCTTCGGTTCGAGGGAGGCCGTGGCCCGCGCCCGGTGTGTCGTCGCCGAAGCCGAGATTGCACCCGTCTCCCGCGAGCTCACATGGCCCACCAGGGCCCTTGACACGGCGCGGGCGACGCTCGAGGCGCATGGCGACGGCCTCAACGCCGCCCATGCGCGGAACCTCGAACTCCGGCGCCTGCTCCTCATCGGCCGCCTCGACGAAGCGGAACGCATTCTCGCCGGCCTCGCCCCAATACCGCTCCCTCCGGCATTAGCGGCCGCCCGCGCGCTGGCGGTTGCAGGAATAGCGATCCGGCGCTTGCGGACCAGGGCGGCGCGCGCAGCGCTTGCCGAGGCCGGACAGGCCGCAATCGAAGCGAAGATCCCCGCACTGATAGCCGAGGTCGAAAGCGCCTCCCTCGTCTTCAGCGCACCGGCAGCACGGCTGGTCGCCCGCGGCGATGAACGCCCTCTCCTGCTCGACGAGGTCGAATCGCTGCTGGCGTCGGGCACGCTCGTCGTGGACGCATGCCGCAACGTCGTGCGGGACGAAAAAACGATAGTCCCGCTTGCGACACGCCCGGTCCTCTTCGCGCTTCTGCGTGCTCTGGCCGAAGCCTGGCCCGCGGATGTATCGAGAAGCACGCTGCTTGCCCGCGCCTTTCGGGCGAGGCATGCCGACGAATCCCATCGCGCCCGGCTGCGCGTCGAGATGGGGCGGCTTCGCGCGGAGCTTCTAACGCTGGCGGATGTCAGGGCGACGAAGCGGGGCTTTGCGCTGGTGCCGCGCCACGCCTCGGAAGTCGTCGTGCTGGCGCCGCCCGTCGAGGAGCAGCATGCGGCGGTGCTTGCTTTCCTCGCCGATGGCGAGTCATGGTCGAGTTCGGCGCTCGCGATCGCACTTGGATTGAGCCCGCGCACCGTGCAGCGGGCGCTTGAACAGCTCGCGGCCGCGGGCAAGGTGCAGTCCTACGGGCGCGGACCGGCACGCCGCTGGATGACACCGCCCGTGCCGGATTTCCCGACAACCTTGTTACTCCCGGGCCCGCTGCCGAGCGGCTAGGTTGGAGGCGTGAGAACAAAGAAAGGGTGAAACCATGAAACGATCCCAAGCCGAAATCCTCCGCGAATACGGTCCCTTTCCGGATGTGGAGCAGGTGGCAGGCGTCACCTTCGATGGCCGGCATGTCTGGTTCGCGTCGGGTGACAAGCTGAATGCGTTCGATCCGGCAAGCGGTAATGTGGTGCGCTCGATCGATGTCCCCGCGCATGCGGGAACGGCCTTCGACGGCCGGCATCTGTTCCAGATCGCCGAAGACCGCATCCAGAAGATCGATCCGATGACCGGCAGCGTGCTTGCGACGATCCCGGCGCCCGACGGCGGCTCGTCCGGTCTTGCCTGGGCCGAGGGAACCCTCTGGGTCGGACAGTACAGGGACAGGAAGATCCACCGGATCGATCCGGAAACGGGAGCGATCCTCCGCACCATCGAGTCCAACCGTTTCGTCACCGGTGTTACCTGGATCAACGGCGATCTCTGGCACGGCACCTGGGAAAATGACGAGAGCGAGTTGCGGCGGATCGATCCGGAAACGGGAGAAGTCCTGGAAAGGCTCGGCATGCAGGCCGGAGCCAACGTGTCGGGGCTCGAATCCGACGGCGGCGACCGGTTCTTCTGCGGCGGCGGAAACAGCAGCAAGGTCAGGGCCGTCCGCCGGCCTTGAGCCATGGCATTCGAGATCCGGACAATCGTCCATGAGGACGCCCATGCCGGCTTCGTCGGCGCCCGGCCATTCTTTTTCCCTTGACGTTACGCCGCCCGCGCCTATCGCTTACCGGCATGACAGAAGCAGAAGCCTCCGCCAACGACGTCCTCCACCACACCCCGGCCAATCCGGCGCCGTTGAACTATACGGCCGGTTATTTCACCGGCCATCGCGGCACAAAACTGCGTTACGGCCTCTTCCGCTCCGAGATTTCGCCGGCGGTCGGCACGGTCGTCGTCATGCAGGGCCGTAACGAATTCATCGAAAAGTATTTCGAGACGATCCGCGACCTGAATGCGATGGGCCTATGGGTCGCCACGTTCGACCTGCGCGGCCAGGGCGGCTCGGATCGTTTGACGAAGAACCCGCGCAAGGGCCATGTGCGCCGCTTTTCCGATTACGAACGGGATCTCGAAATCTTCCTCGAGCAGATCGTTCTGCCGGATGCCCGCCTGCCCTTCTTTCTGGTCGGCCATTCCACCGGCGCGCTGATCGCACTCTCGGCCGCCCCGCGGCTGTCGACCCGCATTCATCGTATGGCGCTTTCGGCGCCCTATATCGCGCTTTCGGGCCAGGGCGCACCGCAAGGCGCGATCCGCACGCTCGCCGGCCTCGCCTCCTGGACCGCACTCGGCCGCATCTCGATGGGTACGGACCAGAGCCGCCGCCCCTTCGAGGGCAACCCGCTCACTTCCGACATCGCCCGCTTCCATCGCAACGCGGAAATCATTGCAGCTCATCCGGAGCTGACGGTCGGCGCGCCGACGGCCCGCTGGCTGCATGAGACCTTCAAGGCCGCCCGCCGTGTATCGAACCAGGCGCATCTGACCCGGATCACCATTCCGACGTTGATCCTCGCCCCCATGCTCGATGGCGTCGTGCCCTACCGGGCGCAGGAGGAACTGTCGAGGAAATTTCGGGCCGCCCAACTCATTACCGTCAACGGGGCGCGCCACGAGCTCTTTCAAGACAGGGATATCTACCGGGCGCAGGGGCTGGCCGCAATCGAAGCCTTCATGCCGGGTCTGGACGGCGGCTTCGGCCTGTCCGAAACCGCCGCCTGATTCCTCTCGTCACCTTCCCGAAAGCAGCGCCAGCGCCTCTTCATGAACGGCCTTGCTGCCGGCGGCGACGATGCTGCCGCCACCTTCCGGCCGCCCACCTTCCCAGGTGGTGATGACGCCGCCGGCCTGCTCGATGAGCGGGATGAGCGCCCCGACGTCGTAGGGCTTCAGCCCGTTCTCGACGACGATGTCCACGTGGCCCGCGGCAAGCAGCGCGTAGGCATAGCAATCGCAGCCGTAGCGGAAGAGCCGCGCCCTGCTTTCGACCATCCGGTATTTTTCCATCTCTCCGCCCACGAAAAGATGGGGCGACGTGGTGAAGAGAATCGCATCGCTCAGCGTTTTGCAGTCGCGTGTAAAAATCTGCCGCTCGCCGTCAGGCCCGCGATACCAGGAACGTGTACCGTCGGCGAAATAGCGCTCGCCGGTGAAGGGCTGGTCGACGAGGCCCATCCTGGCGCGACCGTTCGACTGGAAGCCGATCAGCGTGCCCCAGACCGGCAGGCCGGAAATGAAGGCGCGCGTGCCGTCGATCGGATCGATCACCCAGATATGCTCGCGATCGAGACCTATATTCTCATGCTCCTCGCCGAGAATGCCGTGCTCCGGGAACTTTTCCGTAATCAGCGTGCGAATCGCGGTTTCGGCTGCGCGATCGCCCTCCGTCACGGGATCGAACCCGCCCTCCAGCTTGTTCGTCACATAGGCGCCGGTGCGGAAGCGTGGCAGCGTCTCCGCCCTGGCGGCATCGGCAAGCTCGTAGAAGAAGTTGCGGTCCGGAAGCATGGAAACCCCTCGATGGATGGATGCTTCTTCTAATCACGTTTCCCGCAACTGAAAACCGGTTTCATGGACCATCGCCGAAGACGGCGCGAAGCCCTGCCGCAAATCTCACCACTTCGCCCAAAAATGACGCAAATTTAATCAACTAAAAAAGTTGCTTGACATTTGTGCAGCGCACTACTAGCGTTGGCATACAGTCTTTGACTGTAAATACCCTCCTTGGGTGTTTCCTCCCTAGACTTAGCCGCGCTCCAAAGCGCGGTTTTTTTTGCCCGCCGATCGGGGATCGGCAGAAAAATACATTCAGTGAGCCTCTGGAAGCCTGGAATTTATTCCGCGGCGAGCGCGCTGTTGCCGCCGGCGAAATCGACGACGAAATCGGCCATCTGCCGCATGAAGGTGGAAAGGGCTGCAGCAATCGCCGGGAATTCCGGCTTCTTGGCGAGTGTTACTTCGTCCACATAGAGCGCCCGGTTGACCTCGATCTGCAGGGCGTGCAGCCCCCTGACCGGCCTTCCGTAATGTTCGGTAATGAAGCCACCGGCATAAGGTTTGTTGCGCACGGCCGAAAAGCCCATCTCACCCAGGAAATGCAGTGCGGCGCGCGAAAGCTCGGCTGACGCGCTGGTGCCGTATCGGTCGCCGATGATGAAGTCCGGCCGCACGTCGGAGCCGGAGAGCCGGATATTGCCGGGCATGGAATGGCAATCGATGAGGATGGCGAGCCCGAAGCGGGCGTGGGTACGGGCGATCAGCTTTCTAAGGCAGGCATGATAAGGTTTGTAGATCGCCTCGACGCGGGACATACCCTCTTCGACGGACAGGCGGCGGCGATAGATTTCCATGTTTTCGGCAACGATGCGCGGGATCGTGCCGAGACCGCCCGCGACACGCATCGAACCGATATTGACGAAAGGCGGCAACGGCCCGTCGAACATGCGCGGGTCGAGCTCATAAGGCTCGCGGTTGACGTCCAGATAGGCGCGTGGAAAATGGGCGAGCAGCAATGGCGCGCCAAGCTCCGGTGCATCTGCAAACAGCTCGTCGACATAATGATCTGCGGAACGGCGGATCGACAACGCATCGAGATTGGCCTGAGCCAGGAAGGCAGGCGGATAGAGCCGGCCGCTATGCGGCGAATTGAAAACGAAGGGGATGGTCTGCGTTGCGGGCTCCCTTACTTCGAAATGCTCAAAATCACCCGCGCTGCAATCCATCCTGCCTTTACCATGTCACGAACTTGTTCGGAAACCCATGTTGCCAGTTGCCCGGCGCGAAGTCCATACTATCTATACCTCGCCACCCTCCTCTTCCACCTCCATTAAACGGATGTTTACCGCGTCTTGGCAGTGTAATAGGTCTCTCAAACTCTTTGAAATCTGCATTGGATACGGTCCCCGGAGATGAATCAGAAAATCCTTCTCGCCGAAGACGATAACGATATGCGCCGCTTCCTGGTGAAGGCGCTCGAAAAGGCGGGCTACAAGGTGGCTTCCTTCGACAATGGCGCAAGCGCCTACGACCGGCTGCGCGAGGAACCTTTCTCGCTGCTCCTGACCGATATCGTGATGCCCGAAATGGACGGGATCGAACTTGCCCGCCGCGCGACAGAACTCGATCCGGACCTGAAGGTGATGTTCATCACCGGGTTTGCGGCGGTCGCGCTCAACTCCGATTCCAAGGCGCCGAAGGACGCCAAGGTCCTCTCCAAGCCCTTCCACCTGCGCGATCTTGTGGATGAAGTGAACAAGCTGCTCGCCGCTTGAGCCGCGAAAAGTCCGGAAATGCGGAGCCTTCAAAAAACCTTCGCATTTCGTTTCAAAAACCAGTTGACGGCCCGACCAGTCTATGGTCTATGCGCCGCCATCGGATGGGCGTGTAGCTCAGCGGGAGAGCACTACGTTGACATCGTAGGGGTCACAAGTTCGATCCTTGTCACGCCCACCATTCCGATCTCCTTTTAGACGTGGATTCCCGATCCCGTCCGTCCTGATCAACAGGCGATTCTTTCACCCCGGGCGGCAAGTCTCACGTGGGCGTCCCGCGTTGGCGTCCGTGCTCGAATGAACCCCGCCGAGGCCAACCGCAAAAGCGCCTTCAGGTGCTCGCGGCCACCATAGCCGACGATCGGCGCATAGGGGCTCATGGTGAGGTTGACGTCTGCCGGATAGAGACGCGCGAACTCGGCGAAGTTCGTAAAGCCCTCATAATTGTCTGCATTGAGCTGGAAACTCTCGACGGGAGCCCCTTCGGCCAGGATGACTTGGTGAGCGTCCAGCAGGATCTGGAAATACTCGATGGCGCGGCTGTCCGCGGGCAGTTCGGGCATAATCGTGGTCCCGTTGACGAGATCCTTGGCCCGGATGAGAACACCATCGATGTAGAGAGAGTGGCCGGGGGAGAGATAGAGCTTCCGTTTCGGCGTACCTTCATCCAGGGCGGATGGCGATATGCGAATCGGCACCACGTCCATATTCCAGGTCGGCCCCCTGCATTTGTAGGTTTGAAGGCCGATCCATTTGATCGGCAGCGCCTTGCCGCCAATCGTTTCGACCAGGTCGCCGATGCGAAGCTCCTCGACAGGGACTTCACCTTTCGGTGTCATGATCGAGGTGCCGCGTAGCAGGCACATGGGGTTCTTTCCAGGGCCTTTGCCCGGCTTGTCCCCCCCTTTTTTCCACCATGCCCTTCCACCGGCTTCGGCCGAAGATGAAGAAATGATCGTGCCGGCGAGCGAACCCATTGCCACGATCCTGGCGGTCGTCGCAGCGGTCAGGCCCAGCAAATGTCGTCGCGCACTGTCGATCTCCGAAGGATCTTTACCGGTCATCGTCATTCTCCCTTACAGCCCGTTATGCAGCTATCTTGCGCGCGCTTGTCGTTAGGGAGAATTTCCATCTTGGTGGATGAATTGCAGACAAACGATTACGACCATACCGCAAAAGTATTAGGATCGGCACAGGCCGGAAACAGACTCGCGGGAGTTCGAGCATGCCGTTACCGCCGGCAATCTGCGGACCGTTGCGGTGTGCTATCATCGCCGGCATGAAAGCCCTTTCTTCAGCCGCGTCGTCAAGCGACGATAACCGCCACCTGCCTTGCCATGGGGTGAGCTTGCGGTGAAGGCAATCCATCATCTCCTCATGGCAATGCTGGCCTTGCCCGCGGCGGCGACCTTTCCCTCGATCGGTCTGACTGCGGACGAGGAGGCTGCGTCCAAAGCCTGCCTCTATGAACGTTCCGCAAAGGAGGATGGCCAGGCGCTCTGCATCGGGCGAGAAAGCTATGATCGCGATCTGTGCCGGGTAATGGAGCATGTCGCACGCGCCAACGCTGTGCCGCCGCAATTCTTCGCGCGCCTTATCTGGCGGGAAAGCCTGTTCCGCGCCGAAGCCGTGAGCCCGAAAGGTGCGGAGGGCATCGCCCAGTTCATGCCGGGGACCGCGAAGCTCCGCGGGCTTGCAAACAGCTTTGATGTCATCGAGGCTCTCGCTGCATCCTCCCTTTATCTGAGTGAGCTGCGTGACCGTTTTGGCAATCTCGGCCTCGCGGCAGCGGCCTACAATGCCGGCGAAGCTGGCCTCCAGACTTTCCTGAAGGCCGACCGTCTGCCGATCGAAACCCGGGACTATGTATTCGCCATCACAGGACATACCGTCGAGACCTGGAGGGACAAGCCGCCTGAAACCGCCGCCCCTCCCCTCGATGCGGACAAGTCTTTCATGGAAGGCTGCGTCGAACTCGCCGAGACGCGGCGCCTGCAGGAGCCTGTCCTGATCGGCTCTGCCGACTGGGCCCCCTGGGGTGTTCAGCTTTCGGCCCATTATGATCCCACGGTCGCAAGCCGGCTCTTTGTCAGCGCGATTGGTAAACTTCCTGAGCCGCTTGGCAGCGAACGCGCCCTGATCGTCCGGCAGAAGGGCGGCAACTTCGGCTACCGGCCAAGATATGCGGCAAGGATCGGAAGGGCGACCCGCGCCGAAGCGACCGAACTCTGCACCCGTATCAAGGCGGCGGGCGTGCCGTGTACCACATTCAGGAACTGAACGGCGCAGCCCGGCCAGCCTAAAGCTGCCCCCATAGATGACCGGGCTGCAAATTTCTTTCACGACCGTACCGAATCGCCGCGAACTGACCTCGTGAAGCGACATCAGATGTGCCAAACGCGACGCACCTGCCTTGCTGAGGTAGGTTTTCCCCAACTTGCCCTGTCCGAATTTCGGCAGGGCTTTTTCTTTTCGGAGATGGAAGACCGAGAAGGAGCCGAGATCGGCAAGCCTCTTGGATTTGCGGGCTACCGCAGATCCCTCTTCCAGGGCGTCACATCACCGCGCCGCCGGCCATGAGCGCCAGCACGAGGAATACCAGGAAGATGACGAGGAAGAGGAAGAAGAGAAATTTCGCAATCGTTGCGGTGGCCGCCGAGATGCCGGAAAAACCGAGAAAACCGGAGATCAGCGAGATGACGAGGAAGATGAGAGCCCATTTCAGCATGGAACTTGTTCCTTCTTGTTGATGGCCGCATAACGTGAAGGAAGGTTCCAGGGTTCCCGGCTATCGAAAAACGTGCGCTGTCCCCGAGACACCGATCATCACCCGATCCCCGGGAAAAAGCGCCTCGCGGCTCGGAATGTCGAGGCGGAAGGAAAACGCTTCTGCGCCACCGAGCGTGATCCGAACATCCGAGGTCGCTCCGCAGAAATTGATCTCCGCTATCGTGCCCGGGGCTCCTTCGCCACTCGCATGCGTCACCGAAATCTGCTCCGGCCGAAGCATGATCTCGGCCTTGCCCCGATAGGCCGTATCGTCGACCGGCAGGAGGCCCAGCGGACTTTCCGCGCGGCCTTCGCCGATCACCGCCGGCAGCACGATCGCCTCGCCGAGGAAGGCGGCGGTCACCGGATCGACCGGCTTCGAATAGACCTCGCGCGGAGTGCCCACCTGCGCGAACTTCCCGGCCCGCATCACCGCCACCTGGTCGGCGAAGGCGAGCGCCTCACCCTGGTCGTGGGTGACGAGCAGCGTGGTGATGCCGGCCGCCGTCAGCACTTCCGTCACCGCCTTGCGGGTGGCGGCGCGAAGTCCCGTGTCGAGCGCCGAGAACGGTTCGTCGAGCAGCATCAGCCTCGGCTTGCGGGCAAGCGCGCGGGCGAGCGCCACGCGCTGCTGCTGGCCGCCGGAAAGCTGGTCCGGCCGACGGGAAAGCATGGCACGGTCAAGGCCCACCATGCCCATCAGTTCCGCCGCCTTCGCCTCCTTGACGGCCCGCTCCGCGTTCAGTCCGAAGCCGATGTTTTGCGCTACCGTGAGATGCGGGAAGAGGCAGCCGTCCTGCGCTACGATGCCGATGCCGCGCTTGTGCGCCGGCACCTGGGCCGAACCGTCCGCCATCAGTTGCCCGCCGAACACGATCATGCCTTCGTCCGGCTGGTCGAAGCCGGCGACGAGGCGCAGCAGCGTGGTCTTGCCGCAACCGGACGGTCCGACGATCGCCGTGCGGCTGCCGGCCGCGACCGAAAGATCGATGCCGTCGAGCGCGGCCACCATGCCGTATCGTTTGCGCAGGGAATTGAGTTGGAGAAGCGTCATCGCCCGGCGATCTTCTTGGACTGGTAGTGGAGAAGCCATATGAGCGGCATGGAAAAGATGACCATCAGCAGAGCATAGGGGGCAGCACCGGCATAGTCGATCTCGCCCGTCAGTGCAAAGAAGGCCATGGCGAGCGTGCGTGTGCCGTTCGGCGCCAGCATCTGCGTCGCCGTCAGTTCGTTGATGATACCGAGCGAGGCGAGCGCCACGCCTGCGGCGGCGCCAGGGGCAGCGAGCCTGACCGTCGTCGACCAGAGCGCATTGCCGGGCGAGCGGCCGAGACTGGCGGCCGCCTGCTCCAGCTCCACGGGCACCTGGGCGATGCTCGCCCTCAGGCTCACCAGCGCCCGCGGCAGGAACATCACGACATACGCGAGCACGATGGTCGCCACCGTCTGGTAGAGCGGCAGCATGACGCGCACGGTGACGGTAACGAGTGCCAGCGCCACGACGACGCCGGGCATGGAACTCGCGAGATAGTAGCAGCCTTCGAGGAAGCGGGTCGCACGGGTCGGCCGGCGCACCGAAAGCCAGGCGATCGGCACGGCCGCAGCGGTCGTCGCAAGCCCGCCGATCAGGCAGATGGCGAGCGTCTGGATGAGCGAAAGCCCGACCTCGTCCATCCGCCAGATGCTTGAGCCCCCGGCGATCAGCCAGCGGCCGATGGTCAGAGCCGGAATGCCGAGCGAAAAGGCAGCGACCGTCAGCGGCAGCAGCAGGCAGGGATATTTCCACTTGCCCAGCCGGATGATCTTCAGTTGGCGCGCGACGCCGGGCCCGAGCCGCGCATAACGGCGGGAACCGCGAAGGCCCGCTTCCAGGCCGAGCAGCACGAAACAGCAGAGAACCAGCACCAGCGCCAGCATATGTGCGGCAGTGCCGTTATAGGTCGACTGGAACTGGTCTATGATCGCCGTCGTAAACGTGTCGAAGCGGATCATCGCGAAAAGCCCGTATTCGGCGAGCAGGTGCAGGCCGATCAAAAGCATGCCGCCGCAAAGCGCCAGCCGAAGCTGCGGCAGCACCACGCGCCGGAAAACGGCAAAAGGCGCCAGCCCCAGCGAGGCCGCCTGATCCTCCAGCGCCGGATCGAGCAGGCGGAAGGCAGCAGCGAGCGGCAGGTAGAGAAAGGGGAAATAGGCGACGACCGAGATCGCCACCCCGGCAAAAAGCCCGTGAAGGCTCGGCCACATGCCGATCCAGGCGTAGGAATGCACGAAGGCGGGCACGGCAAGCGGTGCCACCGCGAGCCAGGACCATAGACGTGCGCCCGGCAGGTCGCTGCGTTCGGTCAGCCAGGCAAGCGACACAGCAACCACGATACAGATCGGAACAGTGAAGAAAATCAGGAGGATGGTGTTGACCATCAATTCACCGACCCGGCCGCGGAAGATGAGCAGCGCGGCCGTTTCCCAACCGGTGACGGCGGTTGCCCACAGCACGAAACCGAGCGGCAGGAGCGCCATCACCGCCACCGCGACCGCGATGGTCAATGTCCAGGACGAGGCCGCCGGCATGCGGCGGCGCGGTGCGACTGGAACACTGGTGTCAGTGATGGAACTCATGGAAGACCCGAAAAACATGAGACATCGCAGGTAAGCCCTGCGATGTCTCCATGCAACACTTATTGCTGAGTATTAGAGCAAACTTATTGCCGCATCTCAGAGGAGGCCGGCCGCCGTCATCATATCGGTCACCTTGGCATTGTTGAGTGTCGAGGGCTCCACCTTCGGCGCCCGCAATTCGTCGAGCGGCACGAGCGCCTTGTTGGACGCTTCACCCTTGCCGACCGCGTATTCGAAGGACGTGCCGTCACGCAACACCGCCTGGCCGCCCTTGCCTGTCACCCATTTGAGGAAGGCCTGCGCCTGTTCCTTGTGCTTGGATGAGGCAAGGATGCCGCCGCCGGAGATGGAGACGAATGCACCCGGATCCTGGTTCCTGAAATAATGCAGCGCGACGTTCTTCGAGTTTTCACCGGTCTTCGCCTGGTCGCCGAAATAGTAATAGTGGTAGATCAGCGCGCCCTCGGTCTGGCCGGCATTGACGGCCCTCATCGCGGTGGAATTGCCGCGATAGGCGGTGAAGTTCTCCTTCATGCCCTTGAGCCAGTCCGCCGTCGCCTCCTTGCCCTTGAGCTGCAGCAGCGCGCCGACGATCGCCTGGAAATCGGCGCCCGAGGGAGATGCGGCCCAGCGGCCCTTCCATTCGGGCTTGGCGAGATCGAGCATGGATTTCGGCAATTTGTCTTCGGAAAGTTTCGTCTTGTCATAGGCAAAGACGGTGGAGCGGGCGGCAATGCCGATCCAGTGGCCGTCCGCCGGGCGGAACTGTTCCGGAACCTGCTCGAGCGTCGCCAGATCGACCGGAGCGAAAAGCCCCTTGCCGTCGACCAGCGCCATGGCCGGCGAATTTTCGGTGAGGAACACGTCGGCCGGCGAATTGGCGCCTTCCTGGACGATCTGGTTGGCGAATTCGAGGTCCGAGCCGTTGCGCACGGTCACCGCGATGCCGGTCTCCTCTGTGAAGGCTTCGACCCATTCCTTCGTCAGCCCCTCGTGCTGGGCATTGTAGATGGTGATGCTGTCGGCCACCTGCGCCGAAGCAGGTGTCGAAAGCGCGATGACGGAGAGGGCAAACGCCGCAGCGCCGGCAAAGAGGGGGGAAGAAGTTTTCAAGGTCGCCTCCAAGCGAGAACTTACGCGGGCTGTCATAGCGAAACACGAGAACAGCGGTCAAGTTAAGGCGCATTCCCAAATATGTGAATGAGGGCGAGGCCAGGCGAATCAGCTATGGCTAATTCGAACGCAACGGGAACGAGCCCGCCGGAAGCAGGAATGCCAGCAGTCGCCTATCTGGAAAAATTGAATGACGCGCAGCGGCGTGCGGTGGAGCATGGATCGGACGTGCCGAAGGGCGGGCCGGCAGGCCCCCTGCTCGTCATCGCCGGCGCGGGCTCCGGCAAGACCAACACGCTCGCCCACCGGGTCGCGCATTTGATCGTTTCCGGCGCCGATCCGCGCCGCATCCTGCTGATGACCTTTTCCCGCCGCGCCGCATCAGAAATGGGCCGCCGCGTCGAGCGCATCTGTTCGCAGGTGCTTGGACCCAATGCCGGCATCATGACCGATGCGCTCGCCTGGGCCGGCACCTTCCACGGCATCGGGGCAAGGCTCCTTCGCATGTATGCCGAACAGATCGGCCTCGATCCGGATTTCACCATCCACGATCGGGAGGATTCCGCCGACCTGATGAATCTCACGCGCCACGAACTCGGCTTCTCGAAGACGGAAAGCCGTTTCCCGACCAAGGGCACCTGTCTGGCGATCTATTCCCGCGCGGTCAATTCGGAGACACCACTGGACGAGGTGCTGAAGGCGCACTTCCCCTGGTGCTCCGCCTGGGAAAAACAGCTTCGGGAACTCTTCGCATCTTACGTCGAGGCCAAGCAGGCCCAGAACGTCCTCGATTACGACGATCTCCTGCTCTACTGGGCGCAGATGATGAGCGAACCGGCGCTGGCGGAAGATGTCGGCGGCCGCTTCGATCACGTGCTGGTCGACGAATACCAGGACACCAACCGGCTGCAGTCGTCGATCCTGATGGCGATGAAACCCGGCGGCCGAGGTTTGACCGTCGTCGGCGACGACGCCCAGTCGATCTATTCCTTCCGGGCAGCGACGATCCGCAACATCCTCGATTTCCCCGGCTCCTTCGATCCGCCCGCCGATATCGTCACCCTCGACCGCAACTACCGTTCGACCAATACCATCCTCGCCGCCGCCAACGGCGTCATCGAGCTTGCCCGCGAGCGCTTCACCAAGAACCTCTGGACCGAACGGCAATCGGAGGAGCGCCCGCGCCTCGTTGCCGTCCGAGACGAGACCGAACAGGCGAACTACATCGTCGAGAAGATCCTCGAAAACCGCGAAACCGGCATGACCTTGAAACAGCAGGCCGTGCTTTTCCGCGCCTCGCATCATTCCGGTCCGCTGGAGGTGGAACTTACCCGCCGCAACATCCCCTTCGTGAAGTTCGGCGGCCTGAAGTTCCTGGACAGCGCCCATGTGAAGGACATGCTGGCGACGCTGCGCTTCGCCCAGAATCCGCGCGACCGCGTCGCCGGCTTCCGCCTGATGCAGCTCATCCCCGGCATCGGCCCGCAGACGGCGGGAAAGATCCTCGACGCCATCGCCGCCGATCCCGAGCCGCTCGCGGCTTTGCAGGAAATCCCCGCCCCGCCGCGTTCGGGCGCCGACTGGCCGGCCTTCGTCGACATGCTGGCCTCCCTGAAACAGGGCACTGCCGGCTGGCCTTCGGAGATCGGCCTTGCCCGGCTGTGGTACGAGCCGCATCTCGACCGCGTCCACGAGGATGCCGAAACCCGCAAGGCCGACCTTTTGCAGCTCGAGCAGATCGCCGGCGGTTATACGTCGCGCGAACGTTTCCTGACCGAGCTGACGCTCGACCCGCCGGATGCGACCAGTGCCGAATCCGGCACGCCCCTGCTCGACGAGGACTATCTCATCCTCTCGACCATCCATTCCGCCAAGGGCCAGGAATGGCGCTCGGTTTTCCTCTTGAACTGTGTCGACGGTTGCATTCCCTCCGACCTCGGCGTCGGCTCGACGGCCGAAATCGAGGAGGAGCGCCGGCTCCTCTATGTCGCCATGACGCGGGCGAAGGATTACCTCCACCTCATCACTCCGCAGCGCTTCTTCGTCCACGGACAGAACGCCCAGGGCGACCGCCACGTCTATGCCGCGCGCACCCGCTTCATTCCGGCAACGCTCCTGCAATTCTTCGAGACCACGTCCTGGCCGGTGGTCGCGCCCATGTCGGACGCAGAACGCCAGGCCCGCCACCAGGTCCGCATCGACGTCACCGCCCGCATGCGCGGCATGTGGCGCTGATTTCATCCTCGTTTGTCCCCTCTCCTGTCGCATTGACTCGCATCATGCCCGATGGGAAACAACCGGCATCGTTCGGATGTCGAGGGAGGGGATCGAATGACCGGCCGCAGGATAGTCTTGGTGCAGGGGGCCTGGGGATCGAGCGCGAGCTGGACGCCGGTCACCGATCTTCTGCGGGGCATGGGCCATCAGGTCTTCGTGCCGAGCCTGACGGGGCTTGGCGAGCGCATCCATCTCTTTTCCGGCGCGATCAATCTCGACACCCATATCGGCGACGTTGCCGGCCTTATCGAGGCGGAAGGTCTCGATGATTTCGATCTCGTCGGCCATTCCTATGGCGGCATGGTGATCACCGGCGTCGCCGACCGTTTTTCAAGCCGCATCCGGACCCTCATCTATCTCGACGCCTTCCTGCCGTCGGACGGCCAGTCGGCACTCGACCTTCTCGGCCCGGAAATCGCGCTTGCCAATCTCGCCGCGGCAGGCGAACTCGGCGGCGTCGCCGTGCCGCCCCCGGCCCGCCACGCGACCCACGTGCCGGAGCACCTGAGGCATTACATGACCGGCCGCTCGCCGCATCCCTTCGCGACCATGATCCAGAAGCTCAGACTGACCGGCGCCCACGAAACCATCGCGAAACGGCTCTACGTCTCGGCCAATATCGATCAGGCTGCACTTTTCTCCGGCATCTACAAGCGCTTGAGCGCCGATCCCGGCTGGATGTCGATGAAAGTGCCGAGCGGCCACATGCTGCAGCTCGAAATGCCGGACGAGGTCGCCCGGATCATTCACGAGTTTATCGGGTAAGCGAAACGCTCACCCCTCGGGACGTTCATCTTCCTTGCCGAAAATAGTCTCGATATCGCGAGCACCGTGTAGGATGCGTTCAATGCGGACATCTTCGCCTTCGACCGTATAGAAGACGACATAGCGGCGAAAGGGAAATGCGCGCAGGCCCGCCCACAGTTCAGGCCGTGGCGCTCCCATGCGTGGCATATCGACCAGCCGGTTACAGCGGACACGCAATTCCGCGATGACGTGGTAGGCCGCAATAGGATTGTCAGTGTGGATATAGTCGCCGATCTCTTCCAGGTCCTGCACGGCGGCAGGCGAGAATGCGACGGCCATCAGGAACGGCTTCCGCCGTACTTCGCTTCAAGGCGGTCGAAGACCTCATCGGCAGGGATACCTGCACCGCTCTCAATTCCGGCGCGGATATCCTCGCGCAAAACCTGGAGGCGCGCCTGGCGCTGCTCTTCACGTTCCTCCAGAAGGCGCAGGCTGTCGCGCACGACTTCGCTGGCGCTGGCATAACGGCCGCTTTCCACGAGTTCCCGCACAAAGCCTTCATAATGCGGGCCGAGACTGTAGCTGGATGGCATCACATTACCTCTTATCTATCTAATCTTATCAATTTTTGATAAAACCGACAAGACAGATGACAACCGTCACTCCCGCTCCCGCCCGCCTTGGCGCAGTTCCAGAAGCTCGATCTGGATCTGCTGCAGCTCGGCCAGCCGCTCCCATTGCTTGGCCATCTGGTGGTCGATCTTCTCGTGGAGCTGGCGGATTTCGAGCTCGGCGCGCAGGTTGATCATGTAGTCGTTCTCGGCCCGCAGGCGGTCCTTCTCTTCCTGCCGCCGCTGGCTCATCATGATCACCGGCGCCTGCAGCGCCGCGACGCATGACAGCACAAGGTTCAGGAGAATGAAGGGAAAGGGATCGAAGGGGGTGGCGAACAGACCGGAAATGTTGAGCGCCATCCATGCCAGCAGGACCGCGATGAACAGCAGGATGAAGGTCCAGGAGCCACCGAAGGAGGCCACCTTGTCGGCGATCCGCTCGCCGAAGGTGAGATTGCGGTCGAAAATGACGGCGCCGGCCTGCACCGTCGAAGCCCCCTTCTCGAAACTGTCGAGCACCTGGCGGTCGAGTTGGGAAAGCTCGCCACGCTCCTCGTCCAGCAGCTTTTCCACATAGCGGCGCCGGAAATGGCCGAGATCCTCGTCGCAGATCAGGCTTTCGGCGGCGCAATCCTTCACTTCCGCGGCGATCATTTCGTAGAGATGCGGCCTCAGATAGCCGATCCTGTGCAGCTTCCACTTGGGAAAGGTCCGGCCGCAGACGATGCACTGCCCCGTCTTGGCCGATGCCGGATGTCTGTTCATGTCACGCCTCTACATTCCTGATCTCTGTGCGCGCCGCAAGCGGCGCCAGATGGAAGAGCCGCGGCGAGAATTTCTTGAGGAAATCTTCCGAGCGGCCGATATAGATCAGCGTCGAGCCTGTAAGGTCGGCCAGCACGGCCAGAAGCTGTTCGTTGGTGTGAGGTTCCAGGCCTTCCAGCACGTCGTCCATGACGAGCCAGTCCGGCTTGCGCAAGACCGCATTGGCGACCAGCAGCGACACTTCCTCGTCCTTGTCGAGCAGCCGGTCCCAGCGCTCCACGTCGTCCAGCCGGTGGACGAGGCGCCGCAGCCCCACCCTTTCGAGCATTTCGGCCAGCATGTCGTCGTCCGCGCCCGGCAGGCCGTGCGGATAGGTCAATACATCGCGCAGCTTCGCCGTCGGCAGATAGCCCTCCTGGGGCACGAAGATCATGCTTCCAGCCGGCGGCAGGCCGATTTCACCGTGCCCCCAGGGCCATATATGCGCGAGTGCCTGGAAGAAGAGGTGCCGGTCGGCTCCCGGGTCGCCGTTGATCATCACCCGCTCGCCCTGCCCGATGAAGCACTCGCCTTCCCGCACCTGGACGCCGTTCCCCGGCCCGCCGAGATCGGGATTGGCGAAGACGCTCAGCCCGCAGACGCTGATCCCCCCTTCAGTCGGGTTCTCGTGATAGGTGATGACCTTCTCCCCGGCCGCGGGCGCGTCCATGGACAGGAGCGCATTGCGAAAGGAGGAGACGCGCGTCAGCGTCGCACGCCAGTCGGCGATGACGCCGAAATTGTTGACATACCATCTCAGCGCCTGATTGACCTGGTTGAAGGCGCCGACCGCCATCATAAGTCCGCCGAAGGAAAGATCGCCGGAAAAATACATGGGCGATGCGATGATGATCGGCGCGACGAGCGCCAGCCAGCCGAAGCCGGCGGACACCCAGGTGAGATTGGTGAGCGCCCAGGCGACCTGCCGGAGCATTTCGAGCACATTGTCGATCGCCAGATGCACCCTCTCGCGCTCGTTCGCTTCCCCGCGCGCAAGCGAGATAGGCTTCATGTTCTCGTTGGCCCGCATCAGCGCAGCGCGCAGGTCGGCTTCGCGGGCGTAGCGCTCGGCGTTGAGCCGCGGCAGCCGGTCGCCCACCACGTTGCTGAGCCATGAGCCGACGAGCGCGTAAAAGACGGTTGCCCAGACCATGTAGCCGGGGATGAAGACCGTCCTCGCGCCGAAATGGAACGTGAAATCCGACGAGATCGCCCAGAGCACGCCGATGAAGCTTGCAAGCAGGATGGTCGAATTGACGAGCCCGATTGCCAGCGCCGTCGTGTTTTCGGCGAGGATGCGCGTATCCTCGTGCAGCCGCTGGTCGGGATTGGCCGCGATCGCGCCCGCCCTCGAGAGCTTCATCGCCCGGCCGGGCACGAGCCAGACATCGGAAAGATCCCGCGCCAATCCTTCGCGCATCCGCATCGCGGTGATCTGGTTCAGCCAGGTCTGGATGACGTTCAGCAGCGTCAGGCTGAGCGCGATGACGGCGAAGACCACAAGCTGGTTGAGGAACTCGGGCATGTCCCGACGCTCCAGCGCATCGTAGAAAGGCCCGTTCCATTCATTCAGACGATATGTCGCGTAGGTGGTCGCGAAGATCACGATGAGCAGCGCCGCCGTCAGCACCAGAACGCGATTGCGAACCGGCGCTGTCCAGAAAGCGCCGACCATCATGCGGAGTTGGCCGCCCAGGGGAAGCTCGTAGGCTTGAAGCATCACCTTACTGTCCGTCATCCTTTGCCGCTCTTTTTCGTAGTGCCGATATTTGTGACTTCCTAACACGCTTAACATAGTCATTCATTGATATGGCTACCTCTCCCGACGTTGCTCCAATGACTTTTGTTTGCATGCGGATGTGATCCATGATAATGACTGTCCAGTCAGTCATAAATATGTCGAGACGACATGGCAGCGAAGAAAAGAGAAAAGCGCGATCCGCAGCAGCGAAAGGCGGATATCCTGGGCGCTGCCTTCGCGCTGTTTGCCGAACGCGGTTTTGCCGCCACCCGCATGGAGGATGTCGCGATCCGCGCTGGCATTGCCAAGGGCACGGTCTACCTGCATTTCCCGGACAAGGAAGCGCTGTTCATCGAGCTTGTTTCGGGCATCGCCTCGCCGATCCTCAGCCAGATCGACGGGCTTGTGCAGAATGAGGCGATCCCGCCGCGGCTTGCCGTTTCGATATTCTACGCCCTCTTCAGGCGCGAAGTGCTGGAGACCGAACGGCGGCATCTCCTCCGGCTGGTCCTGGCGGAAGGCCCGATGTTCCCGGGCGTGACGGAATTCTACCACCGCGAGATCATTTCGAAGGGCCTCGGTGTGCTGCGGATCCTCCTGCACCGAGCCGCCCGGCGCGGCGAATTGCGCAATCCGGCTGTCGCCGAAATGCCTCAGCTCGTTATTGCGCCGGCTTTGATGTCGATCATCTGGTCGACGCTCTTCGAGCGCTACGAACATCTCGACACGCAAAAACTCTTCGACACTTTCCTCGACACGCTCTTCCTGCCGGAAAGGGCAGCACAATGAAACGCATCCTCGCCGTAGTCCTCGTCGCTGCAGCCGCGCTCGCTGTGCTCCCTTTCCTGCTCGCCGAAAGCGGCGATCGTGCCTATCAGGGCTGGGTCGAGGCGGACACGCTGTTCATCGGCGCGGAAAGCGCCGGACGCCTGACGGCGCTCGATGTCGCCGAGGGTGAGGACGTTGCCGCCGGCGCGCCGCTCTTCAGGCTGGATGCGTCGAGCGAGGAGGCGGCGGTCGCCGCCGCCCGCGCTGCCCTTGCCCGCTCCCAGGCCGAACTCGATCTGGCCGAAGCGGCCCAGAAACGGCCCGAGGAGATCGACGTTCTACGCGCCTCCGAACGCGAGGCCACCGCCCGCCTGGAACTCGCCAAACAGGATCTCGACCGCACCCGCGTCCTAGTGGAGCGCGGCACCGCAACCCAGGCGAGCCTCGATACGGCGATCGCCACGGAAGCGGCCAACCGCGCCTCGCTCGACAGCGTCCGCAGCGAGATCACCCTCGCCAACCTGCCCGTCCGCGACGAGCAGCTCCGCCAAGCGCGCGAGGCCGTCGCCGCCGCGAAGGCCGATCTCGCTTCGGCCGAGGCAGCGCTTGCCAAGCGCTCCGTCGCGGCCCCGGCCGCCGGCAGCATCGAGACCCTCTATTACCGGCTCGGCGAGGTCGTGCCATCCGGCCGTCCCATCGTCGCGCTCCTGCCGCCGGAAAACGTCCGCATCCGCTTCTTCGTGCCGGAAACCGAGATTGCAAGGCTTGCGCTCGGCCAGGCGATCCGCGTCGCCTGCGATGCCTGCGAACCGTCGGATGCGAAGATCAGCTTCATCTCCGGCACGACGGAATACACGCCGCCGGAAATCTACAGTCTCGAGGAACGCGCCAAGCTCGTCTACCGCGTCGAAGCGATCCCGGCCGATCCGAAATCCTTCCGCCCCGGCCTGCCGGTGGATGTCTCGGCCGGGGCCCGGCCATGACCGAGGCAACCATGACGGACCCGACAATGACCGTCGAAGCCCCGGAAACGGTAATCGACGTCCACCACCTGACCAAGAGCTTCGGCGGCCGCAAGGTGGTCGACGATGTCTCCATGTCTGTCAGGAAGGGGCGCATCCACGGCTTCCTCGGCCCAAACGGCTCCGGCAAGACCACCACGATCCGCATGCTCTGCGGGCTTCTGACGCCCGACAGCGGCGACGGCACCTGTCTCGGCTTCGACATCCTGACCGAGAGTGACCGCATCCGCCGCCGCGTCGGCTACATGACGCAGAAATTCTCGCTCTACCAGGATCTCTCGATCCGCGAGAACCTGGAATTCGTCGCCCGCGTCTACGGCCTCTCCGACCCGCGCGGCAAGGCAAGTGCCGCGATCGAGCGTCTTGGCCTGAAAGGCCGCGAAAAACAGCTTGCCGGTGAACTGTCCGGCGGCTGGAAACAGCGGCTTGCGCTCGGCGCCTGCATATTGCCGGAACCCGCCCTGCTTCTCCTCGACGAGCCGACCGCCGGCGTCGATCCCCAGGCGCGCCGCGATTTCTGGAACGAGATCCATGCCCTTGCGACGGAAGGCCTCTCGGTGCTGGTCTCCACCCATTACATGGACGAGGCGGAGCGCTGCCACGAGATCGCCTATATCGCCTATGGCAAGCTTCTCGCCGAGGGCACGGTGGACGAGGTGATCGCCGCCACCGGCCTTTCCACCTGGACGGTATCCGGCCCGGAGGTCCACCGCCTCCAGCAGGAACTGGAGAAGCTGCCGGGCATCGACATGATCGCCCCCTTCGGCACCAACCTGCATGTCGCCGGCCATGACGAGGCAGCCCTCGGACAGGCGATCGCGCCTTACCGCGACCGCGCCGATCTAAAATGGGAAAAGGACGAACCGACGCTCGAAGACGCCTTCATCGACCTGATGCGCCGCTCGGAGGACAATTTTAGATGACGGTGCCCTCACACGAGACCAGGAACAACAACGGCGGCATATCCTTCGGGCGCTTCTGGGCGATGACGATCAAGGAGTTCATCCAGATGACCCGCGACCGGGTGACGCTCGCCACCATGATCATGATCCCGGTCATGCAGCTTTTCCTGTTCGGCTTCGCGATCAACACCACACCGCATAACCTGCCGACCGCCGTCCTGATGCGCGAGAATACCGATGTCGGCCGCTCGATCCTGGCCGCCCTTGAAAACACCGATTTCTTCCAGATCCGTACCGTCATCACCCGCGCCGAGGACATGGACGAACTGCTGGAATCCGGCCGCGCGCTCTTCGTCGTCGAAATCCCGGAAGGGTTCGAGCGGGCGCTCCGCCGCGGCGAGACCCCTGCCCTGCTCGTCGCCGCCGACGCCACCGATCCGGTCGCGTCGAGCTCCGCGCTCGGCGCACTGTCCGGCATCATCACCACGGCACTTGCCAACGACCGGCAGATCGAGTTTTCGGAGCCCACCAAACCGGCCTTCAAGGTCATCCAGCACCGCCGCTACAACCCGGCCGGCTCTTCGACGCTCAATATCGTGCCCGGCCTGCTCGGCACGATATTGACGATGACGCTTTTGATCTTCACCGCCCTTTCGGTGACCCGCGAGACGGAGCGCGGCACGATGGAGAACCTGCTCTCCATGCCGATCACGCCGGTGGAGATCATGCTTGGCAAGATCACCCCTTACGTGCTGATCGGCCTCATCCAGGCGCTGATCATCATCGCCGCCGGCATCCTCGTCTTCCGCGTGCCGATCGTCGGCCATCCGGCCTCGCTCGCCGCGATTACCGGGCTCTTCGTCGTCGCCAACCTGTCGATCGGCTATACGTTCTCGACGCTCGCGACCAACCAGTTGCAGGCCGTGCAGATGGCGATGATGTTCTTCCTGCCGAACATTTTGCTCTCGGGTTTCATGTTCCCCTTCGCCGGCATGCCCCAATGGGCGCAGTGGATCGGCGAGGCCCTGCCGCTCACCCATTATATCAGGGTCGTGCGCGCCATCATGCTGAAGGGCGCCGATATCGGTGTGCTCGCCTACGACACGGCAACACTTGCCGGCCTGATGCTCGTAGCCATGTCGATCGCCGTCACCCGCTTCCGTCGGACGCTGGATTGAGGCGTTCTCCCACGTATCACCGCGGCTTTCCTGTCACCCCCTCTGTCCTGCCGGATATCTCCCCCACAAGGGGGGAGATCGGCAAGATGAGCCGGCTTCGCAAACCTCATCTTCATTCGCTGTAGCTTCGGCAATTCGAGAGTTTTGTTTGGGGGCAAGGCCTTGCTGCTATCGGTCTCCCCCCTTGAGGGGGAGATGTCCGGCAGGACAGAGGGGGGTAACGGGGCGCTATGCTCTACATCGAGCACCTGTAATTCCCGATACACGACAAGCTTCAAATCCGCCTTGCATTATTTTCGTGCAGCGCACAAAATCCTTGCAATCATCATCGATCGGCCAGTGAGCTCAGGCTCTTCGAACGGCCGGCAAGGGGCACAATGGCGATCAAGGCGAGCATCTATCACCTCACCCATTACAAATACGACCGACCCGTCCGTCTAGGACCGCAGATCATCAGGCTGAAGCCCGCCGCCCATTCCCGCACCAAGGTGCTCAGCCATTCGCTGAAGGTGACCCCTTCCAACCATTTCGTGAACCTGCAGCAGGACCCCTACGGCAACTATCTCGCCCGCTACGTCTTTCCCGATCCGGTCACCGAACTGAAGATCGAGGTCGACTTGGTCGCCGACATGACGGTCTACAATCCCTTCGACTTCTTCGTCGAGGAGGAGGCGACCAGATGGCCGTTCGACTATCCCGAAACACTGGTCGAGGACCTTTCGATCTACCGCAAGCCGGAGCCGGCAACGCCCCTCCTGCAAGCCTTCGTCAATTCGATCGACCAGTCTTCCGACCAGCCGACCGTCGACATGATCGTCGGCCTGAACGCCCGCCTTCAGAAGGAGATCGGCTATGTCATTCGCATGGAGCCCGGCGTCCAGGCGCCGGAGGAGACGCTTGCGACCGCGAGGGGCTCCTGCCGCGACACGAGCTGGCTGCTCGTGCAACTGCTGCGCCATCTCGGTTTCGCCGCCCGCTTCGTCTCGGGCTACCTGATCCAGTTGACGCCGGACCTCAAGGCCCTCGACGGCCCGTCCGGCACCGAGGTCGATTTCACCGACCTGCACGCCTGGGCTGAGGCCTATCTTCCCGGCGCCGGCTGGGTCGGCCTCGACCCCACCTCCGGCCTCCTGACCGGCGAAAGCCATATTCCGCTTGCCGCCACCCCGCATTACCGTAATGCCGCGCCGATTTCAGGCGGTTATTACGGCGAGGCCGAGACGGATTTCGCCTTCGACATGCGGGTCGCCCGCGTCGCCGAGCATCCGCGCATCACCAAGCCGTTTTCCGACGAATCCTGGGAAGCACTGAACGATCTCGGTGAGCAGGTCGACCGCGCCCTCCAGGCGCAGGACGTGCGGCTGACCATGGGCGGCGAGCCGACCTTCGTCTCGATCGACGATTTCGAATCCGACGAGTGGAACACCGCCGCCGTCGGCCCGACCAAGCGGGAAAAGGCCGATGCCCTGATCCGCCGGCTGCGGGAACGTTTCGCGCCGGGCGGCTTCCTGCATTACGGCCAGGGCAAGTGGTATCCGGGCGAAAGCCTGCCGCGCTGGACCTTCTCGCTCTACTGGCGCAAGGACGGCCAGCCGATCTGGCGCGATCCGGGCCTGATTGCCCAGGAAGGAAGCGATCATGACGTTACCGAGGACGATTCCGCCAGGCTCCTGACGACGATTGCCGGCGAGCTCGGCATTGATCCCGATTACGTCGCGCCGGCCTTCGAGGACCCGGCCGAATGGATCATCAAGGAAGGCAGCCTGCCGGAGAATGTCGATCCGTCCAATTCAAAGCTGAAAGACCCGGAAGAGAGAAGCCGCATCGCCCGCGTCTTCGAGCGGGGCCTGACCCGGCCGACCGGCCACGTGCTGCCCGTACAGGCCTGGAACGCCCAAGCGGGGAGAACGGCAAATGGCAAACGCTGGATGAGCGAGAAATGGCGCACCCGCCGCGGCAGGATATTCCTCGTTCCCGGCGACAGCCCGGTCGGCTACCGCCTGCCGCTCGGCACGCTCCCTTACGTTCCTCCGTCGCAATTTCCCTATATCCACGAAGCCGATCCCTTCATCCCCCGCGGCCCGCTGCCGGACGTCTTCGTCCCGAGCGGCCGCGCCATGCCGGAAGCCTCGTTCCAGGCGGATGAAACCGCAATTCAGGACCGTGTCGAACAGACCCTCAGCGACATCGGCGGCGCCGTCCGCACCGCCATTTCGGTCGAGCCGCGCGACGGTCGCCTCTGCGTCTTCATGCCGCCCACCGAGCGGATCGAGGACTATCTCGAATTGATCGCGGCGGCGGAAAACGCGGCGGCCGCGCTCGGCCTCTCCGTCCATATCGAGGGCTATGCGCCGCCGCATGACGAGCGCATCAACGTCATCCGCGTCGCCCCCGATCCTGGCGTCATCGAGGTGAACATCCACCCCGCCGCGAGCTGGCAGGAGACGGTGGCGATCACCACTGCGATCTACGAGGAGGCCCGCGAGAGCCGCCTCGGCGCCGACAAGTTCATGATCGACGGACGCCACACCGGCACCGGCGGCGGCAACCATGTCGTGGTCGGCGGGGCGAACCCGAACGACAGCCCGTTCCTGCGCCGGCCGGACCTTCTGAAGAGCATCGTGCTGCACTGGCAGCGCCATCCCTCGCTCTCCTATCTCTTCTCCGGCCTCTTCATCGGCCCGACCTCCCAGGCGCCGCGCATCGACGAGGCCCGCCACGATTCGCTCTACGAGCTGGAGATCGCGCTTGCCCAGGTGCCGCCGCCCGGACAGGGCATGCCGCCGCTGCCATGGCTGGTCGACCGACTGTTCCGCAACCTGCTGGTCGACGTCACCGGAAATACCCACCGCTCGGAAATCTGCATCGACAAGCTCTTCTCGCCCGACGGCCCGACCGGGCGGCTCGGCCTGATCGAATTCCGCGGCTTCGAAATGCCGCCGAACGCCCGCATGTCGCTTGCCCAGCAGCTTCTCGTGCGGGCGCTCATCGCCCGCTTCTGGAAGAATCCGATCGAGGGCAGGTTCGTCCGCTGGGGCACGGCGCTTGCCGACCGTTTCATGCTGCCGCACTACATCTGGGCCGATTTCCTTGATGTACTGGCCGACCTCCGCGAAAACGGCTTCGATCTCCGCCCCGAATGGTTCAAGGCGCAGCTCGAATTCCGCTTCCCCTTCTTCGGCGAGGTGGAATACGAGGGCTCGAAGCTGGAACTCAGGCAGGCGCTCGAACCCTGGCACGTGATGGGCGAGCAGGGGGCGATCGGCGGCACGGTGCGCTACGTCGATTCGTCGGTCGAACGCCTGCAGGTTAAGCTGGAGACCTCCAACCGGTCGCGCTATACGGTCGCCTGCAACGGCCGCGCCGTGCCGCTGAAGGAAACCGGCGCATCCGGCGTCTCGGTGGCGGGCGTGCGTTTCAAGGCCTGGCAGCCGGCGTCCGGCCTGCATCCGGTCCTGCCGGTTAATACGCCACTCACCTTCGACATATATGATACATGGTCCGGCCGTTCGATCGGTGGCTGCATCTACCATGTTGCCCATCCGGGCGGTCGCCATTATGAGACCTTCCCGGTCAACGGCAACGAGGCGGAAGCGCGCCGGCTTGCCCGGTTCGAACCCTGGGGGCATACGGCGGGTCGCTACGCGCTGATGCCGGAAGCGCCCTCGCCCGAATTCCCGCTGACGCTCGACCTGCGCCGGCCGCAAGGAGTGTAAGAGAAGTCCATGTCCAAGGGACCGGCAACCGGACTGGCAAATGAAGAAAGGGTCGCCACCGATCCGATCCTCGGTTATGCCGCGCTGCCGGGCATCGCAGACGAGATGCTGGATGCCGGCGGCCAGATCAAGCCGGTCTGGCGCAACCTGATCTCGCACTTGGGCCGCATGCCGGAGGCCGAGCTCCACGAGCGCTTCGCCCGCGCTGACCGCTACCTGCGCGATGCCGGCGTTTTCTACCGCACCTATGGCGCGCAGGGCAGCGGCGAGCGCAACTGGCCGATCTCCCATGTCCCGGTGCTGATCGACGGCAAGGAATGGGAAGCGGTCTCGAAGGGGCTCGTCCAGCGTGCCGATCTTCTCGAAGCCGTCATGGCGGATATCTACGGCGACAACAGACTGGTGCAGGAAGGCATACTGCCGCCTGCGCTGATCGCAGGAAATTCAGAATTCCTGCGGCCGCTGGTCGGCGTCAGGCCCGTCGGCGGTCATTACCTGCATTTCTGCTCCTTCGAGATCGGCCGTGGCCCGGACGGCAACTGGTGGGTGCTCGCCGACCGCACTCAGGCGCCCTCGGGCGCCGGCTTCGCGCTGGAAAACCGTGTCGCCACCACCCGCGCCTTTTCCGACATCTATGCCGAAAGCCATGTCCACCGGCTCGCCTCCTTCTTCGGCGCCTTCCGAGACGCCTTGCAGGCCCACAAGCAATATCCGGAGGACCGGATAGCTGTGCTCACGCCGGGACCGGCCAACGAGACCTATTTCGAGCACGCCTATATCGCCCGCTATCTCGGCTTCATGCTGCTCGAAGGCGAGGACCTGACGGTCGTCAACAATCGCGTCATGGTCCGCACGGTCGCCGGCCTGAAACCGATCGGCGTGCTCTGGCGCCGCCTCGACGCTTCCTATGCCGATCCGCTGGAGCTCAACCAGAACTCCCATATCGGTACGCCCGGCATGGTGCAGGCGCTGCGCGCGGGCGCGCTCGCCTTCGTCAATGCGCTGGGCTCCGGCATCCTGGAAACCCGCGCGCTGCTCGCCTTCATGCCGACTGTCTGTCGCCGGCTCACCGGCGAGGATCTTCTCATGCCCTCGATCGCCACCTGGTGGTGCGGCCAGAAGAACGAGCGCGACCACGTCGCCGGCAATATCGAGCGCATGGTCATCGGCCCGGCCTATTCCAGGCTTCCCTTCTTCGACGATAACGGCCAGTCGGTGCTGGGTTCCTCGCTGCGCATGACGGCGAAGGACGCGGTCGGCGACTGGCTTGCGACCGAGGGCGCCAAGCTGGTCGGCCAGGAGGTCGTGACGCTCTCCACCACCCCCGCTTACGTCAACGGCAAGCTCACCCCGCGGCCGATGTCGCTGCGTGTCTTCGCCGCCCGCACCGAAACCGGCTGGCAGATCATGCCGGGCGGCTTTGCCCGCATCGGCTCGGGCGACGATGTCGCGGCGATCGCCATGCAGGCCGGCGGAGCGGCGGCCGATGTCTGGATCGTCTCGGACAAGCCGGTCGCGCGCCCTACGCTGCTTCCGCCGGAGGAAAGCTTCACCCGCAACATGCCGGGCAGCCTGCCGAGCCGCGCCGCCGACAATCTCTACTGGCTCGGCCGCTATATCGAGCGGGCCGAAGGGGCGCTGCGCATCCTGCGCGCCTGGCACCTGCGCTATGCGGAATCGGCCGATCCCGAACAGCCGCTGCTGGCCGACGTGACGCATTACCTCAAAGCGATCGACATCGACATGTCGAAGGCCGTGCCGGTCTCGCTGCTGCGCAATGTCGACAGCGCCATCTATTCGGCGAGCAACATCCGCGACCGTTTCTCCCCCGACGGCTGGCTGGCGCTGACCGATCTTGCCAAGACCGCCCGCCGCTTCCACGATGCCGTGCAGCCGGGCGACGATGCCTCGCATGCCATGACCATCCTCCTGCGCAAGCTTGCGGGCTTTGCCGGTCTCGTGCACGAGAACATGTACCGCTTCACCGGCTGGCGTTTTCTGTCGATCGGCCGGCATCTTGAACGCGGCCTGCACATGACCCGCCTGCTCGGCCATATGTCCGGACCGGATGCGCCCGACGGCTCGCTCGACATGCTGCTCGAAATCGGCGACAGCGTCATGACCCATCGCCGCCGCTACAACGTCAACACGGCGCGGCTGACCGTCGCCGACCTGCTCGCACTCGATCCGCTCAACCCGCGCTCGATCCTCTTCCAGTTGAACGAGATCCGCACCGAGGTGGAGCAGCTGCCGAACGCCTTCGTCAACGGTCAGATGTCGCCCTTCTACCGCGAGGCGATGCGGCTGCATTCCGGGCTTGCCGTCATGACCCCGGAGGCGATGAACCAGGAGGTCTACCTGAAGCTCGAACAGGAGATGGAGAGGCTGTCCGATATCCTCGGGCGGACCTATTTCAGCTGATGCTTTACGACCTCTCCCTCCACATGGGTTATGTCTACGACGTGCCGGCCACCGGCGCCCGCCACCTGATCCGTGTCCTGCCGCTTTCGCTGCCCGACCGGCAGCGGCTGGTGGCCGGCTCGCTGACCGTGATGCCGAACGCCGAGGAGAAGGCGACCTTCATCGATTTCTTCGGCCAGCAGGCGACTTCGGTTCTGCTGCGCGCGCCGCACGAGCGTCTCGACATCCGCATGCAGGCCCGTGTCATGGTGGAGCCTCAGCCTTTGACGGCCGATCTCTCGCCGGAACTCGACGCGCTCAGGGAGGAACTGACGCGCCTCTGGTCGGTCGATGCCTCTTCGCCGCATCATTTTGCCGCTCCGAGCCCGCGTCTACCCGAAGAGCCGCAGATCGCCGCCTATGCCCGCGAGATCGCCAGGCCCGGCCAGACGGTGCGCGAGATTGCCGCTGCGATCTGCGCCCGCATCCACAGGGACTTCACCTACGACACGAAGGCGACCACGGTCGACACCACGCCCAAGGAGGCCTTCCGCCTGAAGCGCGGCGTCTGCCAGGATTTCGCGCATGTCATGATCGTGGCGCTCCGAAGCCTCGGCATTCCGGCCGGCTATGTCTCCGGCTTCCTGCGCACCATTCCGCCGCCCGGCAAGGAACGGCTCGAAGGGGCGGATGCCATGCATGCCTGGGTGCGGGTCTGGTGCGGCGAAACCATGGGCTATGTCGAACTCGACCCCACCAACAACATTCCGGCCGGCGGCGACCACATCGTCGTGGCCTACGGCCGCGACTATGCCGACATCGCCCCGGTCATCGGCGTTCTGAAAGGTTACGGAAGTCAGAAGGCCGTCCAGGCGGTCGACGTCGTCCCGCTGAAATCCTGACCTTCCGCCCCGTTTTGATGCTAATTCATTGAAATCGCTAAAATTGTAACGATCCGCTTAGCCCTTCCTATACCCGCATCCGGTAAACGGGTCCCATGGGTGTTCAAATGAATTGAACGGGGCATAAGGGCGACGATGAAGCACACTCTCTTTTCGCGGCTTTTGAAGGACCGCGCCGGCAATTTCGGTATCATGACGGCCGCCATGCTTCCGGTCCTTCTGGGCGTTGCGGGTTTTGCGATCGATCTCACGCACGTCATGGACGAGAAGACACGCCTGCAGGCGGCCGCGGATGCGGCTACTCTTGCCACCGCATCCGCCATGTCCGATGAGGGCGACATGAGTCAGTCGGAAGCAGAAACGTTGATGACGGACTTCTACGTCGAGCAGGCTGCACAGGAGATCAACAATTCCGACATGACCGAAGCCGAAAAGGCGGCAGCCTTGGAAGAGCTTAGGCGGAACACCGAGGCCATGGCACTGATGACGGTCGCCTCGAACACCACGACCAGCTATGACGTTCGTCTCAAGACGAGCTATGACGTGCCGCTCAGCGGCTTGAGCGCGGTTCTCGGGTTCAAGAAAATGACCATCAGCATCGAAAGTCAGTCTGCGAGCGCCCGCGAAGGCAACGCCCTGTCCATGTATCTGGCGCTTGACGAGTCCGGCTCCATGGCCTGGAATACGACGACGATCAATCCCGCCCAGCCGACGAAACAGGAAGCCTATAACTGCGGCTCCACATGGAATGGCTACTACTGGCAAACCAAGACCTGCTACAGGACCGTCGACAACTACCTGACCAAGATGCAATCCCTCAAGACCGCGGCTGGCGTCATGTTCGATGAACTGGACAAGGCCGATCCTGATGGGGAACTGGTCCGCGTCGGCGCGGATTCCTATGACGACAAGAGCAAGGCCGAGCAGAAGATCAACTGGGGAACCACCAAGGTTGCCACTTATGTGGACAACCTTCCGGCAGTTCCCGACGGCGGCACCGACGCCAGCGGCGCTCTGACCAATGCCTTGAGCGCATTGAAAAAGGCAAACAGCACCGAAAAGAACGCCCATGACGGGAAGGGCAATACCAGCTTCGAGCGCTTCATCGTTTTCATGACCGACGGCGAGATGACCGGCAACAGCAGCTCGTGGAACTCCACGATCGACGCCAAGGTGCGCGGCATCTGCGACCAGGCCAAGGCGGACAAGGACGCGGCGGGCAACGGCATCAAGATCTACACGATCGCCTTCATGGCTCCCGACAAGGGCAAGGCTCTGCTGAACTACTGCGCCACTGGTCCCGACTATTACTACGAGCCGGACAACATGACGCAGCTCGTGCAGAGTTTCGGCGAGATCGCCCGCAAGGCAGCCAAGACGGCTACCCGCCTGACGAACTAAGTTTCGACACGAACGCACTGCAAAAACGCCCTGCCCTTGCCGGCGGGGCGTTTTGCTTTGCGCGGGCAGAATAACGGGGCCGAGCAAAAATAAAACGAGCATTGCAAGCGCGTCATAACGGTGCATAAACTGTAGCCATACACCGTGCCGGATGGACTGAATCGGACGCTATCCTCCCGCTCCACCAGAAAGTTGGCGATATATGAACAGAACGTCTCCCACCGTTGAAATCCCCCAGCCGGCTCCCCGCAGTTCCCGCCCCGAAATCATGGCGGAAGAGATCATTGAGCGCCTGACCTACCGCATCGGCAAGGACGCCAAGGTGGCGAAGCCCCACGACTGGCTGACGGCGACGATCCTGGTGGTGCGCGACCGCATCATCGACAAGTGGATGGAAAGTACCCGCAAGGTCTACCGCACCGGTGACAAGCGCGTCTATTACCTCTCGCTCGAATTCCTGATCGGCCGGCTGATGCGCGATGCCGTCACCAATATGGGCCTGATGACGGAAATCCGCGACGCGCTTACCTCGCTCGGCGTCGATATCGACGTGATCGCCGGCCTCGAACCGGATGCGGCGCTCGGCAATGGCGGCCTCGGCCGTCTTGCCGCCTGTTTCATGGAGAGCATGGCGACGGTCGACATCCCGGCTTACGGCTACGGCATCCGTTACGTCCACGGCCTCTTCCGCCAGCAGATGGCGGACGGCTGGCAGGTGGAACTGCCGGAAACCTGGCTTGCCCACGGCAACCCCTGGGAATTCGAGCGCCGGGAAAGCTCCTACGAGATCGGCTACGGCGGCACGGTCGAGACGGTCGGCGGTTATGACGACCCGTCCCGTTATGTCTGGAAGCCGGCCGAACGCGTCATCGCCACGGCCTATGACACGCCGATCGTCGGCTGGCGCGGAAAGCGCGTCAACACGCTGCGCCTCTGGTCGGCCCAGCCGATCGATCCGATCCTGCTCGACGCGTTCAATGCCGGCGACCATATCGGCGCGCTGCGCGAGAGCAACAAGGCGGAAAGCCTGACCCGCGTCCTCTATCCGGCGGACGCCAATCCGGCCGGCCAGGAATTGCGCCTGCGCCAGGAGTTCTTCTTCTCCTCCGCCTCACTCCAGGACATCTTGCGCCGCCACCTGCAGCAATATCCGGATTTCACCAACCTGCATGAGAAGGTGGCGATCCAGCTCAACGACACCCACCCGGCCGTGTCGATCACCGAGATGATGCGGCTTTTGACCGACATCCACGGCATGGATTTCGAGCAGGCCTGGGAAATCACCCGTCAGACCTTCTCCTACACCAACCACACGCTCCTGCCTGAGGCGCTGGAAAGCTGGCCGGTGCCGCTCTTCGAACGGCTTTTGCCGCGCCATATGCAGATCATCTACGCGATCAACGCGCAGATCCTGCTGGAAGCCCGCAAGCAGAAAAGCTTCTCCGAGACCCAGATCCGCTCGATCTCGCTGATCGACGAGAACGCCGAGCGGCGTGTGCGCATGGGCAATCTCGCCTTCGTCGGCTCGCATTCGGTAAACGGCGTCTCGGCGCTGCATACCGACCTCATGAAGGAAACCGTCTTCGCCGACCTGCACACGCTCTATCCGGCCCGCATCAACAACAAGACCAACGGGATTACGCCGCGCCGCTGGCTGATGCAGTGCAATTCCGGTCTGACCTCACTGATCGAGGAAGCCATCGGCGACAAGTTCCTCGATGACACGGAGGCGCTCAAGGCGCTCGATGCTCACGCCGATGACCCTGCCTTCCAGGAGAAATTCGCCGCCGTCAAACGAGCGAACAAGGTGCAGCTCGCCAATCTCGTCGGCAGCCGCATGGGGATAAGGCTCGATCCCTCCGCCATGTTCGACATCCAGATCAAGCGTATCCACGAATACAAGCGCCAGCTTCTGAATATCGTCGAGGCTGTCGCGCTCTACGACCAGATCCGCTCGCATCCGGAACTCGACTGGGTGCCGCGTGTGAAACTTTTCGCCGGCAAGGCGGCGCCGAGCTATCACAACGCCAAGCTGATCATCAAGCTTGCCAACGACGTCGCACGCACCATCAACAACGACCCGGCGGTGCGTGGCCTCCTGAAGGTCGTCTTCGTGCCGAACTACAATGTCTCGCTCGCCGAGATCATGGTTCCGGCCGCCGATCTTTCCGAGCAGATCTCCACGGCCGGCATGGAAGCCTCCGGCACCGGCAACATGAAGTTCGCGCTGAATGGCGCGCTGACGATCGGTACGCTCGACGGCGCGAATGTCGAGATGCGCGATTACGTCGGCGAGGACAATATCGTCATCTTCGGCCTCAAGGCCGACGAGGTCGCCAAGGTCCGCGCCGACGGCCACAACCCGCGCGCCATCATCGACAGATCCCCGGAACTCGCCCAGGCCCTGAACGCCATCGCATCCGGTGTCTTCTCGCCGGACGACCGCTCGCGCTTCTCCGATCTGATCGATGGCATCTACAATCACGACTGGTTCATGGTCGCTGCCGACTTCGACGCCTATGCGGCAGCCCAGCGCAGTGTTGACCAGCTCTGGCTCGACCCTAAATCCTGGTATTCGAAGACGATTCGAAATACTGCCCGGATGGGATGGTTCTCCTCTGACAGAACTATTCGCCAATACGCGTCGGAGATCTGGAGAGCCTGATGACGAAATCGCCGCGCGTCCTCGATGACGGAAGAGCCCCAGGCGAAATTCCATCATCCGAGATCGAGGCGATTTTGGAAGGCAGGCACGCCAACCCATTCGCCGTCCTTGGGCTTCACAAGCTGAAGGACGGCTTCAGGGTCCGCTGCTTCATTCCAGGCGCCGAAGCCGTCACCGCGCTCTCCCTCAACGGAACGGAGCTCGGCGAACTCACCTGCCGCCATGAGGCCGGATATTTCGAAGGCCCCGTCAACGCCTCCCACCTCCAGCCGGTCCGTTACCGCGCTCGCCGCGGCGACAACGAATGGGCCGTCACCGACCCCTACAGTTTCGGTCCCGTGCTCGGCCCCATGGACGACTATTTCGTCCGCGAGGGTTCACACCTGCGCCTCTTCGACAAGATGGGCGCCCATCAGATGAAGCACGAGGGCGTCGAGGGCTTCCATTTCGCCGTCTGGGCGCCGAATGCGAAACGAGTCTCCGTCGTCGGCGACTTCAACAACTGGGACGGCCGCCGCCACGTGATGCGGCTGAGGGTCGATACCGGCATATGGGAAATCTTCGCGCCGGACGTCTCGGCCGGCTCTGCCTACAAGTTCGAAATCGTCGGCAAGAACGGCAAGCTCCTGCCGCTGAAGGCGGATCCCTATGCACGCCGCGCCGAGATGAGACCGGACACCGCCTCGGTCACCGCACCGGAACTCCTGCAGAAATGGGAGGATGCGGCCCACCGGGAATTCTGGGAAAAGGCCGACCATCGCCGCCAGCCGATCACCATCTACGAGGTGCATGCGGGCTCATGGCGCCGCAAGCCGGACGGCTCCTTCCTCACCTGGGACGAGCTCGGCGCCGAACTCATCCCCTATTGCGTCGACATGGGCTTCACCCATATCGAATTCCTGCCCGTTACCGAACATCCCTATGATCCCTCCTGGGGCTACCAGACGACCGGGCTCTTCGCGCCGACCGCCCGTTTCGGCGAACCGGAAGGTTTCGCCCGCTTCGTCAACGGCTGCCACAAGGTCGGCATCGGCGTCATCCTCGACTGGGTGCCCGCGCATTTCCCGACGGATGAGCACGGTCTGCGCTTCTTCGACGGCACCGCTCTTTACGAACATGCCGATCCGCGTCAGGGGTTCCATCCGGACTGGAACACCGCGATCTACAACTTCGGCCGCATCGAAGTCCTCTCCTACCTCATCAACAACGCGCTCTACTGGGCGGAGAAGTTCCATCTCGACGGCCTGCGTGTCGATGCTGTCGCCTCCATGCTCTATCTCGACTATTCGCGGAAGGAAGGCGAATGGGTGCCGAACGAATATGGCGGGCGGGAAAACCTGGAAGCCGTCCGCTTCCTGCAGAAGATGAACACGCTCTCCTATGGCGCCCATCCCGGCATGATGACGATCGCCGAGGAGAGCACCTCCTGGCCGAAGGTTTCCCAGCCCGTCCACGAAGGCGGCCTCGGTTTCGGCTTCAAGTGGAACATGGGCTTCATGCACGACACGCTGAGCTATCTGGCGCGCGAACCCGTCTACCGCAAGCACCACCACAGCGAGATCACCTTCGGCCTCATCTACGCCTTTTCGGAAAATTTCGTGCTGCCGCTCTCCCATGACGAGGTGGTACATGGAAAGGGTTCGCTGATCGCCAAGATGGCCGGCGACGACTGGCAGAAATTCGCCAACCTGCGCGCCTATTACGCCTTCATGTGGGGTTATCCGGGCAAGAAGCTGCTCTTCATGGGCCAGGAATTTGCCCAGTGGAGCGAATGGAGCGAGGCCCGCGAACTCGACTGGAATCTTTTGGCTTACCATCCGCATGAAGGCGTGCGCCGCCTGATCCGGGACTTGAACTTCTGTTACCGCTCCAAGCCCGCGCTGCATGCCCGCGACTGCGAAGGCGACGGCTTCCGCTGGCTGATCGTCGACGATGCGGAAAATTCCGTCTTCGCCTGGCTTCGGATGGCGCCGGGAGAAAAGCCGGTGGCGGTGATCAGCAACTTCACCCCCGTCTATCGGGAAAATTTCCGCATCCCCTTGCCAAACGAGGGAAGATGGCGGGAAATCCTCAATACCGATGCCGAGATCTACGGCGGCAGCGGCAAGGGCAATGGCGGCCGCGTTCAGGCGGTGAACGCGGGAGGAGCCGTCCATGCCGAAGTCACGCTGCCGCCGCTGGCAACGCTGATGCTGGAATTGGAACAACAGGCCTAGTGGAATAGGGAGGAGAATATGAACGAGAAGCGAATTCAGCCCCTTTCGCGCGACGCGATGGCCTATGTGCTGGCCGGCGGACGCGGCAGCCGATTGAAGGAACTGACCGACCGCCGCGCCAAGCCGGCCGTCTATTTCGGCGGCAAGGCACGCATCATCGATTTCGCCCTCTCCAATGCCCTGAATTCCGGCATCCGCCGCATCGGCGTCGCGACGCAATACAAGGCCCATTCGCTGATCCGCCACATGCAGCGCGGCTGGAACTTCTTCCGCCCCGAGCGCAACGAAAGCTTCGACATCCTGCCCGCCTCACAGCGCGTTTCGGAAACGCAATGGTACGAAGGCACCGCCGACGCGGTCTACCAGAACATGGATATCATCGAGGCCTACGCGCCCGAATACATGGTCATCCTCGCCGGCGACCACGTCTACAAGATGGACTACGAATACATGCTCCAGCAGCATGTCGATTCCGGCGCGGACGTCACCGTCGGCTGCCTGGAAGTGCCCCGCATGGAGGCGACCGGCTTCGGCGTCATGCATGTCAACGAAAAGGATGAGATCATCGCTTTCGTGGAAAAGCCCGCCGATCCGCCCGGCATTCCGGGCAATCCGGAATTCGCGCTTGCGTCGATGGGCATCTATGTCTTCCATACCAGGCTCCTGATGGAAGCCCTGAAGCGCGATGCCGAAACGCCCGGCTCCAACCGCGATTTCGGCAAGGACATTATTCCCTACATCGTCAATAACGGTAAGGCGGTCGCCCACCGCTTCGCCAATTCCTGCGTCCGCTCCGATTTCGAACGTGAGCCCTACTGGCGCGACGTCGGCACGGTCGATGCCTACTGGCAGGCCAATATCGACTTGACCGCCGTCACCCCCGAACTCGACATCTACGACAAGTCCTGGCCGATCTGGACCTATGCGGAGATCACCCCGCCGGCCAAGTTCGTGCATGACGACGAGGACCGCCGCGGCTCGGCCATCTCCTCCGTCGTCTCCGGCGACTGCATCATCTCCGGCTCGACGCTTTACAACAGCCTTCTCTTCACCGGCGTGCGTGCAAATTCCTATTCCCGCCTTGAAGGCGCCGTCATTCTCCCGAATGTCCGCATCGGCCGGCGTGCGCAGCTTCGCAATGTCGTCATCGATCACGGTGTAACCATTCCCGAGGGACTAGTGGTCGGCGAAGACCCGGAACTCGATGCGAAACGCTTCCGCCGCACCGAGAGCGGCATTTGCCTGATCACCCAGGCGATGATCGACAAACTGGATTTATGAGACGGAGTTCAGGGGTTTAATGCAGGTTCTTTCGGTTGCGTCGGAGGTCTATCCGCTCATCAAGACAGGAGGGCTTGCCGATGTCGCCGGCGCACTACCGCTTGCCCTGAAAGGCTACGGCGTATCGGTGAAGACGCTGATGCCGGGTTATCCGGCCGTGATGCGGATGGTGGAGAACGCAACGGTCCGGATGAGTTTCGAGAGCCTGCTCGGTGCCAAGGCCGACGTGCTCGAAGTCGAACATCAGGGGCTCGACCTGCTGATCCTCGATTCGCCGACCTTTTTCGACCGCCCCGGCGGGCCTTATGCCGATGCCACCGGCAAGGACCATTTCGACAACTGGCGGCGTTTTGCGGCTCTTTCCAAGGCTGGCGCCATCATCGCCCAGGGCGGCATGGCCCAGGGAGAATCAGGCTGGCAGCCGGATATCGTTCACGTGCATGACTGGCAGGCGGCCATGGTGCCGGCCTATATGCGTTACGCCGCCGAACCCGAAATCCCGACGCTTGTCACCATCCACAACATCGCCTTCCAGGGCCAGTTCGGCGCCGACATCTTCCCCTATCTCGAACTGCCGCCGCATGCCTTCGGTATCGGCGGCGTAGAATATTTCGGCGGCGTCGGTTATCTGAAAGCCGGACTGCAGACGGGCTGGGCGATTAGCACGGTCAGTCCGTCCTATGCCGAGGAGATCCTCACGCCCGAATTCGGCATGGGGCTCGAAGGCCTGCTCGCCTATCGCGCCGCCGATCTGCACGGTATCGTCAACGGCATCGACACCGGCATCTGGAACCCGGCCACGGACACGGCCGTCAAGGCGAATTACACCGCCGCGTCACTCAAGACCCGCGCCGCGAACAAGCGGGCAGTCGCCGAGCGTTTCGGCCTGATCGAGGACGATGGCCCGCTCTTTTGCGTCATCTCGCGGCTCACCTGGCAGAAGGGCATGGACCTTCTGGCGGAAGCGGTCGGCGATCTCGTCGAATTGGGCGCACGGCTTGCCGTGCTCGGCTCCGGCGACCGGGCGCTGGAAAATGCCTTCCATGCTGCCGCCGCCCATCATCCCGGCCGCATCGCCGTTCTCCCCACCTATGACGAGCCGCTGTCGCACCTCATGCAGGCGGGTTCGGATGCCATCATCATTCCCTCGCGCTTCGAGCCTTGCGGGCTCACCCAGCTCTATGGCCTTCGCTACGGCTGCATTCCCGTCGTTGCCCGAACGGGTGGCCTCAACGATACTGTCATCGACGCAAGCCATGCGGCACTCGCCGCCAGAACCGCGACCGGCGTCTCATTCGGCCCCGTCACCGCCGGCAATCTGCGCCGGGCGCTCCGCCGCGCAGTCCGGCTCTACCGCGATCCGAAGGTCTGGACCGCGATGCAGAAGCAGGGCATGAAATCCGACGTCTCCTGGGAAAAGAGCGCCGGTCTCTATGCCGAGCTTTATAAAAATCTCCTTGCAAGAAAAGGATCATGATCATGATCAAGACCGTTCACACCGCCCCCTATCAGGATCAGAAACCGGGCACATCCGGCCTGCGCAAGAAGGTCCCGGTCTTCGCCCAGGAGAACTATGCGGAGAATTTCATCCAGTCGATCTTCGATGCGCTCGAAGGCTTTGAAGGCAAGACGCTGGTGATCGGCGGCGACGGCCGCTACTACAACCGCGAGGTCATCCAGAAGGCGATCAAGATGGCTGCGGCCGCAGGCTTCGGCAAGGTCATGGTCGGCAAGGGCGGCATTCTCTCCACGCCCGCTGCATCCAACATCATCCGCAAATATCATGCCTTTGGCGGCATCATCCTCTCGGCCAGCCACAATCCCGGCGGCCCGACGGAGGATTTCGGCATCAAGTACAATATCGGCAATGGCGGCCCGGCGCCGGAAAAGATCACCGACGCCATCTTCACGCGATCCAAGGTGATCGATACCTATAAGATCGCCGACGTGGCCGACGTGGATCTCGACGCGCTCGGCTCCTTCAAGGTCGCCGGCATGCAGGTGGAGGTGATCGACCCGGTCGCCGATTATGCCGACCTGATGGAGCAGCTCTTCGATTTTCCGGCGATCCGCGCATTGATCGCGAGCGGCGTCCATGTCGCCATGGATTCCATGGGCGCCGTCACCGGTCCCTATGCCAAGGAGATCTTCGAAAACCGGCTCGGCGCACTGGAAGGCTCGGTGCGCAACTTCACGCCGCTGCCGGATTTCGGCGGCCATCATCCGGACCCCAACCTCGTCCATGCCAAGGACCTCTACGACGACGTGATGAGCAAGGACGGCCCGCATTTCGGCGCCGCTTCCGACGGCGACGGCGACCGCAACATGATCGTCGGCAAGGGCATGTTCGTGACCCCTTCCGACAGCCTCGCCATCATCGCCGCCAACGCCACGGTCGCGCCGGGTTATGCCAAAGGCATCGCCGGCATCGCCCGCTCCATGCCGACCAGTGCCGCCGCCGACCGGGTAGCGGAAAAGCTGAAGATCGGCATGTACGAGACACCGACCGGTTGGAAGTTCTTCGGCAACCTCATGGATGCCGGCAAGGTGACGGTCTGCGGCGAGGAAAGCTTCGGCACCGGCTCCGACCACGTGCGCGAGAAGGACGGGCTCTGGGCAATCCTCTTCTGGCTGAACATCATGGCCGCGCGCAACGAAGGCGTCGCCGAAATCGTCAGAAAGCATTGGGCCGAATACGGCCGCAACTACTATTCCCGCCACGATTATGAGGAAGTGAATACCGAAGCCGCCAATAACCTGATGGCCGCGCTGCGGGAGAAGCTCGCAACGCTTCCCGGCAAAACCTTTGGTTCGCTCAAGGTCTCCGCCGCCGACGACTTTGCCTATCACGATCCGATCGACGGCTCGGTCTCGAAGAACCAGGGCATTCGCATTCTCTTCGAGGGTGGTTCGCGCATCGTCCTCCGCCTCTCCGGCACCGGCACGTCCGGCGCGACGATCCGCGTCTATGTGGAGCGCTACGAGCCTGATCCGGCAAAACACGGCATTGACACGCAGGAAGCCTTGGCCGACCTCATCGCCATCGCAGACGAGATTTCGGAACTCAAGAAACGCACCGGCCGCGACAAGCCGAGCGTGATTACCTGATCTTTCTAATATTTGCCCCTCACCCTAACCCTCTCCCCGCTTGCGGGGAGAGGGGACGTGCCTCACGCAACGCCCAATAGGTAGGAAACCGGCGCGGCATATCTCCTTCTCCCCGCCAGCGGGGAGAAGGTGCCGGTAGGCGGATGAGGGGCAAAGCATCCCACCTGCTTACAGGACCCTCACGCCGCCCTGACGATTTCCACCAGTTCGACGTCGAAGACCAGGTCTTTGCCGGCGAAGGGATGGTTGGCGTCGACGGTCACGACCTGCTCGTCGATTTCGGTGACGACGAGCGGGATCGTGTTTCCGTCCGGCGTTCTGGTCTGCAGTTGCAGGCCGGGCTTGAGGTCGATATCCGACGGCACGGCCGAACGGGGAAGCGCGTGGACCTTGGCTGGATCATGCGCTCCGTAGGCCTCTTCAGCCGGCACGGTCACCGTCTGATGGCTGCCGAGTTCCATGCCGTCGATCTCCTTGTCGAGCCCCGAAAGGATCTGACCGGCACCGAGCACGAACTCCAGCGGAGGCTGGCCCGTCGACGAGTCGAACTCGGTGCCGTCGGTGAATTTTCCGATATAGTGAATCCGGACTGTGTCGCCGCTTTTGGCTTGCGTCATCTGTCTGGCCCTCTTTGCCTGAGGTTTGAAGGTGACCGCATACGGGTAACTGAATACGGCCGGCGAAACGGCCTTTTTTCCTTCGACCGGTCCCAAGACTAGGGAAATCGGCCGTCGAATGCAAATTAGGGCGCGGACGGCTTTTCGGCGATAGCCGGCGGCAGATGCTTCTTCACGATGAATTCACCATCAGGAGGGATGCTGGTCGGACGTGATCCGGCGGCTTTCGTCGGATGATCCTCCGGCCGGCCTCGCATGGCGCAACAGGACGGGCGCAACTGGGACTGGACGACCGCATGGTTCTTTCATCGCTCGGAGCAACGCTGACCGCAGACGGCTGTGATTTCGCGATCTGGTCGCACCGCGCGTCACGGATCGAGCTCTGTCTCTTCGATGCCGAAGGAAAACAGGAAACATCCCGCTACCGCCTCGTGCGCGGTCGCGATGATATCCATCGGGTCTCGGTACGCGGAGTGATGGAGGGACAGCGCTACGGCTACCGCGCCTGGGGCGCCTATGATCCCGACAAAGGCTCCTGGTTCGATCCGTCCAAGCTTCTCGTTGATCCCTATGCCCGCGAGATCGACCGGCCGTTCCGGCATGATGCAAAACTCTCCCTGTTCGGCGTCGACACCGCCGACCTCGTACCGAAAGCGGTTGTCACCCGTAATCCGCTCGCCAAAATCGGCAAGCCGCTCCTGCCGCCGGGCGGCTTCATCTACGAGATCTCGGTCAAGGCCTTCACCATCCTGCACCCGGAGATCCCCGAAGCGAGCCGCGGTACGGTCGCCGCACTCGCTCACCCTTCGATCATCTCCCATTTGAAGACGCTCGGCGTCGATGCGGTCGAGCTGATGCCGATCACCGCCTGGATCGACGAACGCCATTTGCCTCGCCTCGGTCTCTCCAACGCCTGGGGCTACAACCCGATCGCCTTCATGGCGCTCGACCCCAGGCTCTGCCCCGGCGGGATGAAGGAACTGCGCGAGACGGTCTCCGCACTCCACCAGGCGGGCATCGGTGTCATCCTCGATCTCGTCTTCAACCATACCGGCGAGAGCGACCGCCACGGCGCGACGCTCTCCATGCGCGGCCTCGACAACCTGGCCTATTACCGCCATGTGCCCGGCGAGCCGGGGCACCTCGTCAACGACACCGGCACCGGCAACACGGTCGCCTGCGACCATCCTCACGTGCGCCGGCTGATCATCGACACACTCCGGCATTTCGTCCTGCATGCCGGCGTCGATGGCTTCCGGTTCGACCTCGCGCCCGTAATCGGCCGCACGGCCAACGGCTTCGTCCCCGATGGGGAAACTATGAAAGCGATGATTTCCGATGAGGCGCTGAAGGATCGCGTGCTGATCGCCGAGCCGTGGGATATCGGCCCCGGCGGCTACCAGCTCGGCAATTTCCCCGAACCCTTCCTCGAATGGAACGACCGCGCCCGCGACGACATCCGCCGCTTTTGGCGCGGCGACCGCTGGACGACCGGCGCGCTCGCGACAAGGCTCGCCGGCTCCTCCGACATTTTCGCCCGCCACGGCCGTCATTCCACGCGCACGGTCAATTTCCTCGCCGCCCATGACGGTTTCACGCTGATGGATCTCGTCTCGCACGAGAACAAGCACAACGAAGCCAATGGCGAGGAGAACCGCGACGGCCACAACGACAATTTCTCCTGGAACAACGGCGTCGAAGGCGAAACGGACGATCCCGTCATCCTCGAAAAACGCCGCAGCGATGTGTCCGCTCTACTTTCGACGCTCTTCGTGAGCCGCGGCTTCGTCATGCTCACCGTGGGCGACGAGGCCGGCCGCAGCCAGCGCGGCAACAACAACGCTTACTGCCAGGACAACGCGATCACCTGGTTCGACTGGTCGAGGATCGACGGCAGGCTGGTGGAGCACACCGCCGCGCTCGCCACGCTCCGCAAACGCTTTGCGATCTTTTCCGAAACCGGCTTCCTGAACGGCAACGGCGATGTCCAATGGCTCTCAGTAGAAGGCAGGCCGATGGAGGTCGGCGACTGGGACGCCCCCGACAATTCCATGCTCGGCATGGTGCTCACGACGCACGATCGCCAGGCTGGGAGACCGACCCGGCTTGCCGTCCTCTTCAACCGCGGCCCGGAGCCGGCGACCTTTGCTCTGCCCGGCTGGAACTGGCGGCAATTCCCCTCCCGCGAGCTCTGGAACCAGATGCTTCCCGCCCGCTCCGTCCGCTTCTGCATCGAGGAATGATGCGGTGCAAAAATAATTCGCCAATCGGTCCAAACTCTGTAAAGTCCGCCCGCCGCCAGCGCAGTTCCCGGAGATGAAGTGGAGCGGTTTTCCGCCCGGAACTGCACCAATCGTTCTGGAAGAAATCAGTGAGGTCGCATGCGTGAAATTTCGCTCGTGGAAGTGCCGGGGCTTGTCGGCCAGGAACTCGGCATATCCGACTGGATTCTGGTCGATCAGACGATGATCAACCTGTTTGCCGATGCGACGCACGACCATCAGTTCATCCATGTCGATCCGGAGCGCGCCGCTGCCGAAAGTCCGTTCGGCGGAACGATCGCCCACGGTTTCCTGACGCTCTCGCTTCTGTCGGCGATGAATTTCGGCGGCGTGCCGAAAATCCGCGAACAGACCATGGGCCTCAATTACGGCTTCGACCGCATCCGCTTCATGTCGCCGGTGAAGACCGGCAGCCGCGTCCGCGGCCGTTTCGTGCTTTCCGACTGCCGTTTTCGCGGCGCCGGCATGCTGATGACCACCTACGAGGTGACGGTCGAGATCGAGAACGAGAAGAAGCCGGCGCTGACGGCCAACTGGATCACCATCATCCAGTTCGACCCCAAGGACCGGCCGGAGGGCGTGTGAGCCATGGCGTCCGAAGCTGAGATCAGGCAGGCCTTCCGCGAACAGATCGTTGCCGGCCAGACGCTGGATTCCCCTTTTACCGCCCGCCTCGGCGCGCTGATGGTGGAACGCCTCGACGGCTCCACAACGGTCGGCCGGAGGGTGCTGGCCTGGGAAGGCGACCCCGGCACCCGCGGCGACCTGCTGCCCACCCGGCTTGCCGGCGCTTTGCATGCGCTCGTCATCGACGGCAGGGACGAGGGGCTGAAGGCCGTCTATCCGCCGAACGAGGTCAGCGACGACGCGCTCTGGAGCGGCATCATCCATGCCTTCGGCGAACACGAGAACTTCATCCTCGAACGCCTGCGTTTCGCGCCGCAAACGAACGAGGTGCGTCGGTCGAGCGCGCTGCTCGCCGGCTTCCTCACCATCGCCGACCTTTTCGGGAAGCCCCTGGTTCTTTCGGAATTCGGCGCCAGCATGGGCCTCAACCTCAACTGGGACCGCTATCATCACGATCTCGGCGGCTTCCTGTGGGGTGATCCCTCGTCTCCCGTGATGCTGAAGCCTCGTTGGGAGGGCGGGTCGCCGCCGCGTGCCGAGATCGCCGTGCAGGATCGCGCCGGCTGCGACCTGAACCCGCTCGACCCGAACGCGCCCGAAGACAGCCTGCGGCTCCTCTCCTATCTCTGGGCCGACCAGCCCGACCGGGTGGAGCGTACCCGCGCAGCGATCGAAGTCGCCCGTATCAACCATGTCCTGGTCGAAAAGGGCGACGCGCTCGCCTGGCTGAAGGAAAAGCGGCTCGCGAACCTTTTGCCCGGCACCGTACATGTCGTCTACCATTCGATCGCCTGGCAATACCTGCCGCCGGATGCCCGCGCGAGAGGCGAGGCGATCATCGCGGAAGCCGGCAGCCGCGCCACCGAAGACGCCCCCCTCGCCCGCCTTCAGATCGAGATGGACGACAATCCGGACGGTGTGACGCTCAGCCTGCAGATCTGGCCGACCGGCGAACGCCGCGAACTCGGCCGCACCGACCCCCACGGCCGCTGGGTGAAGTGGCGGGGGTGGTGAAACGTCGGAATGCCCGGGTCGGGACCCGGACGCCTCCTATGCCTGATGCCCTGCCGCTTCCAGGATGAGCCGGGTGATCTCCTGCGGGTGAGAGATCAATGACAGATGACTGGCCTTCAACTCGATGGTCCTGGCGCCCATGCGCTTGGCCATGAACCGTTCGAGGTCCGGATTGATCGTCCGGTCTTCCGTCGAAACGGCATAGAAACTCGGTTTCGAACGCCAGGCCGCCTGCGTGGTCTTGCCCGTGAGCAAGGCCTTGTGGAACGGCTGCTGAACCGCGTAAAGCACCTTCGCCTTCGCTTCCGGCAGGTCCCCCGCGAAATCGCGCAGGAACGCGGCTTCGCTCAGACGTCCCTCGTCGCCGTCGAAGACGATGCCGGCCGTGGCGGGCGGCGTCGGAAATGTCTTGGCCAGCGCCGTATAGTCCTCGCCCGCATCCGGCGCACGCGCCGCCACGTAGACGAGCGACGAAACGTTGGGGTGCATGCCGGCTTCGGTGACGATCATCCCGGAAAAGGAATGCCCGACCAGGACCGTGGGACCGTCCTGTCGCGCCAGTACGCGTTCGGCGGACGCGACCGCTTCGGGCAATGTCGTCAGAGGATTCTGCACGCTCGTCGCATTGAGGCCGGCTGCCTGCAAACGGCCGATCACCTCGGACCAGCATGATCCGTCGGCAAACAGCCCGTGCACAAGCACGACATTGCGCGCCTTCAGCGGCGCGGAAGGAGCGGCCATGCCGCGGCTCGCGATGAGGGAAGCGGCTGCGCCTGCCACCAGGGCGGACGAAAAGGTACGTCTGTTCATCAGCATTTGCTTTTCTCCAATGATACTCGGCGGGAACGCCCGACCAGGGGTGCGGATAGGGCATGCGTACTGAAGCTCAAAACTTCTGCGGTTCCGGAGACAAAATTGCAGTCACAGGCAGCAAGCCTCTCTTTGCTTCAAGCAAATTCTTCAGAGACTTCCGAGGCCTATTTCGGCCCTACGCGCTTCGAACTTCACGGATGAAATATGCAGGCCGGAAGCTCGTCGTTCTACATTCCTGGAGTATTAATCGGATCATATGAGCAGATGACCGCCGGCATACCTAAGTATACTTGCGGAGGCGCGCAGCCAACGAATCCTGCCTCACCGGCAAGGATCCGTCCAGCCTAAAACGCTGCGTCCCGCGCGCCTTCAGACAGCAGTCCGAAGGCATAGTCCGAAAACGACCGCCAGACCTCTACCCGGAACGCATCCTCTGCGGTCCTTAAGAGCACGATCTCCACCTTGCCGAAGACGGTGCGCGAGCATGCGCCGACCGGAAAGGCGGCAAGCGAAAGATCCTGCGGGCAGCCGGTATTGATCGCCGCAGCAGCGCCGGGACCGGAAACCAGGATCGCCGTGTTGCGGTGGGAAATATCCACCGCCGAATGCAGCACGCCGGAATTCGTCGCCTCCTGCATGAGCCCGGCGCCTTCTTCGCCGATCACCAGCCACTCGTCCGGCCCGAGCCATAGCGCCGTGCGGCCGTTGGCGGAAGCGGATGTCTTCGGCTTTACCGGCAGGTCGAGGCCAAGGGCTCCCGACAGCGCCGCCACGTCCTCGGGTCTCGCGCGCAGCGAGAGGCGTTCTGCCGGGGGCGCGGCCTCCAGCCGGACGGCGGAGGAGCCTCCGTAACTGCCGGAAAGGGGCAGACTACGAATTACTGGATCAACCATGGATGCGGCCTCCTTGCTTGTCGAAGAACACCATGTCGGTCACTTCCACTTCGATCGTCCTGTCCTTCATCGGCACGTAGAGCGTTTCGCCCATGCGAGCTCTCCCGCCGGCAACCAGCGCCAGCGCGATCGATCGGCCGCAGTTTTCCGACCAGTAGGATGAGGTGACATGCCCCAGCATGGTCATCGGCTTCGGCTGGTTCGGATCGGCGACGACCTGCGCCCCCTCTTCCAGCACGTCCGCTGGGTCCTTCGTCAGGAGCCCGACAAGCTGCTTGCGGCCCTCGCGGACGAGGTCGGGACGCTTCAGGCCACGGATGCCGACGAAATCCGTCTTCTTCTTCGAAACCGCCCAGTCGAGGCCCGCATCATCCGGCGTCACCGTGCCGTCGGTATCCTGGCCGACGATGATATAGCCCTTCTCGGCGCGCAGCACGTGCATAGTCTCAGTGCCGTAGAGGCAGGCACCCATGCCTTCCGCCTGTTCCCATATCGCCTTCCAGACGGCCGGGCCGTAATCGGCCGGCACGTTGATTTCGTAACCGAGTTCACCGGTAAACGAGACGCGGAAGAGCCTTGCCGATACGCCCATGACCGAGCATTCCGCCACATTCATATGCGGGAAGGCCTCGTTGGAGAGGTCGACGCCCTCGACGAAGGGCTGGATGATCTCGCGCGCCTTCGGCCCCTGCACGGCGATCACCGCCCATTGTTCCGTGGTCGAGGTCAGCCAGACCTTCAAATGCGGGAATTCCGTCTGGAGATAATCCTCCATGTGATGCAGCACGCGCGGCGCCCCGCCGGTCGTGGTGGTCACGTGGAAACGGTCCTCCGCAAGCCTTCCCACGACGCCGTCATCATAGATGAAGCCATCCTCGCGGGTCATGATGCCGTAGCGGCATTTGCCGGGTTTCAGCGTATCCCAGGCATTGGTGTAGAGGAGGTTGAGGAATTGCGCCGCGTCCGGCCCGACCACTTCGATCTTGCCGAGAGTCGAGGCGTCGAACACGCCCGCCACATCGCGCACTGTCTTGCATTCGCGGTTGACGGCCGTCGCCATGTCCTCGCCGCGCTTCGGGAAATACCAGGCGCGCTTCCAGTTGCCGACATCCTCGAATTCGGCGCCTTCTGCCGCCTCGAACTCATGCATCGGCGTCCTGCGGGCCGGATCGAAGAGTGGCCCACGTGAATGGGCGACCAGCGTGCCGTAGGTGACCGGCGTGTAAGGCGCGCGGAAGGTGGTGAGCCCCACCTTCGGGATCGGTCGTCCGAGCATTTCCGACGCGATCGCCAGACCATGCATGTTGGAGAGCTTGCCCTGGTCGGACGCCATGCCGTTCGTCGTGAAGCGTTTGATATGCTCGATCGAATGCATGCCCTCGCGCACCGCAAGGCGGATGTCCTTGGCCGCCACGTCGTGCTGGAAATCGATGAAGGCCTTCACAACCGTCTCCGGCCCCGCGCCTTCCGCCGCGCCGATCATGCCGCCGGTCCACTCGAACCTGTTCTCCCCGGAGAGAGCCATGGCACCGCCGCCTGCCTCAATCGCCTCGTCGATCAGCTCGGCAAGGTCGTCCGTGCCGTTGCAGGCGCCGACCGAAACGCAGTCCTGCGCGTAGATATCCGGCAGAAAACGCTGGTTCTGTTCATCGAAGCGCAGTTTTCCGCGCGACTGCGAGAAGAGGTGTACGGAGGGCGTCCAGCCGGCCGAGACAATCAGTGCATCGACCGCGATCTTGCGGGCATTCGAGCCGCCGTTGCGGGCAACCGTCATCGAGGAGATGCGCAAGCGGCCGGAGGTATCGGTGACGGAATGACCCGTCAGCACATCGATGCCGAGCGACCGGGCTTCCGCAAGAACCGCCTCGTCTGGATTTGTCCGGTTATCGACGATCGCGGCGATCGCCACACCGGCCCGCTTCAGGTCGAAAGCCGCCTCATAAGCCGAATCATGCGCGGTGTAGACGCCGACATTCTTGCCGACCGCGACGCCGTGATGGTTGAGGAAGGTCCGCGCCGCAGAGGCCAGCATGATGCCCGGCCGGTCGTTGTTGGCGAACACCATGTGCCGCTCGATCGCGCCTGTCGCCAGGATGACGCGCTTTGCCCTGACCTGCCACAACCGCTCGCGCGGCAGGTCCCTGCCGGGCCTGGCCAGATGATCGCTCACCCGCTCCACCAGCCCCAGGAAGCCGTGGTTGTAATAGCCGAAGACGGTCGTGCGGGTCAGCACCGTGACGTTCGGCATGGCCTTCAGCTTCGCGGCGAGGCCTTGCACCCAGTCATAGCCGTTCTGCCCGTCGATCGTCGCCGCCGCATCGAAATGCAGCGCACCGCCGACTTCCGGCTGTTCGTCCACGAGGATGACGGATGCGCCGGTCGAGGCGGCGGAAAGCGCCGCCGTCAGGCCGGCAACGCCTGCGCCGGCAACCAGCACATCGCAATGGGCATAGCGGCTGGCATAGTGATCCGGATCCTCTTCCGTCGGCGCGACGCCGAGGCCGGCGGCGCGGCGGATGAAGGGCTCGTAGAGCTTCGCCCAGGCTTCCTTCGGCCACATGAAGGTCTTGTAGTAGAAGCCGGCCGCGAAGAACGGCGAAAGCAGGTCGTTGAAAGCACTGACATCGAACCTCAGCGACGGCCAGCGGTTCTGCGAGGCAATCTTCGCACCGTCGAACACTTCCTGCACGGTGGCGCGCACGTTCGGCTGGCGGCGGGCAGCGTCGCGCGCAACGTCGATGAGCGCGTTCGGCTCTTCCGCCCCGGCGGAAAGGATGCCGCGCGGCCGGTGATACTTGAACGAACGCCCGACGAGATGCACGCCATGCGCCAGGAGCGCCGAGGCGACCGTGTCGCCTTCCATCGCCGTGTAGCTCCTGCCGTCGAAGGTGAAGCGCGCAGTACGCGCCGGCGTCAGGCGGCCGGCACCCTTGATGCGGAAGGCACCGAGATTATCCGGAGAACCGCTCATCTTGCGTCTCCTTCTGTCGCCTCATAGGTCTCCACGGTCTTCTCGCTGGCGCCGCTTTCCGGCAGCGGCTGTTTCGGCAGGCCTGCCTTGTAGGTCATCAGGAACCTGTCGCTCACCGTGTCGCGCGCCGCGTTGAAGAAGCGGCCGCATCCATGGATGTGCCGCCAGCGCTCGTAGGTGAGGCCTTTTTCATTGTTGCGCAGGAAGAAATATTCCGCGAATTCCTCGTCGGAGATCGCCGCGATATTTTCCGGCCGGGCGATATGCGCCTCGCCGGCCCAGCGGAATTCCAGCTCCGAGCGATCTTCCTCGCAATAAGGGCAATGGATCAAAAGCATGCGGGGCTCCGCAGGGTTTGGGAGGATGAATGTGAGCGAGGCAGGCTCCCACTGATCTCCCCCCTTGTGGGGGAGATGTCACCGAAGGTGACGGAGAGGGGTAGCGACGGTGCGGCAAAGACAGTTGCCGGCGAATATGCGGAAAGGCCTACCCCCCTCTGCCCTGCCGGGCATCTCCCCCTTAGGGGGGGAGATCGATATGCCGCGCTGTCTTCCTCCATAAGCGACCGCCATCCTATGCAGCGAATGGACAAAACCTGATCCGGAACCCGAAACATCCCACGCCCCCTCAATGTGCGACAGCGGCCGCCGCCGCCTCGTCGATCAGCCGGCCGGTGCGGAACCGGTCGAGCGTCAGGCCGGCAGCCAGTCGATGCGGCTCGCCCTTGGCGATCAGGTGGGCGAAGAGGTTCGCCGAGCCCGGCGTCGCCTTGAAACCGCCTGTACCCCAGCCGCAATTGACGAAGAGGCCCGGCACCGGCGTGACGCCCTGGATCGGCGAGCGGTCCGGCGTGTTGTCGGTGATGCCGCCCCACTGGCGCATCATCTTCACCCGCCGGAAGATCGGGAAGAGCTCGCAGATGGCATCGAGCGTATGGGTGATGATCTGCAATCCGCCGGTCTGGGAATAGGAATTGTACTGGTCGGTGCCGGCGCCGATCACGAGTTCGCCCTTGTCGGACTGCGAGATATAGGCATGCACCGTGTTCGACATCACGACACAGGGGAAGATCGGCTTCAACGGTTCCGAGACCAGCGCCTGCAGCGGGTTGGAATGAAGCGGCACGCGCACGCCCGCCATTTCCATGACGACGGAGGAGTGTCCGGCTGCCGAAACCCCGATCTTCTTCGTGCCGATGAAACCCCTCGTGGTTTCAACACCCGTCACCTCGCCGTTCGCGCCTCGGCGGATGCCGGTCACCTCGCAGTTCTGGATGATATGCACACCGCGATCGGAGGCCGCGCGGGCATAACCCCAGGCGACCGCGTCGTGGCGGGCGGTGCCGCCGCGCCGCTGGAGTGCCGCGCCGTTGATCGGGTAACGCGCCGTCTTGGAGATGTCGAGAACCGGAACGAAGGCTTTCGCCTGTTCCGGCGTCAGCCATTCGTTGTCGATGCCGTAGAGCCGGTTGGCGTTAATGTGCCGCTTGAAGCTCTGCATGTCGTGGGTATTGTGCGACAGCATCATCACGCCGCGCGGCGAATACATGACATTGTAGTTGAGCTCCTGGCTCAAGCCCTCCCAGAGCTTCAGCGAATGCTCGTAAATGTCCATGCTCTCTTCATAGAGATAGTTGGACCGGATGATCGTCGTGTTGCGGCCGGTATTGCCACCGCCAAGCCATCCCTTCTCGATCACCGCGACATTGGTGAGGCCGTGCTCCTTGGCGAGATAATAGGCAGCACCAAGGCCGTGCCCGCCGGCGCCGACAATGACGACATCATAGGAGGAACGCGGCTCCGGCGAGGTCCACTGCGCTTCCCAGCCTTTATGGGCGCGCATCGCCTCGCGGGCTATGGCGAAAACCGAATATTTGCGCATCTCGCCTTCAGACTCCTGGGATCGTTGGCTCGGTGATGTTGGATCGGCATTCTCGGTAGTGCGATACCCATCGCAAATCAATATGCGCCACAATGGCTGTTTTGCGACGCGTGAGACGATTGTTTCGACACGCGGCAAAAGGACCCGGATCCATTTTCGCGAGAGTTTGAACGGAGCATATGGACTTCCACGGACTCATCTGCTATGCCGCATCACCAATCGCACGGTTAACGCCGGGCGGACGTTATTTTTCGTCCTCTAATCGTACCGATGAGGGCGAGCAACCAAACCAAAGGAACGGGATTCACGTGCAGGTACTAGTCCGCGACAACAATGTCGATCAGGCGCTCCGCGCTCTCAAGAAAAAGATGCAGCGCGAAGGCATTTTCCGTGAAATGAAAATGCGCGACTACTACGAGAAGCCGTCGCAGAAGCGCGCCCGCGAAAAGGCCGAAGCTGTTCGTCGCGTCCGCAAGCTGGCTCGCAAGCGCGCTCAGCGCGAAGGCCTGATCGCCGGCGGTCGCACCGGTCGTTGATCGGCCGCTTTTTCGACGTTTTCCTGTGCTTTCAGGGCGGTGGCGACAAGGGCGCCGCCGCTCTTTTGATTTGGTCTTGAACCAATTGCATGTCGCCCCGAAAGCGGGAACCGGTTTTGGGACAACGACAGGCAAGGGAACAAGAAATGCTCTTTGCCCGATACGAGGAAACGCGCCTGATGGCCGCCAAAACTGCCGTTCTGATTCGTGGAACCCAAATTTCCGGCCTTTCAACCATCGTTTCTCCCCTCCGCGGCAAGACCGCGCTTGTCCCTGCGTTGTTCGCCATGCTGGCGATTGCCGGCTGCTCGACGACCTCCACCGACATGATCACGGTTGACCGTGCCCAGGGCAGCCAGGAAAATATCTCCTCGCTCTCGGCGGTCATCAATGCCAATCCGAATGATCCGGAAGGGTACAATGTCCGCGGCACGGCTTACGGACGTGCAGGCGAATTCTCCCGCGCGCTTGACGACTTCAATCGCGCCATCCAGCTCAATCCGCAGTTCTACCAGGCCTATGCCAACCGGGCGCTCGTCTATCGCAACATGGGCAAGCCGGTGGACGCCGCCAATGACTACAACCGGGCACTGCAGATCAACCCGAGCTATGATGTCGCCTATATCGGCCGGGGCAATATCTACCGTCAGGCGGGCCGCACCAACGAAGCCTTCAACGATTTCTCCAAGGCGATTGAACTCGATACGACCGACGGCCGCGCCTATCATAACCGCGGCCTGATCTACCAGCTTCGCGGCCAGCATGCCCAGGCGATCGAGGATTTTTCCAAGGCGATCTCGCTCTCGCCCAATTCGGCAGAACCCTATAACGGACGTGGCATTTCCTACGTCGCGCTGAATGACGACGACAACGCCTTCGCCGACTTCAACCGCGCGATCGAGCTGAACGACAAGCTCGCCGAATCCTGGGCGAACCAGGCGCTGGTCTACGAACGCAAGGGCGACAAGTCACGCGCCTACCGATCCTATTCGCACGCTGTGCGCCTCGACCCGAATTACAAGCCCGCCGTTGACGGCGCTTCCCGCACCCGCGCGACAAGCTGAGACTCCGCTTCATAGCACTCGAGGCGTGGAAGGTTTTCCGTTGCCGAGTCTATTGGTCGCTGGCCTCGTCGCGATAAAGATCGAAATCTTCGAGCAACCGACCCACGAAAAAGCCCGGCATCGCCGGGCTTTTATACTCACTATTCAGCAATCGCTTGCGTCAGTGCTTCATCGCCTTGACGATATCTTCCGTCATCTTCTTGGCGTCGCCGAGTAGCATCATCGTACCGTCCTTGTAGAACAGCGTGTTGTCGATGCCGGCGTAACCGGAGCCGAGCGAGCGCTTGACGAACAGGCAGGTCTTGGCCTTGTCGACGTCGAGGATCGGCATGCCGTAGATCGGCGAGGACTTGTCGTCGCGCGCCGCAGGATTGGTGACGTCGTTGGCGCCGATGACATAGGCGACGTCGGCTTGCGCGAACTCGGCATTGATGTCTTCCAGTTCGAAGACCTCGTCATAGGGCACGTTCGCCTCGGCGAGCAGCACGTTCATATGGCCCGGCATGCGGCCGGCGACCGGATGAATGGCGTATTTGACCTCGACGCCGTGCTCCTTCAGCGTGTCGGCAAGCTCACGCAGCGCATGCTGCGCCTGGGCGACCGCCATGCCATAGCCCGGCACGATGATCACCTTCTCGGCGTTCTGCATCAGGAAGGCAGCGTCGTCGGCCGACCCCTGCTTGACGGTCCGCTGCACGCCGTCGTCGCCGGAGGCCGAAGCGGTCTCGCCGCCGAAGCCGCCGAGGATGACGGAGATGAAGGAGCGGTTCATGCCCTTGCACATGATGTAGGACAGGATCGCGCCGGACGAACCGACCAGCGCGCCGGTGATGATCAGCGCCAGGTTGCCGAGCGTGAACCCGATGCCGGCGGCCGCCCAGCCGGAATAGGAATTCAGCATCGATACGACCACCGGCATGTCGGCGCCGCCGATCGGCACGATGAGCAGCACGCCGAGCGCCAGCGCCAGCCCCACGACCAGCCAGAAATCGAAATGGCTCTCGGTCTGCACCAGGCCGACGATGAAGACGACGATCAGCACCAGCAGGCCGATATTGATGAAATGCCGGTAGGGCAGCAGGATCGGTTTGCCGGACATGCGCCCATCGAGCTTCAGGAAGGCGATGACCGAGCCGGTGAAGGTGATCGCACCGATCGCGGCACCCAGCGCCATCTCGACCAGCGCCTGACCGTGGATCTCACCGATCTCGCCGATGCCGAAGGAGTGCGGCGCATAGAGTGCCGCGGCCGCCACCATCACGGCGGCGAAACCGACCAGCGAATGGAAACCGGCGACAAGCTGCGGCATCGCCGTCATCGGAATGGTGCGGGCGATATAGGCCCCTGCCCCGCCGCCGATAGCGAGCGCCAGCACGATCAGGATGAAACCGCCGAAGGTCGGCGTGGCGAGCAGAAGCGTGGTGACGATGGCGATTGCCATGCCGACCATGCCGTAGATATTGCCCTGACGGCTGGTGGTGGGGTGGGAAAGCCCCCGAAGCGCCATGATGAACAGCACGCCGGAGACGAGGTAAAGGAAGGCTGCGAGATTCTGCGACATCGTCTAGGCGTCCCTCAGCGATCTTTTTTCTTGTACATGGCGAGCATCCGGCTGGTCACCAGGAAGCCGCCGAAGATATTCACCGAGACGAGCACCAGAGCGACGAAGCCGAAACCGGTGGCGAACCCGCTGAGCGAGGCGCCGACTGCGAGCAGTGCGCCGACCACGATGACCGAGGAGATCGCATTGGTGACGGCCATCAGCGGCGTATGCAGCGCCGGCGTCACCGACCAGACGACGTAATAGCCGACGAAGATCGCCAGCACGAAGATCGCAAGCTGGAAGACGAAAGGATCGATCGCGCCGCCGGAAACGGCATGGGCGGCCGCACCGGCCGCATTGGCAACTTCGGGCGCCTGCTCGGCGGCGGCCTTCACGGCGGCGACCGCATTGTCGAGGCTTTCCAACGCCCTGTTCATAATTTCATTCGCCATCAAAGCCCCTCCTTCTTCGCGGCATCGTCCTTGGCAGGTTTACGGCGCGCGCGCGTGGCTTTTTCCGCCGGTGCGTCACTGGGCGAAACCACCTTCTCCTTCCTAGGCGCCGCCTTCTTCGGCGCCGGCGCCGCTGCCGGCTCTTCGGCGGGCACAGCCGTCGCGAAGGTCGGATGCACGACCGCGCCGCCGTTCGTCAGCATCGTCGCCTTGACGAGTTCGTCTTCGATATTGATCGAAAACTCCTTCGTGCCCTTGTCGACCATAGTCTCGATGAAGGCATAGAGGTTGCGCGCATAAAGCGCTGAAGCGGATGCGGCGATGCGGCCGGCGACATTGGCATAACCGATGACGGTGACGCCCTCGACGGTGACGACCTTGCCCTTTTCGGAACCTTCGATATTGCCGCCGCGCTCGACCGCGAGATCGACCGCCACCGAGCCCGGCTTCATCGAGGCGAGCATGGCGCGCGTGACGAGTTTCGGCGCCGGACGGCCCGGAATGAGGGCCGTGGTGATGACGATGTCCTGCTTGGCAATGTGGTCGGCGACAAGCGCCGCCTGCTTGGCCTGATATTCCGCCGACATCGGCTTGGCGTAACCGGCAGTGGTCTCGGCGGCCTTGAACTCGTCGTCCTCGACAGCGATGAACTTGCCGCCGAGCGAGGCGACCTGCTCCTTGGCGGCCGGGCGCACGTCGGTCGCGGAGACGACGGCGCCAAGGCGCCTTGCGGTGGCAATCGCCTGCAAGCCGGCAACGCCCGCCCCCATCACGAAAACCTTGGCGGCAGGAACCGTGCCGGCCGCCGTCATCATCATCGGCATGGCCCGGCCGTATTCATGCGCCGCGTCAATCACGGCGCGGTAGCCGGCAAGGTTTGCCTGGGACGACAGGACGTCCATGGATTGCGCACGGGTGATGCGCGGCATCAGCTCCATGGCGAAGGTGGTGAGCCCGGCCTTCGCCATCCCGGCGAGTGCCGCCTCGTTGCCGTAAGGATCCATGACCGCAAACACGACCGCGCCCGATTTATAGGAGGCGATCTCCGCGGCCGTCGGTCGGTTGACCCTGAGCAGGATATCGGCCGCTCCGGCATCGGCGGCGGTCCCGATACGGGCGCCGGCAGATGCGAAATCTGCGTCGGGAATGCCCGACGCCAGCCCTGCACCATTCTCGACGACCATCGAAAAGCCGAGGCCGACGAGCCGTTTTACCGTTTCGGGTGATGCGGATACGCGCGGCTCTTCCGAACCTTCGCGGCTTACAAATACGATCTTCGCCAAAGACTGTTTCCTCCCAGTCGATATCGCAGGAGGGCGCGACATCTCATCCCCCCTTACGCCAGAGACAAATCCGGCCGGTCAGGATCAGCGCAGCAGGAAGACGCCGGCGATGTTGAGAACGATGAAGACGATGAGGCTGCCGAGGAAGCCCACGCCGCCGAAGAAACCGGCGGCCATTGCGATCAGCAGGACGGCGGTGACCATCGTGCCCCATTTCGCACCGGCGATGAACATGTTGTAGGTCTTCTCATGTTCCGAATAGTCCATGGAAGCCCCTGTTTCCACCGGCCCGCTATGGTGATTGTCCATCTGTCCCGTCTCCTTAGAACACCAGCCGCACGCGACCCGCGGGGTCAAGCGTTTTCGCGCGCGGAAAAACCCTCTTGAACGTCCTCGATCATGCCTAGAGCAGCAAGATGAACGTCACGTCAGGCCTTACACAAAGCGGCTGGAAAGCGCAATGGCACGAAACGCCGCTCCCGTACGCTCGTCACGTCACGTAGACCATCTCGGGAGAATCCGGCCTGACGGCAATCCGGGCCGTCGGAAGGATGGTGAGCGGCGAAATCTCGAAGCGCGAAGACCGGTCGAACATAAGCCGCCGCTCGAAGGCCTCGGATTGAAACGCCGGGAAACGCCGCATCAGTTTCGACCTTATCTCCCGCGTACGCGATGCAAGCAAGGTCAGCTCGAAGCCATAGGTTTTTGTCATGGTCGGCGGAACGACGGTATCGGCATAGAAGAAGCGTCTGTAGAACGCCGCATGCGAAGGTCGTATATGCTGGAGCATGCGATCCGCGTCGAAATGGATCGCCGCCATGATCGTCGGCCTGACGGTGAGATAGGGAAGCGTCGAGCGCTCGTTGGCGAATTCCGCATCGATGGCGAATCGCGCCGGATCGATGAGCGTGAGGCCGGCATCGAGAAAAGCGTTGATCGCATCGGGAAAAATGCCGCTCGACTGGGATACCCGATGCTCCGGCGTTACATAATGAATACGTAATGTACTGACGAGCTCTTCGTAATAATAGACGCCGAAGACATAAGCATGACTGTCGAAATCGATCTCGTCGAGCATGCTGCTCACAGCGACAGGCAGCACATTGTGCGCTTTATAGGCTCTATATCTCAGCCGTGCGATATCCTCGAAATCCTCATGGCTTTCGATTCGCCGGTATTCTATGTGATCCAAGGTCTCAAGAAGCTTGCTGGAAAAATATCCGTCTGAAAAGGTCTTTTCTGTTTGCATTGAGGTCATTCCTGGGGCGTTAACCAGGAATTAACCCTAAAAGGCGACAGGGCTGCAATAAGCGAATGCCGATTTTAATAAAGTTTTAAATATTATGGTTAAAAAGCACCGGATCGGCCTTCCGGCTGCACGAAATCCAATCGCATTCGCTCAGATTTTAGGCAGTGGTCAGCGTGCGGCTGCCCTGAACGCGGAGCTTTGCGTGTTCTTTGCACCGCGCCGCAGGGTGGAAAGCTTGCCGGTCGGCGAGGCGGTGGCCGCAAGCTCGGTGATTCTGTCGGCATCCACCGGCATGGAGAAGACGTAACCCTGCACCAGATCGGCGAAACGGTGACGATTGATGAGCGCGAGCTGCTCCCGCGTCTCGACGCCTTCCACAATGATCTTCAGGCCGAGTTCTCGCGACAGGTGTACGATGCCGCGCAGGAGCTTCAGCTTGCGCTGGTCCTCGCCGATATTGCGGATGAAGGCCCGGTCGATCTTGACGATGTCGACCGGCAGCGAATCCAGGTAGCTGAGGCTCGAGAAGCCGGTGCCGAAATCGTCGATCGCAATCGTGACGCCGAGCGCCCGGAACTGGTTGAGAATCGCGCTGACCGCGACGGGCTCGTCCATGAAACAGCTTTCCGTCACCTCCAGGTGCAGCCTGGAGGGATCGAGCGAATGGCGCTTCAGAACGTCCGCCACGTATCCGACGATCTCGTCATTGCGCAGGTCCTGGATTGAGAGATTGACGGAGACGCCCATCGGGTCGGGCCAGGTCATGCAATCGCGACAGGCCTGATCGAGGACCAGGCGCGTGATCTGGGAGACGAGGCCCATATCCTCCGCCATGGGGATGAAGATGTTCGGGCCGACCAGGCCGCGTTCGGCATGGTGCCAGCGCACCAGGGCTTCGCTGCATTCGATGACGGAACCGTCGGGCCGGTACATGGGCTGGTAGACGACATGGAGGGCTCCGTTGGCGACCGCGAGCCGAAGGTCTGCACGGAGCTTCTGCTCATCGATATATTGCGCGTCCATTTCCGGCCGGAAGACGGTCAGCGCACCGTGCCCTTCGGACTTTGCATGGTTAAGGGCGAGGTCGGCCTTGATCTGCCAGTTCTCCATGTCGAAATCCTGCGAGGGCAGGATGACGCAGCCGCCATTCATGGAAACCGTCAGGCGCAGGCCCTCCACATGATAATCTCCCTGAATTCCCGCGTGAAGCTGGCGGATTTGCTGCTCCAGCCCGCCACTGTCTTCGCCACCGGTAAGCAGGATGACGAATTCGTCGCCGATCAGGCGTCCGGTCAGCATGTTGTCCGTCCCGAGCGCGGCAAACCGGGCCGCGATCGCCGAAAGCAGCCGGTCGCCGACCACATGGCCGCGCATGTCATTGACATGCTTGAAGCCGTCGACGTCGAACACGGCGAGAGCCGCCAGCGCCTCGCCGCGACCGTTCACCTTCTCCGCCGCCAGCCCGGCGAAATAGCCGCGGTTCGGCAGGCCTGTCAGCGCGTCAAACCGCACCATATGCAGGATCTTTTCCTCCGCGGCCACGCGGGCGCTGACATCCTCGAAAATCAGGACCACGCCGCCATCGGAGCGATGGCTCACGGAAAATTCCAGGTGGCGTTCACCGCTGAATCGAAACAGTGCCCGGTTCAACGTCCCTTTGGCCAATAGGGCGATCTGCTGGATAATTGCGTCGGAGGCGCGGACGGTGCCTTGCCGCAGCACGTTCACGAGTTCGCTGTCTTTCACGTCCACAGCAGGATCAAGTCCCAGGAGATCGCGGGCCTGACGATTGATGACTTCGATCCTGCCGTTACCGTCCAGCATCATGAGGCCGTGGGCCATGGTCTTGAGCGCGGTGTCGAAGCGGCCGGCGATGAGCGTCATTTCACGCGAAGCGATGACATTCTCGTAAAGGAAGTCTCGAACCCCCTTGGCCATGGAGCGCGTGGTAAGTCCGAACGGGATCAGCAGCAACGACATCAACGCCAAATTCAGTTCGCCGGTTAGAATACAGGCCACGATGATCGGCAGGCAGCAACCGATGATCTGAAAATCCACCGCATGACGTGAACCGTAATTGCGCCCGACGATGGACATCATCGTGCCGAGCGTCATCGCGATGCAGGTGAAAGCCGCAAATGTGCTCTGCAGGACAAGAAGCGCGTAACCGCTGGCAATACCCAGCAGAAGCGCGGTCATCGCCGCTCCGACGACATAGCCGCGCTCGATGGAAGCAATTTGTTCACGGGACAGGGACTGCTTGTCGAGACGGTCGAACTGCCAGAAACCCGTGATGCGATAGAGGAAAACCGCGACGAAGCACGCCGCCATGCCGAGATAGAAGACTGAACCGGTATCGCTGAAGACGAGAAAGCACCACATGACGTGCACGATCATGCCCGTCGCCAGCGTGCCGCGATTGCCAAACAGTGAGCTGACGAACGACAGGTACACGTCCGTCTGCAGCACCTTCGCTTCAGTCTCTTTCATCGGGTTCATCCCTTTGGTTCCGGCCAACACTGCTGAAAACCTTTTAAAAATTGATTGTGCAAATGGCTCATCCCCCCCTAATCAGTGGGGGGTTGTTGAGAGTTTGCTCAATGAATTCCAAACAGGATAGCTAAAATTCCAACACCTGTGCCGAATTGGGATTTGCAACGCGGCCGTCATTCGCATCCATCGATCGTCCAAAACGCTCTCCGACTTTCGTCGAATCCTCCGCTGTTTGCACTCAACAAAACGCGAAAAACCTTGCCGAAAGCCACCGATTTCAGGCTTTCCCGGTTATCCGGCGATTGATTTTTGCCGCACCAGTCAATACACGTCGCGCCACCGAAACCGGAGGCTATCGCTTCCGGCCAAACACTATCCTATCATGACCCAGGACCTGATAATCACTCAAAATAAGTCCAAGAGGAGGGGAAAATAATGGCTGGACTGCTTGTATTTAGTCGGCTCGTCGACGCTGTTACGACGGCAATTGGCAAATCCGTATCCTGGCTGCTGCTGGCGGCGGTTCTGATCAGCGCCGGCAATGCCGTGCTGCGCAAGACGCTGGACCTGTCGTCCAACGCCTGGCTGGAAGTGCAATGGTACCTGTACGGCACGGTCTTCATGCTGGGCGCGGCTTATGCGCTTCTGCAGAACGAGCACGTCCGCATCGACATCCTGTCGTCGAGTTGGTCGAAGAAAACCCGGGACATCATCGACCTCGTTCTGCACATCATCTTCCTGCTCCCCTTTGCCGGATTGATGGCATGGCTCGCCTGGCCCTGGTTCTGGCTTTCCTACCGCTCCGGCGAAATATCCTCGAATGCCGGCGGATTGATCATCTGGCCTGCAAAGCTTGCCGTACTGCTCGGCTTCATGCTGCTCCTGCTCCAGGCCCTGTCGGAGATCATCAAGCGCTTCGCGGTCGTGACCGGCCGGATCGAAGACCCGCGCGAAGATAAAGCCGGCCAGATGCCGCCCGCCGCGTCCGAGGTCTGACATGATCGATTTCATTGCCCACAACCTCCCGCTCGTGATGTTCACGAGCGTCATGGCGATGCTGCTGCTCGGCTACCCCGTCGCTTTCACGCTGGCAGCCGGCGGCCTCGCCTATTTCGTCATCGGGGTCGAGCTTTCGACTATTTCGCCGGAAATCCGGCTCTTCTGGCCGCTCCTGCAGAGCCATCCCGAACGCATTTACGGGATCATGTACAATGATACCCTGCTCGCCATTCCGTTCTTCACCTTCATGGGCATCATCCTGGAACGGTCGCGCATGGCCGAAGACCTGCTCGACACGATCGGCCAGCTTTTCGGTCCTGTCCGGGGCGGTCTCGCCTATGCGGTGATCCTGGTCGGCGCGCTGCTCGGCGCCACCACCGGCGTGGTCGCCGCCTCCGTCATGGCGATGGGCCTCATTTCCCTGCCGATCATGCTGCGTTACGGCTATAACCGGCCATTCGTTTCCGGCACCATCGCCGCATCGGGAACGCTCGCTCAGATCGTGCCGCCCTCGCTGGTGCTGATCGTCATGGCCGATCAGCTCGGCCGCTCGGTCGGCGACATGTATGTCGGCGCTCTTTATCCGGCCCTGCTCATCGTTGCGGTCTATTGTGTCTATGTGTTCATAGTATCGATGACGAAGCCGCAATGGGCCCCTGCCCTGCCGCTGGAGGCGCGCACGCTCGGCAACGGCGTGACATCCCTCATCGTGATGATCGCGATCGCCGTGGCTCTCTATTACCTCGGGCTCCACGTCCTTTTCACCGGTATCCAGAGTCCCGAATGGCGGCTTGTCGCGGCGATGGCCTTTGCGATCGCAGTCGCCTACGTCGTTGCCATCGTCAACGGGCGGATGCAGAAGAAGATCATTTCGAGGCTCGCCGAACAGGTGATCATCGTGCTGATCCCGCCGCTCGCGCTGATCTTCCTCGTGCTCGGCACCATCTTCCTCGGCATCGCGACGCCGACCGAAGGCGGCGCCATGGGTGCCACCGGCGCTCTCATCCTGGCATTCGCCAAACGGCGCCTGACGTTCGCGTCGATAAAAAGCGCGCTCGATTCCACCACGAAGCTCTCCGCCTTCGTGATGATGATCCTGATCGGCGCCCGCGTTTTCGGTCTCACCTTTTACGGCATCAACGGCAACGTCTGGATCGAGGAACTGCTGCTTGCCCTGCCGGGCGGCGAATACGGCTTCCTGATCGTGGTGACGATCATCGTCTTCATCCTGGGTTGCTTCCTCGATTTCTTCGAGATCGCCTTCATCATGGTGCCGCTGCTCGCGCCGGTGGCCGAAAAGCTCGGCATCGACCTCGTGTGGTTCGGCATCATCCTCGGCGTCAATCTGCAGACATCGTTCCTGACGCCGCCCTTCGGCTTCTCTCTTTTCTTCCTGCGCTCGATCGCGCCCTCGGCTCCCTGGGCCGACAAGGTGACGGGCAAAATGATGGAAGGCGTGAAGACCTCGGAAATATACCGCGGCGTGCTGCCCTACATCGTCATCCAGTTCGCGATGATCCTGGTGGTGATCGCCTTCCCGGGCCTGGTCATGCATTACAAGAGCGACCAGCAGGCTGTGAACCCGGACGACGTGAAGATCGAGATCCCGGGCTTCGGCAACCAGAACGGCTCCGCACCGGCACCGTTCGGCCTGCCGCCGCTTGGCAATCAGCCCGGCGGCACGGGCGGCCAGGCCCCCTCGATGGGGCTTCCCCCGCTCGACCTTGGCGGGCCTTCGCCGCAGGCACCGGCGGGCGGCGCGCCGGCACAGCCCCAACTGGGCCTTCCTCCGCTTGATCTGGGCGGCCCTGCTCCCCAGGCGCCCGCGGGAGGCCAGGGCCAGCAACCGGCACCGCCGGCATCGGGAACAGCCCCTTCCGGCAATCCCGATCTGAGCCAGCCCCCGAAGATCAATCCTTGAGGGGCGGCTTCTCTTATCAGCATCCTGATGGGAGAGTATATTTCGGAGTGGAAGACAGGGGTGGAGCCCTGCCTTCCTTTTGCTATCTAGCTAGGAATTGAAATCGGACGGAGACTGACCAGCCCGTCCGTTTTCTCCTTGCCAATATCGTAATGCTCAGTGGTTTCCACATCGCATCACCTCCGGTTCGAGGGCAAGGCTCTTGCCTAGAGCGGGATGATTTTAGATCCGTTCATATCCGGCCTCGTTGAAATAGTTCTGGCATTCTTTTGGAGAAACGGTTTGGAGGATGGTTGCGAGCGCGTCATGGATGGCGTTGCGGCTTCTGGCCTGCGCCTCGCGTAGCCGGTGTTTGATCTTGGCGAAGAGCTTTTCGATCGGATTGAGATCGGGGGAGTATTGCGGCAGGAAGAACAGCC